>CAZDDZ010000003.1:0-67715 GCA_964504285.1 uncultured Pseudoflavonifractor sp.
ACAAAAAACGGGTATTATGTGGTCACTCCCGACAACGGTACCCTTACATGGTTGGACGTGCTATACGGCATTGAAGAAGTGCGGGAGATTGACGAGCAGGTCAACCGATACCGCGACAGTGAGCATGTGGATATATTTCATGGCCGCGATCTCTTTTCTTACACCGCCGCAAAGCTGGCTGCCGGACAAATTGACTTTGCAGGGGTAGGTCCGGCATATCCCGTGTCGGAAATTGTGCATCACCAGCTCTTTCCCTGCGCCGTGGAGCCAAAACACGTGAAGGGCGTAGCCTTTGGCGATGAAAACAATTGCTTTGGTATTATGACCACCAACATCCCCAACACGGCCTTTCAAAAGAGCGGTTTTCAATTTGGCGATATGGTGCAGGTTACCATCCGTACCCAGGGCGAGACGGTATTCAGCGGTCCTGCGCTATTCGGGCGCACCTTTGGTGATGTGGCTCACGGTGAGCTGATTCTTCACCCGGAGGTAGACACCTTTATGGGCTTTTCCATGAATATGGTGAGCTTTGCGGCTCAATATCATATCAAGGCCGATATCCCCTACGATATTGAAATAGAAGCCCTTTAAAAATAGTGACCGCGCCCTCGGGCGCGGTCACTGTCCGATTTCGGCAAAAGAATTCTTGCATTTTTTCCCCGCTGGGTGTACAATAACTTTAACTTACCAAAGTGAGGCATCTCTATGAACCGTACTGCCCTCACAACTGCATCTTTCTCCTTTACCTATGGCTGGGCTCGATTTATGAGCGCCGGCTATTTTGCGTTGGGTAAATAAGAGGGATGTTATCATGGGTGGAGCCTGGTTGCTTCACAGCTGCTTTCGTATCATTGCGGGGCGCCCATTGATTTCATCAGTGGGCGCTCTTTTATTTTTGTTCGGCAGGGCGAGGTTTTTCTCAAAAGGACGGATGCATGGACTTTTCAGAAACGCTCTAGAGAAAGGAAGGTTTATTATGGTAGTTATTTTAAAGCCAGGCACGCGAAAAGAGGAGATTGATGCGCTGGCGGCCAGCTTTGAGGCGCAGGGGCTCCAAGTAGGTATTACCAATGGTATCGGCTGCACTATTTTGGGTCTGGTGGGAGATACCATTAGCCTGGATATGGACAAAATCAGCATGGAGCCCCATGTGGAGCGGGTCATGCGGGTGCAAGAGCCATACAAGAAGGCCAACCGCAAGTTTCACCCTGAGGACAGCGCCGTGCGGGTAGGCAGCGCCGTCATCGGCGGCGGCAACTTTGGCGTAATAGCCGGCCCCTGCTCGGTGGAGAGCGAGGAGCAGATTATCTCCATTGCCCGGGATGTGCAGCAGTCGGGCGCCTCCATGCTCCGGGGCGGTGCGTTTAAGCCCCGCACCTCCCCCTACTCCTTCCAGGGCATGGGCACCCCCGGCCTGGACCTGCTGTTAGAGGCCAAGTCCGCCACCGGTCTGCCCGTGGTCAGCGAGATTATGGCGCCCAAATATGTGGAGCTTTTTGAGGAAAAGGTGGACGTGGTGCAGATTGGCGCCCGGAACATGCAAAACTTTGACCTTTTAAAAGAGGTGGGCAAGATGACCAAGCCCGTCCTTCTCAAGCGGGGGCTTTCCAATAGCTATGAGGAGTGGATCATGTCAGCCGAGTACATTATGGCCGAGGGCAACGAGAACGTGATTCTATGCGAGCGGGGTGTGCGCACCTTTGAGACCTATACCCGCAATACCTTGGACGTATCTGCCATTCCCGCCATCCGCAAGATGAGCCACCTGCCCATTATTGTGGACCCCTCCCACGCCGCCGGCATGAGCTGGATGGTGGAGCCCCTGGCTATGGCCGCCATTGCCGCCGGGTGCGACGGGCTGATTATTGAGGTTCACAACGATCCTCCCCACGCCAAATGCGACGGGCAGCAGTCCCTCACCCCGCCCCAGTTTGACATTCTCATGCGCAAAATGGGAATATTGGTGGAGCTGATGGGAAAGAAGCTGGTAAAGTAAGAAAGCGGGGCTTACTCCGCAGGCATAAGGAGGAAATTTTATGCGCCACCTCGGTACTCAGGCACTAGAGACCCAGCGGCTGATTTTGCGCCCCTTTACCCCTGCCGATGCACCCGCCATGTTTCGTAATTGGGCGAGCGATGCCGAGGTAACCAAACACCTCACCTGGCCGCCCCACGTCGATGTGGGGGTATCCCTTGCCCACATCAACTCCATGAACTACGAAAATCCAGAGGTTTATGACTGGGGCATTGAGCTTAAGGCGCTGGGGCAGGTCATAGGCTCTATCGGTGTTGTGGGACATAAAAACGAAATCCAGATGGTTCACATCGGTTACTGTATCGGGAAGGCATGGTGGGGGCATGGCATTATGCCGGAAGCCTTTGCTGCTGTCATTCGCTTCTTTTTTGAGCAGGTAGGCGTTAATCGCATTGAAACTCGCCACGATTTGCGCAATCCGAATTCTGGTAAGGTCATGCAAAAATGCGGCCTTCAATACGAGGGTACCTTGCGCCAGTCAGACCGGAGCAATCAAGGTATTTGCGACGAGGCCTGGTATGCTGTTTTGCGAGAGGACTACTTTAAATAAGTCCTCGTTAGAGGTAATGCTATTCAGCGAAGCAAAAATATAGCTTTGTCATTTCAAATTTGGTTCTCAAACTGGTGAGAAACGACAAGTAGACCGGAGGAGAGAATGCCATGAAAACGCTGACCGTTAACCTGCCCGGCAGGACATACGATATTTTGATTGAGCGTGGGCTTTTGGCAAGGGCGGGCGAGTGCTGCAAGGCCGTCCTGCCCCAAGCCAAGCGTCTTGCCGTGGTGACCGACAGCACGGTTGGGTCCCTTTATGGGGAAAAAGTCCTCGCCGCACTCCGGGCCGCGGGCTTTATTGCCCAGCTTATTACCGTCCCCGCCGGAGAGAAGTCCAAGTCGGTGGACATGCTGGAGCAGCTCTATGACGCATTCATGTCCCTTGGGCTTACCCGCACCGACGCGGTGGTGGCGCTGGGTGGCGGCGTGGTGGGCGATTTGGCGGGCTTTGCCGCCGCCACCATTCTGCGGGGGGTGGACTTTGTACAGATTCCAACCACCCTCTTAGCCCAGGTGGATTCCTCCGTGGGGGGCAAGGTGGCGGTGGATTTAAAGGCGGGGAAAAATTTAGCGGGCGCTTTCTGGCAGCCCAAGCTGGTGCTGATGGACTCCGCGGTGCTGGGCACCCTGGACGACGGAACCTTTGCCGACGGCATGGCCGAGGTGGTCAAGTACGGCTGCATCTTTGACGCGGAGTTCTACTCCTACCTGGAGCAGCGCCCCTCAAGAGCCGAGCTCATGGCGGATATTGAGTACATATTGTATACCTGCTGCGATTTAAAACGAAGGGTAGTCATCGAGGACGAGCGGGACACCGGAGCCAGGATGCTTTTAAACTTTGGCCACACCCTGGGGCACGCTTACGAGCTGGCGGGACACTACGAGGAATACACCCATGGCCAGGCGGTGGCCGCAGGCATGGTCAAGGCGCTGGAGCTGGGTGCAGCGCTGGGGGTTACTCCCCAGGGCCTGTCCGACCGGGTGGCCCTTCTGCTGGGGGCGCTGGGTCTGCCCATCGCCATTCCCTGCGGCGCCGAATACTACAAGGCCGCCATTGGTTTGGATAAAAAGGGAACGGGAGACAGCATTTCCCTCATTTTGCTCACAAAGCTGGGCTGTGCTGTGTGCCATAAAATGGAGAAGCAGGACTTACTGGAGGCCTTATGAACATAATCATTACCCCCACAAAACTATCCGGAGCCATTACCCCTCCGCCCTCCAAATCTCAGGCGCACCGGCTTTTAATTGCCGCCTATCTGGCAGGCGGGGCGCACCTGGTGAAAAATTTGGCGGAGAGCCAGGATATTCTGGCCACCCGGGCCTGCATGGAGCAGCTGAGCGCCCACGGCGGCGGTCTGCCCCATCTGGACTGCGGCGAGAGCGGCTCCACCCTGCGTTTCCTGATTCCTGTGGCGCTGGCGCTGCGGGGGGGCGGGGTCTTTACCGGGCGGGGACGGCTTATGGAGCGGCCCCAGGAACCGTACCTTGCCCTCTTTCGGGAGAAGGGCATTGCTTATTGGCAGGAGGGCGGCGTGCTGACCGTGCAGGGCAGCCTGACCCCCGGGATATATACCCTCCCCGGCAATGTGTCCAGCCAGTTTATTACCGGGCTCTTGTACGCCCTGCCCCTGCTGGCGGGTGACTCGGAAATTTGCCTGACTACCCCACTGGAGTCGGCGGGCTATGTGGACATGACCATGGATGCGCTGCGCCAATTTGGCGTGGAGGCGGGGTACGACGGCGAGCGCCGTTTCACCATCCCCGGCGGACAGGCGTACACCTCCTGCCCCTGTGCGGTGGAGCCTGACTGGTCCCAGGCGGGGTTCTGGTACGCTGCCCGGGGCATCGGAAATGCGGTGGAGACACTGGGCATGAACCCGGACTCCTGCCAAGGAGACCGGATTTTGGACCAGTGGGCACGGCAGCTCTCCCAACCTGGTGAGGTTGTGCTGGACGTGTCCGGCTCCCCCGATCTGGTGCCCCCCATCGCCGCATGGTGCGCCCTGCGGGAGGGGCAGACCACCCGCCTGGTCAATGCCGGGCGGCTGCGCATTAAGGAGAGTGACCGGCTGGAGACCGTCACCAGCGAGCTGCGCAAGCTGGGGGCGGAGATAGAGGAAGGACTGGACTATCTTACCATTCACGGGGTTTCCCGTCTCCACGGCGGCGAGACTACCAGCCACAACGACCACCGTATCGCCATGATGCTGGCCATTGCCGCCACGGTTTGCACCACGCCCGTTGTCATTGCGGGCGCGGAGGCGGTGGAGAAATCCTACCCCAACTTTTGGGAGCATTACACCGCCTTGGGCGGCCGGATTGAGGTGAGCCAATGAGACATATTATTTTTGGAGAATCCCATGGCCCTGCCATCGGTGTAGTGCTGGAGGGGGTGCCCTCCGGCATTACGCTGGACATGGACTTTATTCACGCCGAGCTGGCGCGCCGCGCGCCGGGGGGCAGTCCCCTGGCCACCGCCCGCAGGGAGGCTGACCGGCCCCAAATTCTCTCCGGCGTCTTTGGGGGCAAAACCACCGGAACCCCCCTCTGTGCCGTTATTGAGAATACCGACACCCGCTCCGGAGACTATGCCGACCTAAAAATCCACCCCCGACCCGGCCATGCCGACTACGCGGGGGAGCTCCGCTATGAGGGCTGCAACGACCATCGTGGGGGCGGCCACTTTTCCGGGCGGCTTACCGCCCCGCTGGTATTTGCCGGGGCGGTGGCTAAGCTGATCCTGAAAGAGCGCGGAGTGGCTGTTTCCGCCCACATTTCCCGCATGGCGGGCATCGATCATCCCACCGCCGCCCAGCAGGAGGAGCTGATTTTGGCTGCCAAGGACGACCTGGACAGCGTGGGGGGCGCCATTTCCTGTGCCGTTACCGGGCTGCCCGCCGGACTGGGCTCCCCCGACTTTGGGCGCAATGTGGAGGGGATTTTCTCTCAGCAGCTCTTTGCTGTTCCAGCGGTAAAGGCGGTTGCCTTTGGCGCGGGCTTTGGCTTTGCCGACCTGCGTGGCAGCCAGGCCAACGACTCCTTCTATATGGACGGCGGGGCGGTCAAAACCCGCACCAACCACGCCGGAGGGATAAACGGCGGCATTACCAACGGAATGCCGGTGGAATTTGAGGTAGCCATCCGCCCCACACCCTCCATTGCGCGGGAGCAGGACACGGTGGATTTGGCGCACATGACCGACGCCAAGCTATCCATCCACGGTCGGCACGACCCCTGCATCGTCCAGCGGGCGCTGCCGGTGATAGAGGCTGCCGCCGCGCTGGCGGCCTGTGAAGTTTTAGGGATTTGAGGGAATGGACATGACCGAACTGGAACAATACCGCGCCCAAATTGACGCGGTGGACGAAAAGCTGGTGGCCCTCTTTGAGGAGCGCATGGCTATCACCGGCAAAGTAGGGAGCTATAAGCTGCAAAACCACATTCCGGTGCTGGACGCCCGCCGCGAACGGGAGGTGCTTGCCGCCAAGACCGCCCTGGTGGCCGACCCCGCCCTCAAGGCCGACGTGGCGACTCTCTACGAAACCATGATGGGCATTTCCCGCCGCCAGCAGCGCAAGCTGGTGCACGAGGGGGCGGAGGATTCCGGCTACGCCGCTTATCTGGAGGCGCAAAAGCACACCCGCACCCCGGTACAAAACCCCCGTGTGGTTTACCAGGGGGAGCCTGGGGCGTATAGCGAGGAAGCCTGCGCGGGCTATTTCGGTCCGGAGGTCAGCAGCCGGGGCCTGCCCTGGTTTGGGGATGTGTTCCTCGCCCTTCAAAACGGCGAGGCCGACTATGCCGTTCTGCCCATTGAAAACAGCTCTACCGGCTCCATCCGCCAGGTCTACGACCTGTTGGCGCAGTACGCCTACCACATCGTGGGAGAATGGCAGGTACGGGTAGAGCACTGTCTTATGGCGCTGCCCGGGGTGGCGTTGGAGGAAATTAGAACCGTCTATTCCCATGAGCAGGGGCTCATGCAGAGTGAAAAGTTTTTGGATGATCACCGCCACTGGCAGCGCATCCCCACCCTGGATACGGCGGGAAGCGCCAAGCAGGTGGCGGCAGGGGGCGACCGCGCAGCGGCCGCCATCTGCTCCCGCCGTGCCGCCGAGATATACGGTCTTCATATTTTAGCCGAGAGAATCAATCACAACACCGAGAATTTTACCCGCTTTGTGGTGGTCTCCCCCGCCCCGGAGCGCTGCCCCCGGCGGGACAAAATCAGCGCCCTTTTTACCCTGCCCCACCAGAGCGGCAGTCTTCATGAAATACTTACCATCTTTACCGTTCATGGCCTGAACCTGATGAAGCTGGAGTCCCGCCCGGTGCCGGGGAAAAGCTGGGAGTACCTTTTTTTCCTGGAGTTTTCCGGTGATTTGTCCGCCCCCGGCATGGACGGGGTGCTCCACGAGCTCTCTCAGCTGGCCGCAGATATGCGTATTTTGGGCAATTTTAAGGGTTACGAGTCATGAATATTGTGCTGATTGGAATGCCGGGCTGCGGCAAGTCTACCGTTGGACGGCTTTTAGCGCAGGAGACCGGCCGGGACTTTTTTGAGACCGACGCCTTGATCGAGGAGGTGGAGGGTCGCCCCATCCCCCAGATTTTTGCAGCGGAGGGCGAGGACTATTTTCGGGGCATAGAGCGCATGGTGGCCGCCGATGTGGCACTGGTGGAACATGCCGTCATTTCCACCGGCGGCGGTATCATTTTGTGCCCGGAGAATATGAAAGCTTTGTCAGCCACCGGGGTAATTTTCTTTATCGACCGTGACCCGGCCGAAATTGCCGCCGAAAACCACGACGCAAGACCCCTGCTGGCCGGGAATGGGGAGCGAATTTTTGCGCTATATACAAGCAGAATAGAGCTTTATAAAAAATACGCACAGTATATTGTCGGGAGCAGGAAAACCCCTCAAGAAACCATGTGCGAACTGCTTAGTGCCATAGAAAGGGAAGGACTGCGATGAAATTTTTTATTATCAACGGCCCCAACTTAAACTTGTTGGGTCAGCGTGAGCCGGATATTTACGGCAGGCAGGACTACCCCGCTCTATGTGCCATGGCAGAGCGCTATGCCGCAGAGCGCGGCCATACCGTCGTCTGCTTTCAGTCCAACCACGAGGGCGCGATCATTGACGCCATTCAGGCCGCCCAGGGGGTGTATGACGGCATTGTAATTAACCCCGGTGCGTACACCCATTACAGCTACGCCATTCACGACGCGCTGAAGGCCATCACCGTCCCCGCGGTGGAGGTGCACATTTCCGACATACACAGCCGGGAGGATTTTCGTAAAATTTCGGTCACAGCCCCCGCCTGCATAGGGCAGATCTCCGGCCGGGGCTTTGATGGCTACACCATGGCCATGGACATGCTCATGGAGGGCGGGGAATGAAGCAGCTCTGCGTCATCGGCGACCCCATTTCCCACTCCAAGTCTCCCCTGCTCTACCGCACCATGATTGATGCGCTAGGTCTTAATTATGTCTACCACACCCGTCAGGTGCGCCGGGGAGAAACCGCGCGCTGGGTGGAGAGCGCCCTGGCAGAGGGCTATGCCGGCTTTAACGCTACCATGCCTCACAAGGAGGACTTGCTCCCCTTTCTGGCCGGGATGGACAAGGACGCGCAATTATATGGAGCGGTTAATACAATTTGTATTAAGGACGGAAAGTTATACGGATACAATACCGACGGGCGGGGGTTTGTCGCCAGCCTGGCCGACGAGGGCATCTCGATTTCCGGCAAGCGGATTACCTTGCTGGGGGCGGGTGGCGCGGCCAAGGCGGTTGCCCTTAAGCTGGTTGAGCAGGGGGCCGATTGTGTGACCGTGTGCAATCGCACCCCTGCCAAGGCAGAGGAATTATGTAAACATAACCCGCAGGTACTCCGTGCCGGGGGATTTGATGGTGACACATTATTCCGGCTGGCGGCGGAGAGTGATTTGCTGGTGAACTGCACCAGCCTGGGCATGGCGGGAACTGCCGGGCAGTTTGAGGATTTTTCCTTTTTAGCGGCGCTGCCCAAGGATGCCGCCGTCTGCGACCTGATCTACGCCCCTGCCGAAACGGCCCTTTTGGCGCAGGCCAGAGCGCGGGGGCTTAAGGCCGTAAACGGGCTGGGTATGCTCCTCTGGCAGGCCATTTTTGCCCTGGAGCATTTTACCGGCAGCAAAATAGATGGCCCTGCCATGGCGGCACAGCTGAAACAAATACTGTAAAAAAGGGATTGCCACGCGGTCAAATATGACGGCGTGGCAATCCTTGTTTAAGTTCCTTTATATTTTTTTCGGGTCGCAATGCCGCCCCGAATATGTCGCTCCGCCTTGTTTTCATTTAATATGCCCTTTACCTGCTCAAACAGCGGTTTGTTAAAAAGCGGCAAGCGCTCTGATAGATCCTTATGTACCGTAGATTTAGAAATTCCAAATTTTTGGGCGGCCGCGCGCACCGTCGCCTTGTTCTCTATGATGTAAAGCGCCAGCTGACAGGCGCGCTCCTCAATGTTACCCTTCAACCTGCAACACTCCCCGCATTCATTCTGCTGTGGGATGTATATGCAGAAGGGGGGGCAGATATGTTGCGTTACCGTTCTTCTAAAATGATTACAACTTGCTGGCCCAATAGCTGCCGTACCTGCTGCCTAACCATCGGGAAAATACAGTAGCTGTACGTAGCAAAAGCGATGGTAGCCCGGGTGCTGTTTAAAATTGACAACAATAAGAAGGAAATGATATGATAAAAAACACCGCCCCAAGCTGGATGCGGCATTTTCTGGTCAGGCTAGAGCGTTTCTGAGAATTCCTGGCGACCGTCCTTCTGACAGCAAGACAAGTTTATGGGCTTTTTAATACTTTTCAGAGCGCTAATCAAACAATAATTTTGAAAGGGAGCAGCGGTATGATTCGACATATTGTAATGTGGAAATTTCGCGCCGGGACCGAGTCCTTACAGGAGGAATTTCTTAGTCGATTGCAGGCGCTGCAAGGGGTTATCCCGCAGCTTAAGAGCTGTGAAGTGGCTCGAAGCGTGGGCGCGGATAACTACGATGCGGTTTTAGTCTCTGAGTTTGATAGCATGGAGGCGCTGGACGCGTACAAAAACGACCCAAGACATGTGGAAGTGTCCTCCTTGTGCAAGTCCATTCGAGAAGATCGGGTAGCCATTGACTATGAATACAGGTTCTAGGGAACCTGTGATTTAGGGCGTATCTTGGCGGTGTATTTCCCGCCCGGCCTGTACCTAATTTATATGGAGTGGGAAAAGATGGCAGACACGAAAGTGCCTGCCATCTTTTTGTGTCATTTTACTTAGCGCGTTTCTGTGCATTCCGCTACTTTTCAGATACGCTCTAAAAAATGAACCGTTACAAATAAAGATTTTTCCGCTATACTCTTAAAATATGTGTTGTGCCAAAATTAGGCTAACCTAAAGACAAGTATAATTTTTGCACAATTCCACCCGTTCACCATGCAGCGATTTGGTAATGTTCTACATCACAAAGCCGTGCTAAGATGGGGGCAATTAGGAGCGGGTTATTTCCGTGACTTATATTTGAGAGGAGAATGAACATGTTTCAGCAAACTGTTACCATTGCCAATAAGACGGGGCTTCACGCCCGTCCCGCCTCCCAGCTGGTGCAGCTGTGCCAAAAGTTTAAAAGCGATGTGACCCTTCTGACAGGTGCCAACGAGGTAAATGCAAAGAGCATTATTAGTGTACTCTCCGGCGGCATCTCTGCCGGCAGCCAGGTTACCCTTCAGACCAGCGGAGCGGACGAGACGGAAGCAGGTGCCGCGGTGCTGGAGCTGCTGCAAAATTTGTCGGATTAAAACGAATGCTTGAAAGGAGGAATCCAATTGGAGCTGAAAAGCCGTCAGGCTTATATTCTGCGTAGTCTGCTGGACACAGACAAGGGCATTCCTTCCACACAATTTTTGCAATCGCTTGGCATTGCCAAACGCACCCTGTATTACGACGTTGAAAAAATAAATGACTGGCTGGGCCAGTTCAGTATGGGCCGAGTGGCCATCAGCGGCCAGCAGCTCTGGGCTGAGGTTGCGGACCGGGATGCACTGGAGCGTCAGCTTCGCCGAAACACCAGCTACTTTTTTTCCGTATCCGAACGCCGCGCCATGGAGATTTTGTACATTTCTCTGGCCAGTGAGACGGTCATTATCAGTCGACTGATGGATTACTTTGAGGTGAGCAAGAATACCGCCCTTATGGATATTAAAATGATTCGTGAGGAGCTGGACGCGTGGGGACTCTCCCTGCACAGTGCCATTAAGGTTGGCTACCAGTTGGGGGGAGAGGAGGCGGTGGTGCGCAAGCTTATTTGGGCGCAATTCCGCACGCTGGCGACCCCCGAGGGTACTAACGCGGTAAAAAGCTTCCTTCAGCAGAGCATGGTGGCCCTTACGGGAAACGACATTGATTTTCTGGAGCTCTGCCGCTGTCTGATCAAACAGTATGAATCGGATATTAAGGGCGACTGTTTTCTGGACGTAAATGGATTTGAGAGCATGATGATTCAGGCCGCCTGGATTCGCAGCCGCAAGGGTCACGAAATTAATATGAGCAATGATGAGCAGTTTGCGCTGATGAAAACCCTGTCCTACCGCTCGGTGGAATTTTCAGCACAGAAGCTGGGTCTGTTGGGCATGGGTATTTCCCCCAAGGAAATTTACTACATAACATCCATCTTTTTGGGCATTCAGACCACGGGCTTTGTTTCTCAGGAGGAGGAGAATAGCTATATCTCCACAGTGGCGGAGCAGCTCATCTATAATTTCGAGCGCATTGCCTGTATTTCCTTTCCTAACCGGGAGCGGCTGCACAGCCAGCTCTCTCACCATATTCGGCCCATGTATTATCGCCTTAAGTACGGAATTACAGCGAAGGACCCACTTACCAGTGACATTATGCGCATGTATCCGGCGGTGTATGACTTTACCCGGCGGGCAATGGCAGGGATTAGGGGCAACATGTTTTCGGAAATTGCGGCGGATGAGCTTGCCTATCTCTGTGTCTACTTTGCCAGCAATCTGAGCGAAAAAATGGTGGCACAGAGTGATACCGCCCCTACGGAAGAGGTGCTCATTATCGGCGCGGGCAACATGGCGACCGCCACCTTGGTAAAGGAGCAGCTTCAGGATCTCTTTGGACTCTCCTTCCGATATAGCGTAATTACGGTGGACCGTTTGCGCAAATGGGAAATGGGCGACTATGCGCTGGTAGTTTCCCTAATGCCGCTGGGCGGGCATCTGGACTGCGACAATCTGGTGGAGGCCGGACCCATTATTACCGAGGCCAGTCAGCAAAGAATCATGGATATTTTAAAAAAGAATAAGGCAATTGCCCGTCATGATACCGTGATACAAGATATTCTCAAGCTGGTGTCCGAAAATCTGGAGGGCACGCTCAAGGCGGAACGACTTTATTTTGACCTGTTCCGCTATTTTGACCGAAGGGATAGGGGCGGAGGCGCACCGCAGCAGGCAGAAACCTTCCTGGAAAAGATGAAGCGGGCGAATGTTTTTTCCCTTCCCAAGGGTGCCGGATGGAGCGAGGCTGTGCTTCGGGGGGCGGAGCGGCTTCAGGCCCCCGGCAGCCGTGGCCGATTGGCTGCAAAGATGCGCAATCTGCTTGAACACAAAAAGGTGCAGTTTTATCGCCTGCACCCGGAGGTAATGTTGATCCACTATCCCATGCAAGGTGAGGTAAACGGAAAGCTGGATGTGCGCATTTTGGTTTCGGAGGATGGAGTTCTCTGCCGGGATGGAGCGCGTGCCCAGGTACTTCTCTGCCTTTCAACAGTGGATCGGTACAGCCACTGGAATATGCTTCAGGAGATCTATCAGTATTTTAGCACACCCGGCCATGTGGAGGGTGTAAAGCAAATGCACACACAGCGTAAGGAGGAAGCAACATGAAAAACACGCAAAAAGTTCCCTGCCTGTATTGCGGCAGTCCCACAGACTGCACCGACTATATTATTAACCCCAAAGCGCGCAAGGAGCTGCCCTGCTGCTCACCCGAGTGCTTTAGCAATACCCAAAAATTTGTAGCCTGGGACAAAAAATGGCGTACGCCGTTTTATCTGGGACTGTTGGTTTTGGTGGTGACCAATCTCTTCCTCTTTGGCTTTATGCCGGACACCCGATGGAAGTACCTGCCCATGTTGGGCATAGGTCTGCTGGCTGCGCTCTGTCCGCTGGTATTTGCTCAATATGAGCGGTATCAGGCACTGGGCCTTCGCAGGACAACCCTGATTATCCGCATCTTAGCCGCCTTGGTGGCGGCCTTTGCCGTGGTACTCATGGTGTTCTATTAGTTTGCACACTTTTAAAATTTTTCCGTGCAAAGTATCCAACTGTGTTTATGTTTTTGCAATATGAGCTGTGCAGTTTGCGAAAGAACTTGGCCTTTTCGGGCCTGCGGGCCTGTGATATGCTGACCATAGAAAACAACACGAATTCTTGCAGAAACCAAACGCTTGAGAGGAAGAAGTCGATGGGAACCTTGCTTGACGAACGACTCGTCATTTTAGACGCGGACGTAAATACTGCGGAGGAATGTATCCGCCTGATGGCCAACCTGTTTGAAACCTACGGTTATGTAAAGCCCGGCTACGGCGACGCGGTGGTTCTGCGTGAGGCCGAATACCCGACGGGTCTGCCCGGGAAAAACCTGAACCTGGCCATTCCACACACCAACAATCTGCTGGTAAACCGCCCTGCGGTGGGCGTTATTATTCCCAGGCGGCCCGTCCGGTTTGCAATGATGGGGATGAAGGAGAACCTGCTTGACTGCTCGGTGGTTATTCCGCTGGTAGTGCAGGATTCCAAGCGGCAGCTTCAAATGCTGAAGAAAATGATGAAAATAATTCAGGATGGGCCGCTGCTCCAAAAGCTACGGGATTCAAAAGACAAGGCGGAAATTTTGGCCTGCCTGTCGTCTTTGGATGAAGATGAGACAAATTGAAAGGAGTGAAGAAACCATGCGAGCAGTCAAAATTTTATCAGTTTGCGGCTCTGGCACGGTAAGTTCGGCCATGTTGTCCTCAAAGCTGGCTGATGTGCTGGAGGAAAAGGGGTATGATCTGGAGGCCACCGAGGTGGCTCCCGGCGGCGTGGCCCTGGCTGTCCAGAGCGGAGGATACGACCTGATTGCCTACACCAGCCCGGTGGAGGATGTCTATGGTATTCCTGTCCTCAACGCTACCGGCTTTCTGGTGGGGATCAATGAGGAGGAATTCATTGAGGAACTGCTGGACGTAGTGGGAAAACTGAAGCTGTAAGAGAGAATTCTGAGAGAGAATAGAAAGGGAGCGAGAATTTATGGATGGCTTTTTTGCGACACTAAAAGTCTTCTTTGACACCTTTGGCAACTATATCACGGTGCCTATCATTATTTTTGCAATTTGCCTTATCTTCGGCGCCCCCGTTAAAAAGGCCTTTGCCTCCGCCGTCCTTATCGGCGTTGGACTCAAGGGCATGGCGTTTATTACCAGCGCCTTTGGCAGTGTGCTGTCTGTTCTGGTGCAGCAGATTGTCAACGCCACCGGCATTAATCTCCCCGCACTGGACATCGGCTGGCAGGCTGTTGCAAGCGTGGCCTACTCCACGAACATCGGAATGATGTTTATCGGTGTGGGGCTCATCTTCCAAATCATTGTTTGGATGATAAAGGTAACCGATATTTTTATGCCCTCCGATCTGTGGAATAACTACTCTATCATTGTGTGGGGCTCCATGCTCTATCAGCTGAAAAACAATCTGGTCATGGCCTTTGTCCTTATGCTCTTTATCAATCTGGTTACCCTTCTGATTGCAGAGGTAGTTCAGAAGCGCTGGAGCATTTACTACCGCTATCCCGGCTGCGCCATGACTGCCCCCCACCATATTGGCGACGCCCCCATCTATCTGGTGTTGGACACCCTTTTGGGCAAAATCGGCTTTAACAAAATTAAGGCCGACCCCGAGACCATTCGCAAGAAGATTGGCTTCCTGGGCGAGCCTATGTACATCGGTCTCATTGTGGGCGTGATTCTGGGCGTGGTGGGTAACATTACCACCATTGCCACCATGGCCGCCTGGGGCCAGATCGCCAACGTGGCGGTGACCTGCGCCGCTGTTATGGCTATTTTCCCGAAGATTGCCGGCCTTTTTGCCTCCGGCTTTACCGCCCTTACCGATTACTCCCGCAAGAAGCTGAAAAAGAGCAAGTTCGGCCAGGGCCGTGAATTTATTATTTCGGTAAATGACGCACTGGGCTATGGCGAAACCGCTACCCTTACCACCGGCCTGCTGGTCATTCCCTTTGCCGTGCTGATTGCCTTCCTTATGCCCGGCAATATTGTTATCCCGGTCATGGTGCTTCCTTCCCTGCCTTACATGGTGGAAATTCCCGTCTGCCTGTCTAACGGCAATATTGTAAAGTCCTGGGTCATGGGCTGCATTGTGTTTACCTGCAAGATTATGATGGCCTCCTACTGGGCGGTCACCTTTACCCAGGTCGCCGCGGGTGCCGGGTTTGAGGCCGCGACTACCGCCATTGCCGGCGGCACCTTGATTATCGGCTTTATTATGTCCAACTGTACAGCCGGCTTCATTACCATGGCATTCCTGACCATGAACCCCATTATCATCGGCGCTGTGGTTGCGGTGTATGTAGTCTTGTTTGTCCTCTTTAAAAAGAACAAGTACGCTGTGTGGAACTATTTGGAGAAAAATGCCGGCTGCGAGCCGATTGTTTCTTCCAACGCCGAGGTTGCCGCGTCCTAACTAAACCGCAAAAGGCGGCATCCGTTCCGGCAGCGGAGCGGATGCCGCCTTTCTAAAAGCTCTTATCAAGGAGGAAAAGCATGAAAATTGTCGTAGTCGGAGATATTGTCGTCCCCTGTGCCCTGCTGGAGGAGGCGGCCCACACGCTGGCCGGAGAAGTGCCCCACACCGTCAAGGCGATTCTCTGGCCCTGTGAAAACCGCCAGGAATTTCAAAAGCGCTCTCTCAATCTGGAAAAAAACGGACCCACCGCCGAAAAGGTCCCTGAAGAGGTCTATGCAGAGATAGCCGACGCCGACATTCTGCTCACTCATTTCTGCCCTGTTCCGGCTGATCTTGTTGCGGCAGGGGGAAAGCTCTCCCTTATCGGTACCTGCCGGGGCGGCATGGAGCACGTGGATGTGGCCGCCGCCACCGCGCGGAACATTCCGGTTATCCACTGCATCCGCAACGCCGAGTGCACCTCTGACTTTGCCATTGGCCTTATGTTTGCCGAGACCCGCAATATTGCCCGGGCCCACGCCGCAATCAAGCAGGGCAACTGGCGCAAGGACTATGTGAACAGCGCTTACACCACCTCCATGTGCGAGATGACACTGGGTCTGGTGGGGCTGGGGCACATTGGCAAGCTGGTGGCGAAAAAGGCGGCGGGTATCGGTATGAAGCAGGTTTTGGCCTATGACCCCTATGTCACCCAGGAGGCAATGGACGCAATCGGTCTGCCGGTCAAGCTGGTAAGTCAAGAGGAGCTTTTTCGTACAGCCGATATTGTATCCCTCCATATGCGCCTGACCCCAGAGACCAAAAACAGCATTAACAAGAAACTGCTGGGGCTTATGAAGCCCACGGCCTACCTGATCAACACCTCACGGGCCGGTGTGCTGGATAAGGACGACTTTGTGGCAGCATTGCAAAATAAGACCATCGGCGGCGCGGCTCTGGATGTGTTTTGGGATGAGCCTGTGCCTGCGGACGACCCGCTGATTGCTCTGGATAACCTCACGATGACGCCCCACACCGCAGGCAATGTGGTTGATGCGCTTCCAAAGTCACCCCTGCTGCTGGCCAAGACCATTCTGGACTTCTGGAGTACGGGCAAGAGCGATATGGTGGTCAATCTTAGAAATATAAAAGTGTAGGAGTGATGCGTCATGTTAATGGAAAAAGAAAGAATCGACATTGTAGAGTTTGGCAAGAAAATGAGCGCACAGGGGCTCTCCAAGGGTACCAGCGGCAATCTCTCCTGCTATGACCCGGTGAGCGGCTATATGGCCATCGGCCCCTCTGGCCTGGGTTACTTTGAGACTGCACCCGAGGATGTGGTGGTCATGGATCTCCAGGGCAACATTATAGAGGGCGAGCGCAAGCCCTCCAGCGAGCACGACCTCCACGCCACCGTCTATAAGCACCGCCCTGACGCCCGGGCCGTGGTACATACCCACTCCACCTACTGCACTACCTTTGCCTGTCTGCGCCAACCCCTTGCGGCCGTTCATTACGTGATTGCCGGTGCGGGTGTGGATGTGGTGCCCTGCGCCGAATACGCCACCTTTGGCACCCCAGAGCTGGCCGCCAACGTGGGCAAGGCCATGGGCGAGAGCAAGGCGCTCCTGCTGGCAAACCACGGCCTTGTGACCTGCGGTCCCAATATGGCGAAGGCCTTTGGTCTGGCAACCAATCTGGAGTTTGTGGCCGAGATGCAGTGGCGCGCCATGGCTGTGGGACAGCCCGCCGTTCTTACTGCACAGGAAATGGCAGATGTGCGCGTGCGGATGCAGAGCTACGGCCAGGTTCAAAAACCCGTAAAAGACTCCGTGGGGTATTAAGCTGATGACGGGCACCATGAAACAGGCCATGCTTTTTGGCGTGGAGGATATCCGTGTTATTGAAACGCCGATTCCCGCGCCAGGTCCCGGCGAGGTGCTGGTCCAAAACAAGGTTTCCACTACCTGTGGTACCGACGTGAAAAATTTTAAGCGGGGTTACCCGCTCCTTAAGCCGCCCCATCCTTACGGGCACGAATTTTCCGGTGTGGTGGCGGCTGTGGGGGCCGGGGTTAGCCAATTTAGAGAGGGCGACCGGGTGGCCGTTCACAATACTGCCCCCTGCGGTCATTGCTATTACTGCAAGCACGACCAGCCCTCCATGTGCGAAACGCTGACCTTCTGCCGGGGGGGCTATGCCGAGTATGTAAAGGTTCCCGCCCCAATTGTAGCGCAAAATATGTTTTTGATTCCGGACAGCCTTTCTCATAAAACCGCTTCTCTGATGGAGCCCTTCTCCTGTGCGGTGTACGGCATTGAAAACTGCCCTATCGGGCTGGGTGACACCGTGGTGGTAAACGGCGCGGGACCCATTGGCCTTATGTTTGCCCGACTGGCCGTTCTGCGGGGTGCAAAGGTAATCGTTACCGATATGGTGGCAAGCCGTCTGGCAGTGGCAGAGCGCCTGGGGGTTTGGCAGGCCTTAAACCTCACCGGCGTTGCCGATACCGTGGCCGCTGTCCGTGCGCTTACCGATGAAGAACGGGGAGCCGATGTGGTAATAGAAGCCACGGGGATCATTCAGGTGTGGGAGACCAGTGTAAAAATGGCGCGCAAGGGCGGCTTTGTCCTCCTTTTCGGCGGTACCAAGTCGGGAAGCGAGCTCAAGGTGGACGCCACCCTGCTCCATTACTCTCAAATTACCATTAAAGGCGTCTTTCACACCACACCCCGCCACGTGGCGGCGGCCCTTGAGCTTTTAAAGCTGGGCGTTATCTCAGCAGAGGATTTTATCCAAAACGAGTATCCTCTGGACCGTCTGGAGTTCGCCATCCGGGAGCACGCCTCGGGCGCGGTCATTAAAAACTGTATTGTTTATGAATAAGGAGTGAGCCCATGTATTCCATCAAGCTTGGCTGTGAGCATATGTACTGCGGTGAGAACGCCGTGAAAACGCTGGCCGATCTGCCCGGAGAGCGCAAGCGGGCCTATATTGTAATGAGCGGCACGATTCTGGAGGAGCTGGGGCAGCTCAAGCTGGTCACCGATGTGCTGGAGAGCGCCGGCTTCGTTTGGAAGGGCTATACCGATGTAGAACCCGAGCCCAGCTTTCAGACCGTTCTGCGTGGCGCAGCCGACATGGCGGAATTTCAGCCCGACTGGGTCATCGGCTTCGGCGGAGGTTCTGCCATGGACGCAGCCAAGGCCATGTGGGTGTTTTACGAAAACCCGGAGTACAAGGAGCTTAGCGATGTAATGCCTCCTAACGAAATTAAAAACCTCCGGGTCAAGGCCCGCCTAGCTTGTGTTCCCACCTCGGCGGGTACAGGCAGCGAGGCCACCCGTGCCGCCCTCGTGAAGGACACGGTGCAAAAGAAAAAATACTCCATCCGCTGTATGAAGGGCCGTATGATTCCGGATGTAGCGGTTCTGGACCCTGTCTTTACCGTCTCCATGCCGAAGGGCCTAACCGCCTCCTCCGGCATGGACGCCATAACCCACGCCATCGAGTCCTACGTTACGCCGCTTGCAAATCCGTACTCCGACGCCATGGCCATGTCCTCCTTCCGCTCCGGCTACCAAAACCTGGCCCGCTGCTATGAGCAGGGAGATGACCTAGACGCGAGGGCCCAAATGCTGGCGGCCTCCTGCATGGGGGGAATCGCTTTCTCCAACTGCGCCCTGGGCATCGTCCACAGCATTGCCCACACCTTCGGCGCGGAGTACGGTGTGCCCCACGGCCTTGCAAATGCCATTGTCCTGCCCTACGGACTGAAATTCAACGCCGCCCTCCCGGCGGTTAAGGCCCGGTATGACCAGCTGGCAGCGTTGGTGGGCGAGGGCGACCTGACCGAAGCGATTCTGAAGCTGCGTCGGCGCATTGATATTCCCGAGGCCATGGGCGCGGTAGTCAAGGACGAAGCCGATTTTCTCGCCCAGCTGGATGCTCTGGTGAAAAAGGCCTTTGCCGACGTCTGCACCCCCTTTACCCCCCGCAAGCCCTCCCCCGAGGAGATGAGGGCACTGATTCTGGAAGTCTACTACGGGAAATAACAAAATCAGGACCGAGGGACGCCAACCATTGGCTTCCCTCGGTCCTGATTTTATCATTGTTTAAGACTGCTTGCTAAGGCGTCAATTCTGCTGCGTCCACCTTGCACCGGTAAGGAATAGAGCTGGCGGCACCCTGCACGGTTACGGCCAAGGCCGCGGCCTTGGAGGCCAGCAGCAGGCAGTCCGGCATGGGCAGGCCGCGAATCATGCCGGCCAATAGGTAGCCGGTAAAGGTGTCCCCCGCGGCGGTGGTATCTACGGCCTTGACGGAAAAGGCATTCTGCCAAACGGTTTGACCGTTGCCCTGATAGACCGCGCCTTTTGACCCGAGTGTTAAAACCACTTGGGCCTGGGGGTACTGCGCCGCCATGGCCGCCAAAATGTCCTCAGGGGCAGACTTGCCTGAAATCTGCATTCCTTCATCCTCGTTTAGAATAAAGACAGAGATCTTTTTCAGGTCACAGGCCAGCACAGCCTGGTTAATGGGGGATGGATTAAGCACCACCTGCATCTGCTTTTGGGCAGCTTTTTCAATCAGATAGTCAATGCAGCTGATCTCGTTTTGAAGAAGCAGCATATCACCCGCGCCGAACTCTGCCAGCACCTCATCACAAAAGGCATGCGTATTGGCTCCGTTGGCCCCTTTACTAAGGACAATGCTGTTCTGACCGTTGGCATCCACCTGAATGAAGGCACTGCCTGTGTCTGTCTCTACGGTTTTGAGGTAGGTACAATCTACATGATCCTGCTCCAGCAGTTCCTTGAGCCCCAGTCCGTCGCTGCCGATCATGCCCGCGTGGTACAGCGGCACGCCGGCACGGGCTAAGGCCAGCGTTTGATTCAGGCCCTTACCGCCGGGAAAGTGGCACACCTGCAAAGAGTCCACGGTCTGGCCCGGTGCGACAATTTGCGCCACGTGGTAGACATGGTCCAAATTTAGCGAGCCGAAATTTAATATCTTCATAAGGGTCTCCCTTCAGGAAAAGCTGACTCCCGCCCGTAAAATCAAGTTTGGATAGGGAGAGCATTCCCCGGTTCTTACCGCGAATCGGCACTGGGCGCTCAGTTCCTTTAACTTTTCGTGCGACATGGCGGTGTGCTCAATTCCTTCCAGGGCATGACTGATGTAGTCTGCCAGGCGGGGATTGCATTGCTCGATTTCGTCAGCCAGGTAGTAGTACTCCACCACTGTCTCATCCAGCATGGCGTCCAGCACCTGCTGGAAAGTGGGCACCCCTGTGCACAGCGCCAGGTCTACCACGGTTACGTTGGAGGGAATTGGCATACCCGCATCCCCGATCATAAACAAATCCATGTGTCCCAGACGGGCAATGTTGCCAATTAGCTCGCTATTTAAAATTCCGCGTTTTTTCATTCAAATCTCCCAGTTATTCTATCGTAATTTTCCCCGTGAGGCGGACATCCCGCGAGGAAGCACCGACCAACACATCCCTGGTGCCCAGCGGTTTTTTATAATCGCTGTCGGCGGGGTCAAAGTAGGCAAGGTACAGCTGATCCACGCAGAGTGTAACGGTGCGTTTTTCGCCCTTCGGCACAAAGACCCGGCAGAAGTCCACCAGAACCTTGTCGGCTGCCTGGATGCCTTGGGGGAGCTGCTCGGGCTTACCCAGGTAGCACTGCACCACCTCTTCACCGTCCCGCGCACCCGTATTTTCAATTTCGCAGGTAACCCGGAATCCCTCGTCAGCCGGTGTAACGGTGAGGGCGCTGTACGCAAAGCTGGTATAGCTTAAACCGAAGCCAAAGGGGTAGAGCGGCTCAATCTGCTCACGGTCAAACCAGCGGTAGCCGTTTAGCAGTCCTTCGGTAAAGTGGGCGGTGTTGGGGTGATTGGCGTCCTTCTCGCTGATGCGGCCGGAGACGCAGTACCGCTCGGGATGCCGGGGGTCACGGGCCGCGATGTCAGAAAGCTTTTTCGGGAAGGTTACCGGCAACCGTCCGCCGGGATTGACCGCGCCGCTGAGCACGTCCATGGTGGCCAGCGCCCCCTCCTGGCCGGAGAACCACATTTCCAAAAGTGCGGGAATTTTGTCTGCCCAAGGCATTTCGATGGGGTCGCCGTTATTGAGCACCAGCACTGTGCTGGGATTCACCGTACTCACCGCTTCAATCAGCTGATTTTGTCCGCCCTCAAGACACATGGACTCGTTTACGCTCTGATGCCATGCAAAGACGATGGCGACATCGGCGTTCTTTGCCAGTTCCGTGGCGGTTTCTCTGGCGGCACGAGCCATGGAAGGAGTGACCCACGCAAGGCGCAGCTCCAGCGGTTCCATGTGCAGGCTGACGTGGTTAAAATACACCTCGTACCGCTGACCGGCCTCCAGATGCACCCAGCCCCCGGCATTGTTCCAGCCGTCGGCGCAGGCGACTACCTCGGAGAAGGGGTCAAGCTTACCGTTGGCGGAAACTCTTACCCCTGTGCCGATGCGGCTCATTCCCTCGGCCTGGGGGGCCTTGCGAATGTAAAGATTACCGGAGGTAGAGACCGAAAGATCGGCGTTTTGTACCTTGTTTTTCTCAAAGGCATCGATACCGGGGAATTTACTCTGCATACCAATGCGATACTCGCCGGTCTCCTCGGCGCGCACATATCCATGCCACATGTAGTAGGTGCGGGGGGTCTCTTTAAAGAAGCCCTTTCTGCGCTCGCTGGACAGGGGCGGCAGTGCGGTTTCACCCCGGTAATCGATGACCGCGTCCACCACATAGTCCTCCCACTTGGGGTACTCCTGCAAGGTGCCGTCGCTCAGGGTTTCATAAATAAATTTGGCCGTATAGCGCTTAAGCCCTTGCTCCCTGCCCTCGGCATCCGCAGACAGGTTTTCCGAGGGGATGACAACGCCGTCCAGTTCAATGCCGGGCGCAAAGGACACCTGCTCCCCGTACTGCTCTTTCAAGATGGCGTAAAGACTGTTTTTGCGGTCGGGGAAGCCGTAAGGGGATTCCTTGAAGGTGGGCATTACCTGCTGTGCCCCGCCCGGGCCAATGACTGCGACCCGCTTTCCGGCAAAAGAGATGGGCAAAATGTCCCCCTCGTTTTTTAATAAAACCGCGCCCTTTGCGGCAATTTCACGGCACAGCGCCGCGCTCTCCAGCTTGGTCTGTTCATCCAGCGGCCCGGGGACGCGCTGGGGCTCGTCCAGCATACCAAAGCGGCACAGAGTGTCCAGATAGTAGTACACCGCGTTATCCAGGTCCTCCATGGTAACAGGCTGGTTGGGGTCCTCAATAGCTTGCAGCAGCCGCTTGCCATAGCAGGAAAGCTCGCTGCCCTCGTCGTAGTAGTCGTCGCCCGGCATTTCCAAGGTAACGCCGTGCCGAATGGCATTGGGGTCGTAAAGGCAGTACCAGTCATCGAAAATGAAGCCCTGAAAGCCCCATTTTTCCCGGGCACACTCCTTGGTCATGTGGGGGTAATCATAGGTCCAGGTGCCGTTCACCTGATTGTAGTTGGTCATGGCGCTGGAAACCCCCGCCTTCAGCACCAGCTCATAGGGGCGCATATAGAGCTCGTGAATGGTCTGCTCGTCAATAATGCAGTTGCCCGCCCCTTGGGCTGTGCCGTTACTGGAGCCGAACATCTGCTTTAGGTTTGCCAGGGCCTGGCACTTATCCTGAATGCCCATTGCCTCCTGGGCACCCATCTCGCCGTTGAGAACAGGATCCTCGCTGTAAGTTTGATAGTTGCCGCCATTGCTGACACCCTTTTGTCCCACAGGGTCACGCACCACATTGACGCGTGGCGTGAGCAAAAGATGAATGCCGGTTGCCTTAGCCTCCCGCCCCATGGCCTTTCCGTAGGCGAAGGCGGAGGGCCGGTCAAAGGTAGCGGCCAGCGCCACTTTGGAGGGGAATGCAGTGGTCTCCCAGCTGATATTGACCCCGGACTCACCATCGGCAATCAGCACATCGGGAATGCCGTGCTTTTCGCTGCCTCTGACAAATCCGGCCTGATTAGCCCGATAGGGGTCCCAAAGCTGCCCGTGCACACAGAGAAGCTTTTCCTCAGTGGTCATCCGGGCAATCATCTGGGATACCCGCTCATTTAATTTCTTTCCCATGATACCCTCCTTAGTGGTGTCTCAGCTTGTTTTTTCTGACCTTTTGAATCCGGAAGTAGGCATACAGACACATAGCCGCCAAGGTAACAACATAGGGGGTCATCAGGACAAGCTGAGAGGGCAGATTGGCAGTTTGCAGGGTGTTTGCCAGCGCATCGGCGGTTCCGAACAGCACCGCGTCAACGGTTGCCCAAACAGGGTGCTGACCACTCATGGCGGCGGCGGCAATACCAATCCAGCCGCGTCCGGCAGTCATGTTCTTGGTAAACCAGGACACATAGCCCATGGACATGTAGGCGCCGCCGAAACCGGCCAGCATACCGGCAATGACCAGAGCAATGCTCTTGGTTTTGTACACATTGATGCCCACGGATTTTGCTGCCTCGGGGGTTTCGCCCACCGCGCGGATACGCAGACCCAGAGGGGTCTTAAACAGCAGGAACCATACAAGGAAGGTCATGAAAAAGGCCAAATAGGTCAGCACATTGTGGCCGGACAGAACCTCCCCCAGGACGGGAATGTCCTTGATGAAGGGAATGTCAATGTTGGGCAGCACCTTGCTGCTCAGTCCGGTGGAGATGCCCCGCACGCCCGTCAGGGCAAAAAGAATAAACACGGTGCCGCCGCTGCCCAAAAGGTTAATGGCAATACCGGCCAAAAGGTCGTTGACCGAGAGCTTAAAGATTAAGTAAGAGAGCAGCTGCCCCACTAATCCGCCCAAAAGGACCGCTGCAAGAAGTCCAAGGCCGGCGCTTTGGGTGTAGGCAGAAACAATAACGCCGGTTAAGGCCGAGATGAGCATTACGCCCTCCATGGTGATATTGCCCACCCCTGCCCGCTCGGAAATGACCGAGCTTAAGGCGGCAAATAAAATGGGGGTGGTTAAGCGCAGAATGGAAAAGACAAAGGCGCTGCTAAAAATCAGTTCTACAATATTATCCAACTTCGAGTCCTCCTGTCGCGCCCACATTGGTTTCCATCTTCTTGCTCAGCTCATAGACCTTCTTCTGCTTGTATTTTGCAAGGAAGCGCTCGGCAAGCAGGAACACCAGGATGACAGCCTGAATAATGGAAATAAAATCGGTCTGCATTCCGGTTTTCATGCTCATAAGGTCGGCGCCCTTACGCAGGTAAGCTAAAAACAGTGCCGCAAGAGGAATGTATTTGGGGTTCCGATTGGCCAAAATACCAAGGGTGATTCCGTCCCAGCCGTGGTTAGTCAGGCCGCTCCAGGAGAAGCGGGAAAACATACCCAGCATTTCCATGGCTCCGGCAGTGCCGGCCAGGGCGCCGCCCAGCATCTGGGAGAGGACGGTAATAAAGCCGATGTTGACACCCACCTTCTGGGCAAAGTGCTTGTTCTGGCCGGTCAGGCGGATTTCATAGCCCCAGCGGGTACGGTGCATAAAATAGTAGGCCAAAACCGTTAGGGCAATCGCCACAAAAAAGCTGATGGTAACGCGGCTGCCGGGGAGCAGCTCCCCAAGCTTGGCGGCGTCCGGAAGCTTTTGGGACACCACGCTACCCGCAGAGGTGTCGCGGAAGAAAAAGCTGATGAGGAACATGCCCAGCTGAGCACAGGCATAGTTGAGCATAATGGAGGCCACCATTTCAGAGGCATCCAGCTTTGCCCGCATCAGGGCTGGGATGGCGGAGAGGAGTGCGCACACCACGGCAGCGCAGAGGATGCAAACCACCGGCAAAATGCCGCCGGGCAGATTAAAGGTTAGCGCCGCCATGGTGGCAATGACGCCGCCAAAGAAAAATGCGCCCTCTACAAAGAGATTGAACTGATTGGCGCTAAACATAATACACACGGCCAGGCCCGTAATCACAATGGGCACCCACATGGTAATCATGCTGTAAAAGTTATTCAGAGTCATGACCGGACCGATGAGTAAGTACTTTAAGGACAGCATGGGATCGTCGCTGACCAGGAAAATAATAACGCCGGACAGCAGCAGCCCGATGCCAATGGCCAAGGCGGTGCGGAGCAGGGAAAACCGCTGATTGAGTATCTCCTGCGTTAACTCGGTTTTATGGGGTTTCAGTCGATGATTATTCATGGAATTTCCTCACAATCTCCTCGGGATCCTGCTGCTTAATGCCCAGCATATATAGGCCCAGCTCCTCCTCGGCAAGGAGGCTGGCATCTTCAAAATAACCAACGACTTTGCCGTTGCAGAAGACAATCAGACTGTCGGACAGCCCCAGAACCTCGTTTAAGTCCGCGGAGTTGAGCATAATGGCCTTGCCCTCATCCCGCAGCGCCACCAGCTTGTTGCGGATAAATTCCGCCGCGCCTACGTCGATGCCTCTGGTGGGCTGGTCAATCAAAATAACGGTTGGGTCTGTGGAAAACTCGCGGGCGACCACAACCTTTTGAATATTGCCACCGGAGAGCATTCCGATCTCCTGGTTTTGGCTGCTGCATTTTACCAGATACTTTTTAATCAGGTCGTCGGCACTCTCTCGAATGTGCTTCATCTTAAAGAGAAATTTGCCGGTAAACTCAGAAAAACGGTGCCGTCCGGCCAGCAGATTGTTGGTGATGCTCATGCTCTTGGCGCTGCCCTCAATCATTCTGTCCTCAGGGATGTGCGCCATACCCATGTCTCGAATGCTGCGCACCGAATGGTTGGTAATGTCCTGCCCCAGAAAGCTTACATTGCCTTCGCTTACCGAAATGTTACCTGAGATGGCCTCTAAAAGCTCGTGCTGTCCGTTTCCTTCAACACCTGCCAAACCAAGAATTTCTCCCTTGCGCAGGCGAATGGTAACGTCGTCAAGTACCTTTTTGCCGAACATATTTTTGTGGGTAATGTGGCTTACGGTCAGCACAGTTTCGCCGGGGACGGCGGCGGGCTTTTCAATCACATCCACGACATCCCGGCCTACCATGAGCTTTGAAATGTCGGCCTCGCTTACTTCGCTAATGTCTCTGGTAGCCACCATGCGCCCGGCACGCATAATGCTTACCCGGTCACACAGCTGTTTGACCTCCTGCAGCTTGTGGGAAATAAAGAGGATGGTGTGCCCCTGCTCCTTAAGGTGCTTAAGCTCGACAAAAAGCTCCTCGGTTTCCTGGGGGGTGAGCACGGTGGTGGGCTCGTCCAAAATCAGCAGCTCTGCACCCTTGAGCAAGGCCTTGATGATCTCGACCCGCTGCTTCATGCCTACGGTGATGTTTTCCACCGTCTCCTGAGCAGGTACCTTTAAATTGTATTTGTTTGCAATCTCGTCGGTAAGCTCAATGGCCTTTTTGGTGTCAAACTTTAAGCCCTTTTTGGGCTCGGTGCCCAGTACCACATTTTCGGCAACCGTAAGGGAGGGCACCAGCATAAAGTGCTGGTGCACCATGCCGATGCTGTTTTCAATGGCTACCGCCGAGGAGGTAAGGCTGACCTCTTTTCCCTTCATGAAAATTTTGCCCTCGCTGGGCTGCTCAATTCCGTAGAGCATTTTCATCAGGGTGGATTTGCCTGCGCCGTTTTCTCCGCAAATAGCGTGAATTTCACCTTTTCTGGCGGTAAAATTAATGTCCTTATTTGCCATCACGCCATTGCCGTACACCTTGAGCAAATGTTCTACTCTCAATAATTCGTCCATAAAATCCCCCGCTACAAAATGTTTTCCCGGGCTAACGTGACACAGGGAACAAATCGTAATTTGTTCCCTGTGTCGATGTGAGCTTACCTTTTATTATTTTGCGAACTCTGCCTTAAAGGCGGTCAGCTCTTCGTTGGTCATGCCATAGGCAGAAGAAACCTTAATGGTGCCGTCGATGATACCGGCCTTGGCGGCGTTGATGGTTTCAATTTCCTCAGCGCTCAGATGAGCCTGAAGGTTTTCGTTCTCCACAATGCCCACGCAGTCGCGGTCCAGGCCCAGCTTGGCACAGGTGCCGTAGGGTACGGTGCCGGCCTTGTACTGCTCGTAGGCATCTACCAGGGAAACATCCACCCGCTTGAGGGAACTGGTGAGGATTGCACCGGCCTTGTCGGGATCACTGGTTTTAAAAATCTGGCTCTGGTCGGTATCGGAGCCAATGGCCAGCTTGCCGGTATCCTTGGCAGCCTCGAACACGCCGACACCGGCGTTGGAGGCAAGCTGGAACACCACGTCCGCGCCGGCATTGTACTGCACCAGCGCAAGCTCCTTACCCTTTGCGGAGTCGTCCCAGTTGCCGGTATAGGAGATAATGGCCTTAATGTCGGGGTTAACGTACTTGGCACCCTCCAGGTAGCCGACCATGGAGTCGTTTACCGTGGTGGAGTCCTCGCCGCCGATGAAGGCGATAACGCCGCTTTCGGAAGCATAAGCTGCCGCCATACCGGCCAGGAAAGAGCCTTCGTTGGCGCTGTAAGACATGCTGTACACATTGTCCATACCCTCCATGGGCTCGTCAAAGAACCAGAACTGCTTTTCGGGATGATCCTTGGCAGCCTGCTCGATGTACTCCAGCATGGTCCAGGAACCGGCCACGATAACATCCCAATCCTCGCTGAGGGTGTCGTTGATGATTGCATCGTACTTGCTCTTGTCGGTGGTCATCTCAATAACACGAACTTCTACTTCATCGGGATACTTTTCCTCAATGGCCTTCATGCCGGCGGCCGAGCAGTCATACCAGGCCAGGTCACCCAAATAGCCGTTGAGCAGAAGCACGATCTTGGTCTTTTCGGTGCCGTCGTCGGCGGTGCCCGGTGCGGTAGGCTTGCTGCAACCGGCAACCAGTGCAAGTGCCAGTACTGCGGACACCAGTGCAAAGAGAGCTTTCTTTTTCATTTCATTTCCTCCTAGTTTTTTAGTGCCATACAAAACAGAAGCGTGGAACGGATGCTGTTAAAACGTTTTAACAGTAAATAAAAAATATGCCGCATGGGCTAGTGTTAGATTAGCACATTCGACATTCTTCGTCAATTGTGAATAAGGCATGTAATAAGCAGTGCCGTTTTGTGCAAATTAACAATAAAATAACTTTTTGTTGCTTTTGCTAAAGGTTGGACATATAATTTAATTACGAAACATATTTCTTTGTTAAAGCGTTATACTTATAAGTAAGGGTGTTAATTTATTTATGAGAACAACCATTAAGGACGTTGCAAAGCTTGCAGGGGTGTCTCCCACCACGGTATCCTTTGTCATAAACAATAAAGCGGTCTCTCTGTCGGAGGAAACCCGGGCCAAGGTGCAGGCCGCTATTAAAACCCTTCACTACCGTCCCAATCAGCTGGCGGTGGGGCTGGTTACCAACACCACCAACACGGTGGGGGTAATTTTGCCCGACTCTACCAACCCCTTTTTCGCACTGCTGGCTCACCATATAGAAACCGAGCTGCGGCAGCAGGGGATTGCTGTTATCATCGGGAATACCGGGGGCGACCCTGAGATTACACGTAAATATCTGAACATTTTTTCTGACCGCTGTCTGGATGGGCTTATTCTTGCCCAGCTGGATTTTGATGACGAGAGCGAGACCTTCAAGTGTCAGGAGCTGATTCAAACGCTGGACACCCCCATCGTGTTTGTAGACCGAATTACCCAGGACCAGCCAAGCCACTCTGTGGAGGTAGATCAGCAGGAAATCGGGTACTTAGCCACCAAGCACTTGCTCTCCCTGGGCCATAAGCGAATCGGCTGTGTCTCCGGCTCTATTCGGTTAAAGGTAAACGCCTGCCGCTATGAGGGGTATAAAAGAGCGCTGCAGGAGCATGACATTGTTCCTGACGAAAAGCTGCTTTTTTGCGACGCACTCTCTATCGAGTGCGGCTGCAAGGGTCTGCCATATCTGCTGGGGCAAAATGTAACCGGAATTTTTACCTTTAACGACATGATTGCATACGGAGTTTACAAGGAGTGCCGTAATTATAATCTCTCCATTCCCGGGGATCTGTCTGTTGTGGGCGTGGATGATATACAATTTTCCGATATTCTCTCCCCACCGCTTACGACAGTGGCGCAGCCGGTGGAATCCATTGCCCGGTCGGCGGTGGAGCAAATACTAAAGCTTATCGGCAATCCCGGTGCGGGCCCGGAGCCCACCAGGCTGCATCCGGTCTTAAAGGTACGCGGCAGCACAAAATCCATACTGTAAAAAAGCAGATTTTATAATAATATGCGGCGGAGAGCGATGCTTCTCCGCCGCATATTATTTCTGTAACTTTGTTAAGGTGGCAATGCTCTTACTTATACATTAAAGCGGAAAAGGACAATATCCCCGTCCTTCATGACATATTCTTTGCCCTCCGAGCGAACCAGGCCCTTCTCCTTGGCGGCATTCATGGTGCCGTTTTGCTTTAAATCCTCAAAATTTACGATCTCGGCGCGGATAAAGCCCCGCTCAAAATCGGTGTGGATTTTACCGGCGGCTTGGGGGGCCTTGGTGCCCCGGGTAATGGTCCAGGCCCGGCATTCATCCTCACCTGCGGTGAGGAAGGAAATAAGACCGAGCAAGGCATAACTAGCCTTAATGAGTCGGTCGAGACCGGATTCGGCAATGCCCAGCTCCTCCAGGAACATGCGCTTGTCGTCACCCTCCAGCTCGGCGATTTCGGCCTCCAGCTTGGCGCAGACGGGCACTACCTGGGCGCCCTCCTTGGCGGCTAGCTCCTCGACCTGGGTGTAGTAGGATACGCTCTTGTAATCGGCAAAGCCGTCCTCGTCCAGATTGGCGGCGTAGATGATGGACTTGAGAGAGAGAAGCTCCGCCGTGGCGATAATCTCCCTGTCCTCCTCGGCGCACTCGAAGGAGCGGGCGGAGTTGCCGTCGTTAAGCCAGTTTTTAAGCTCGGTAAAGACCTCGGCCTCGTGAAGGTATTTCTTGTCAGCCTTGGCCGATTTCATGGCCTTATCAATGCGGCGCTCCACCATCTCCACATCGGCCATAATCAGCTCCAGATCAATAATGCCAATGTCCCGCAGAGGGTCGGTGGAGCCCTCTACATGAATGATATTCTCGTCGTCAAAGCAGCGCACCACATGAACAATGGCAGCGCACTCACGGATATTGGCCAAAAACTTGTTGCCCAGTCCCTCGCCCTTGGACGCACCCTTCACAAGACCTGCAATGTCTACAAATTCAATTACGGCGGGCGTAGTTTTCTTGGGCTTATAGAAGTCGGAAAGCCAGTCCAGACGGTGGTCGGGCACCGTGACCACGCCCACATTGGGGTCAATAGTGCAGAAGGGGTAATTGGCGCTCTCCGCCCCAGCATTGGTAATGGCGTTAAACAGGGTGCTCTTACCCACGTTGGGCAGACCCACAATACCTAGTTTCATTGGATAGACCTCACTTTATCTTCAATCGCCCAAATATTATATCGAATCAGGGAGTAAAACACAAGGGAAATAAAATCAGCTTGTAGACAAACTGCTATTTTGAAATTGGATATCAAAAGACTGAGCTTTTTGAGCGGGGGGATAGTGTGAAAGGGGGGGAGCCCCCGCTTTCGCGTGCAGGAACCCGCCCGCAGACTGGCGACTTTGTCGACAGTCTGAATAAAATATTTGACCCCTTGCCTTTCTCGCCTTAACCATGTAAAATTTACCGGAAAGAGAGAGGTGAGCCCGGCGTGCGGTTTTTACGGCAGAGTACAGGTGACATTACCCAGGGGGTAATTTGGAAACAGCTTTTAAGCTTTTTCTTTCCCCTGTGGTTTGGTACATTTTTTCAGCAGCTCTATAATACGGTGGACAGCGTGGTGGTGGGGCGCTTTGTGGGCAAGGGCGCCCTGGCCGCCGTGGGGGTCACCGGCCCGGTGGTCAACCTGACAATTGGATTGTTTACCGGCCTTGCCAGCGGCGCGGTAGTCGCTATCGCTCAGCACTACGGCGCCCGCCGGGGGGAGGAGCTTCGTAAAAGCCTTGACACCGCCATGGTGCTGGCGCTGGTCATCGGCGCATTTTTTACGGTGGCGGGCTTCCTGCTGGCACCGTGGGCACTTAAGGCTATGGGCACCACCGCCGATACCCTGGACGACGCAATCCTTTACCTGCGGATTTTTTTCCTGGGCATGATACCCAACGTGATTTACAACATGGGCACCGGGGTGCTCCGGGCGGTGGGGGACTCAAAGCGGCCCCTCTACTTTCTCATTGCCGCCTCACTGTGTAACATTGTGCTGGACCTGGTGCTGGTGCTGGGCTTTGGCATGGGGGTGGCGGGAGTGGCCATTGCCACAGTTGTATCGCAGATTTTGGCGGCAGGGCTGGTGGTTTACTCCCTTATGCGGGCTGAAGGGCAGCCCTATCAGTTTTTTCCCAAGGAAATGCGGTTTTACCGGCAATCCATGGGCAGCATCCTCAAGGTGGGCTCCCCCGCCGCGCTCCAGTCTTTGATGTACAGCAGCTCCAACATTGTCATTCAGGCTGCTATCAATTCCTTCCAGACCGACACGGTGGCCGCCTGGACGGCTTACGGCAAGATGGACATAATTTTCTGGATGACCCTTAACGCCATGGCACTGTCTCTGACCACCTTTGCCGGACAAAACTACGGCGCGGGGCAGTACGAGCGCCTGCGCAAGAGCGTGCGGGTTTCGGTGGCCATGACCGCGGGCTTTACCCTGGTGCTCAGCGCCCTTATGGTGGTGTTCGCCCGCCCCATTCTGTCTGTGTTCTGTCCCGACCCAAATGTGCTGGACATCGGCGTGGATATGGTGCGTTTTTTGGTGCCGTTTTATATTACTTATATTTTGGTGGAGCTGCTGCCGGGCGCTATTCGTGGCGCAGGCAAGAGCTTTGTTCCCATGATTATTTCGGTGTTCGGCGTGTGCGCCCTGCGGCTCATTTGGCTCTTTACAGTGGTGCCCTACTCCCACACGGTCAACACGGTGGCAGCCAGCTACCCCATTACCTGGACAGTGACCAGCATTGCCATCTTTATCTACTACCGCTGGGGTAAGTGGCTGGAGCCGGACAAAATCGCCGAGCGGTAAAAACTTTCGTTATACAATGATACCCCGTTGAGCAAGGATGGTACTCCTTGCCCAACGGGGTATTTTTGCAGAAATAAATTTTATTATCCGCCCAAGGTTTGGGACAGCACGGCAAAAATGGGCAGGGTGAGAATGGATAAGAGGGTGGATAAGGTAATCAGCTGTGCGGCAGAAGCGGTATCGCGGCCAAATTTCTGGGCAAAAATGCCGGTAACTCCCGCTGAGGGTGTGGCCGCCAGTACCACGCAGGTGCAGTAGAGGAGCGGGTCCAGCCCAAAGGGTAGGAGCATGACTGCCACCAGAGCGGGAATAACCAGCAGCTTTAGGGCGGAGACCAGATAAAGCTTTGGCTGGGTAAAGGTGGCTATCAGATTGGCGCCCGCCATCTGGCCGCCGATGACCACCATAGCCAAGGGCGTATTGAGATTGGCCATAAAGGAGACCGCCGACCCCACCATCCCGGGCAGACGAACGGGCAGCAGCAGGAATGGAAGACCCAGCAGCAGACCGATTACTCCGGGATTTAAAATTGCTTTTTTGACCGAAAAGCTGCCGCCCATGGCAACCGCGCCGTGGGTCCACTGGCAGGTGTTAAAAAGCACAACAGAAATGGCACCATAAATCAGCGCGTCCGGGCCCAGCAGCACCAGCAGCAGCGGAAGCCCCATAAAGCCGGTGTTACCGTACGCCGTACCGAACCGAAGCACAATGCCCGTACCCTCCGGCTGCCGCCGAAACAAGAGGGCAGATAGGGGCATGATAATCACATAGTACGACCCGATGGCCAGCACCGCTACCGCCAGAAGGGATAATGGGGGCAAATTGTCCTGCTGAAAGGCATCCACCACAATGCAGGGGGCTACAACATAGAGAAGAAGGGTGGACATTTGGCTCAAGCCCACTTTATTCAGTGCACCGATCTTCACCAGAACAAACCCCACCGCCATCATTAAAAAAAGCGTGACCACCTGTCCGGCCACTGTGACTAGACTCTCCAGCATGGATATAACCTCACAAACACAAAGTGCACTTATTATATTGCGGCAGCGGAAAAAAGTAAAGCGGAACGCGGGGAATTTGTTATAAGGCTACAACAGCCACCAGGGTGTAGCAATTCCAGCGCACCGATGGCGGCATCTTTTTTGTCTGGATAGCGCCGATTTCCCTTGCCATACGTCGGTATGACTGCAAAAATCGGCTTGCCTAACCAAAGAAATTCTGCATGTCGCTGCTTTTCAGATACGCTCTAAGTTTTTTCGACACGATGAAGCAAGGAGAGCCGGGGGTAACCCCGGCTCTCCTTGCTTCATTAATGTGCTTACGCGGCAGGCAGCTGAAGCACCTGGCCGATGTAGATGTTGTTGGGATTCTTAATGGTGGTCTTGTTAAGGTTATAAATCACGGTCCACTGAGTGCCGTCGCCCAAGGTGTTTTTGGCAATTTTCCACAGGCTGTCACCGGCCTTAACGGTGTAGGTGCCGGCAGTGGGTGTGGTGGGCTCGGTGGGCTTTTCGGGCTCCACGGGGGTAGTGGGCTCCACAGGCTTTTCGGTGGGCAGGGCGGGGAGCTTGCCAGCTGCGCGGAGGGCAACGGCGTTGAGGGAGGCCACATTAGGGGTACGGCCGTCCTCGGAGGTGGGAATGCTCAGCTCGCCCTTTTTAACCATGTCGTAAATCATGTCCTTCTGGGGGTCGTTCAGGTCTGCGCCGATAATTTTCCAGTTGTTGTCGCACACGGGCATCAGGGGCTTACCAAGGGCGGCCACATAGTCGGTCACCATGTCCCGGACGGCGCCGCCCTCGTACACCACATCGGCGGCGTTAATCATGCCCGCACCCACCAGACCGCCGTAGCGGTAGTTATTGAGCGCCAGGGTCAGGGTCTGGTCGTCGGTCAGGGGAGCGCCCTTGTAGGTGACGTTAACAATGCGGCTGCCGGCGGGCTTAGAAATGTCGATGTCGTAATTGACGCCGGAGAACATGTCGTAGTTATACAGGCGAATATTGGGGTTAAAGCTGATGGTCACATCGCCGGGCTGATACTGGTTAAAGAAATCGCCTGCCTGGCGCTCCATAATGGCCTTGAGCTGCTTGCCGGTGACCTTTACGGCAAAGAGGGTATTGTCGTACTTGTAAATTTTCACGCTGTCGCGGTTGAGATAGGGGCCCTTTACCAGGTTAGAGGTGGAGTCAAAGAGGGCGGCCAAGGAGACGTCAGCCCCCGACTCCTTCATCTGAACAATGTTGACAAGGTCGGTAATGGGGTTATCCTCGATAACGGCGCGGGGGATACCGGGGAGAAGCTCCACAGGATCCATAAAGGTTTCGCCCACCTCGCCCACCTGCTTGGCGGCCAGAGCAAGGCTCTTTTCATGAAGGGTCTTGAACTCGGCCAGGAAAGCGGCGTCGGGGGTGACGGCGGAGCAGTCCAGCAGTTCGGAGACGGTAGCGGTCTTGTCAATTTCCCACTTGCCGTCCTTCTGGGTGAGGGTGAGGGCCAGCTTGCCCACAAATTGGCCGTTGTTGGTGGGCTCCAGCACGGGCACACCGGCGATGTCCTTGTCTACCTTGGCGTGGGCGTGACCGATAAACAGACCGTCCAACTGGTCGGCGTACTTGGTGACAACAGCCTCCATACCGTCGGTGCCGTACTCGCCCTCGGTTCCGTAGTGGACAGAACCGATGATGACGTCGGCCTTGCCCTCCAGCTCCTTAAGGATTTTGCCGGTCTCGTCCATGGGAGAGGTAAAGGTCATCTTGTCAAAGCGGGTGGGGTCAGAGGCTTCCCACTGGGGGACGTGGGGGGCATCAATGCCGAAGATGGCGACCTTTACGCCGTTTACGTCAAAAATCTTGTAGGCGTTCTGGAAACGGGTGCCGTCGGCCTTGTAGATGTTGCCGGCCAGGGTAGCGCCCTTAAATTCAGAGATGGCCTTCTGGAGATTTTTGAACTCGAAGTTAAACTCGTGGTTGCCCAGAGTCCAGGCATCGTACTTAAGGTAGTTCATGGCGGCAATCATGGGGTGGGGCACGTCGTTTCGGAACTCCTGGATGTAGTTAGCCTGAAGGGTGTCGCCGGTATCGATGAGCAGGAGATTGGGATCGGCCTTCCGCTCGGCTGCTACCACGGCGGCGACATGAGCCATGCTGGTTTTGCTCTCCTTATTGGAGGCGTAGTCAAAGGGATTTACCATGCCGTGCAGGTCACTGGTTTGGAGAATGGTAACGGTGGCCTTGCGTGCGTCTGCCGCAAAGGCGGCGGGGATCATGGACAGGAGCATGGCAACGGCCAGGAAAGTTGCCACTAGAGTACGGAGACTGCGATGTTTCAGCTTCATTTTGTAAACTCCTTTTCCCTATATTTTGCCAGAGGTACAAGCTTATTGTAGTCTTTTAAAAGGGGGTTTACAATCGACATTTGGGGGCTTTTGGGAAAAAATTTTGTAAAGATTTTTTGGTGTTTACATTCATTGACAATCCTAATACAAAAGGCATATACTAAATCTTTAGAGTATAAAAGGAGGTGCAGGTTTATGACGGCGCAGCAAATGAAGAAAAGCGGACACCTGCGCATATTTACGTCCTACTACAAACCCCACTGGAAGCTTTTTGTGCTGGACATGGTTTGCGCCCTGTGCATTGCTCTGGTGGATTTAGCCTTTCCCTATGTCTCCAAGCTTTCGATGGAGGCCCTTTTGCCCAAACAGCTTTTCGGGGCCTTTTTTGCCGTAATGGCGGCTATGGTGGGTGCTTACCTGCTCAAGACCGTGATGAATTTTATCGTCACCTATTGGGGCCATATTCTGGGCGTGCGCATTGAGGCCGACATTCGCCGTGATCTCTTTGCCCATATGCAGGAGCTCTCCTTTAGTTTTTACGACAAAAACCGCACAGGTCATCTCATGAGCCGGGTTACCGGGGATCTCTTTGAGATCACCGAGCTGGCCCACCACGGACCCGAGGATTTTTTCATCTCGGTCATTACCCTGCTGGGCGCGTTTGCCGTCATGCTCACCATTCGGTGGGAATTGGCGCTGGTACTCTTTGCGGTGGTGCCCCTTTTTATCCTCTTTACCGTGCTGCGCCGCAAGCGGCTCATGGCATCCTCTGTGGAGGTCAAGGCCAAAATGGCGGGCATTAACGGCGATTTGGAGTCCTCAATTTCAGGAATGCGTACCGCCAAGGCCTTTGCCAACGAGCAGACCGAAATTGACAAGTTTCGGGCTGCTAATGATAAGTTCCGCAGCGCCAAGCGGGGCTACTACAAAAACATGGCCATTTATTTCTCCGGCCTTGAATTTATCATGAGTATGATGAGCGTTATTGTCATTGCCGTGGGCGGTTTTCTCATTATGCGGGGAAAGATGACCTATGTGGAGCTGATTACCTTCTCCCTCTACGTCACCACCTTTATTTCCCCTATCCGCAAACTCTCCAATTTTACCGAGCTCTTTATGCAGGGCATGGCTGGCTTTAAGCGGTTTGTGGAGCTGATGCGGGTGGAGCCCGACGTGAAGGACGCGCCCGACGCGGAGGAGCTGCCCCAAGTCAAGGGTGATATTTTGGTGGAGGACGTTACCTTTCGCTATCACCCGGAGAAGGAGCCTGTTCTATCCCATGTGACCCTGCAGATTCCCGCGGGGGAGACTGTGGCGGTGGTGGGCCCCTCCGGCGGCGGTAAAAGCACCCTCTGCCAGCTGATCCCGCGGTTTTACGACGTGACCGAAGGGCGTATTTTGGTGGACGGCAAGGATGTGCGCACCCTCAAGCAGCACTCCCTGCGGGAGAATATCGGTGTTGTGCAGCAGGACGTGTTTCTCTTTGCGGGAACCATCTATGATAATATCCGCTACGGTAAGCCCGACGCCACCGACGAGGAAATTTTCTTAGCGGCGCGGCAGGCCGAGATTTATGACGATATTATGGAGATGCCCGACGGCTTCCAGACCCAGGTGGGGGAGCGGGGGGTCATGCTCTCGGGCGGCCAGAAGCAGCGGGTCTCTATTGCCCGCATTTTTCTCAAAAATCCGCCCATCCTAATACTGGACGAGGCCACCTCCGCCCTGGACAGCGTCACCGAGCACCGAATCCAGGGTGCGTTTGACGAGCTGGCCAAGGGCCGCACCACCCTCATCATCGCCCACCGCCTGTCCACCATCCGAGCCGCCCACCGTATCATTGTCATTGACGAAGCGGGTATTAAGGAGGAGGGCTCTCATGAGGAGCTGATGGCCTTGGGCGGCGCGTACGCGGAGCTTTACAACGCGCAAAGGTCGGTGGCGGTATGACCAAAACCGAGCTGCTCAATAAAACCGCCCGGAATGAGGAGGAGCGCATCCTCCTGGCCCGAACATTGGACAAGCTGGATATGGCGCATAACCGTGGCGTACCTGCCTGCACCGGCTTCCTTTCCCCCGGTGAGCGGGCGGCGGTGGAGGGGCTTTTAAATGCCGCCGGGCACCCCAGGCATCTCTTTTTCGGCGGATTTGAGGGGGCTGAGCGCAATATCTGTGCCTTCCTGCCCGACTGGCAGGAGGAGGACGGCTGGATGCTGGGCGATTGCCCTGTTTCCGCCCTGCGGTGCGCATTTCCGGAGAACAGCGGCCTGACCCACCGGGATTTTCTTGGCTCGGTTCTGGGCTTGGGAATTACCCGAGAAAAGGTGGGCGACCTGCTGGTGGGGGATAGCAGCTGCGATATGATCGTTTTAAAGGAAATCGCGGATTTTCTCCTGCTTCACTTAGAAAGTGCGGGGCGGGTGAGACTAAAGGTGGCGCCGATTGAACTTGCCGACCTCACCCCAAAGGCCGCCGAGGTCAAGAACGTGCGGGATACGGTGGCCACACTTCGGCTGGACGCGGTGGCTGCCACCGGATTTTCTCTGCCACGCAGCAAGGCTGCCGACCTTATTTCCTCGGGGCGTATTCAGCTTAATCACCGGGAATGCGCCAAGCCTGACAAGACAGTGGCACAGGGGGATGTGCTCACCTGCCGAGGTCTGGGCAAATGTGTGGTGAAAGAGGCGGGCAAGCTCTCTAAAAAAGGGCGTATTATGATAGAATTGGAGCGATATATTTAATGGAGCAGTCTAAAATTGACCGCATTAACGAGCTGGCTAAGAAGGCTCAAACCCCCGAGGGGCTTACCCCGGAGGAGACCGCAGAGCGGGCCGTCCTGCGTCAGGAATATGTGGCTGCCTTTAAGGCGAGCCTGGTGGCGCAGCTGGAAAACACCGTTATTGAGGAGCCCGACGGAACCCGTCGCCCCCTTAAAAAGAAGGAGCCCTGAGACAAAAAAGATCTGCATGGAGCGGCGCATGCATTTCTTAAGAATTTATTTCCCGGTGTAAACATTATATGAACTTTCACCCTAATCCGTTGACAGTGTTCCACGGTAGTAATATGCTTTTTTTGTCTACGAAAGGAGCATGATACAGATGAAAGAGTCTCGAGATATATTGATGTGCTATCTGCGGGTGACCCAGCATATGTCACACCAATTTCGCAGTCACTTTGGAAAGCTGAACCTCACCTTTCCGCAGGCGCTGGTGCTTACCGTGCTGGGGGAGGAGGGCGCTATGCCCATCAGCGCCCTGGCCGAGCGAACAGGGAGCGCCAATTCCACAGTGTCCGGCATTGTGGACCGGCTAGAGAAGCTTGAGCTGGCCAAACGGGAGCGGAGTGATGCAGACCGGCGGGTGATTTATGTGGCCCCTACCGAGAAGTATAAAGCGCTGCGCCGCAAGGCGGAGACCAACGTATCTGGCTACTTTTCCTCCCTGCTGGATGACATGCCCCCAGAGGATCGGGCTGAAATTCTCTCCGGGTTAAGTAAACTGGACGCCGCCCTCCAGAGACAGGACGGAGTAAAATAAAAAACGTCCAAAAATATTTCGTTTTTTTCTTGCGTTATGGTACCCTCGGTTGACAAAGTACAATACGCCTCAGCCTTACTTGCCGTAAGGCAAGGAGGATAACGAAGCATGGGGCGCAGCCATGTGCCTAAAAACCGTGTTGTACTTTTTCAGCCAAGGGTAGAAATGTGGGTATTCTAAGGTATTAACAGGGAAAGGCGAGGTGGTTGCATGAGAAATCATTACGGATACGGCTCATACCGTGGCCGGGGCGGCTTTCGCACCTTTTTAAAAATTTTGGTGGGCGTTTTGACGGCGGTGCTGGTGTTCCTGGTGGCGGGCTACTTTTTCCTCCAGCAATTTGCCGTGGTCACCGATAAAGGAGTATATTACGACATTCCTTTCCTGCGTGGGAAAGAGCAGCGGCCCTCTCCCAGCCAGCCTATCGCGGTGGAGACGCCTCCGTTAATTATTGCGCCCACGCCGACACCGACCCCCGAGCCAGAGCCGGTGGAGGACCCGCTTCGGGCTGTGCTTTTGCCCACGTCTGCTCTCTATGACGGCACAGCCCAGGCCCAAATGGAGGCGGCGGAAGGAAACGCTGTAATTTTTGACATGAAGGCTGACGACGGTACTCTGCCCTATGTGTCCCAGGTGCAGCGGGCCAAGGATTTAAAAGCCTCCGGCTCCGACCATGCTGTGAACGAGGGGCTGGAAGCCCTTACGGGGAGCGGGGTGTACACCATTGCCCGGGTCTCCTGCTTTAAGGATAACAATGCTCCCTACCGCAATAACGCTCTTTCCATTAAAACCAACAGCGGCTATAACTGGCGGGACGAGGAGAACCTGCGTTGGATGAGTCCCACCAATGAGGAAGCTCGCCAGTATGTTACCGACCTGTGCGTGGAGCTTGCCAGACTGGGCTTTGACGAGATTCTGCTGGACAATGCGGCCTACCCCGTGGCCGGTCATCTGGAGTATATTAAGGTAGGCACGGCCTACGACAAAACCCAATTTTCTGCCGTGGTGGACGGGTTTTACGCCCAGATAAAGGCTGCGCTGGCCCCCTACCCGGAGGTAAAGCTTTCTATTATAGGTACCCAAGATGCCGTCCGGAACGGCACTGACCCCATAAGCGGCCAGAGCGCGGCGGGACTGACTGCACATGCAGACCGTGTGTGGCTGCTCGCCCCCGAGGGAGATACCGCCGATTACACCGCCGCCCTTACCCGGGCCGGGATGAAGAATATCCAAACCGGCCTGGTGCTGCTGACCGATACCCCCCTGGACACCGAGGAAAGCTGGGGAATTTTACCTTAACAGAAAGTAAAAAGTAAGGAGCGAAAAATCGCTCCTTACTTTTTTTACAATATGCTAATAAATGATGTGTTATTTTTTGGACATACTAACCAGATATTTAACAAAGAGGGGTTTTTCGTGTTTTTCTACAAAGGAAAATCTTGCAATCCGTACCCGTTTCAGTTATTCTTTATAACATGACATATTATTTTCGAACCTGTAAAACGGTAGAGTCGATTAACATCTCATTTGAGAAGGCGGTGAAAGCATGTCATTGGAAGCAATTAAGCAGGTGACGCAGGCTGAGGAGGAGACTCAGGCCAGGCTGGCAGAGGCTAAGATCAACGCAAAGCGCATGGTAGCCGACGCCGAGCGGGAGGGCCGCGCACAGGTAGAGTCTGCACGGGCCCAGGCCGAGACCAAGGCGAAGGACCTGATGAAGCAGGCGGAAGTCCGCGCCCACGACCGTACAACTGCGGTTATGCATGAGACCGAGCAGTCCTGCGCCACACTCCGTCAGGCAGCGGAAGCCAAGCTGGACGCAGCTGCAGACCTAATCGTCAGAAGGGTTGTGAACGACTAATGGCCATCGTCAAAATGCGGCGGCTGCGGGTCATAGCCCTCGGGGAGGAGCGGGATGAATTGCTCCAGCAGCTGCTCCATGTGGGCTGCGTGGAGGTCACCGAGCCGGAGGGGAAGCTTTCTGACCCGGAATGGGCCGCCCTGCTGCACCGGGATGCGTCCTCGCTGGGCGATGTAAAGAGCAAAGCCACGGCCGTAAACAGCGCACTGGAGGCTTTGCGCAAATACGCGCCGGTAAAGAGCGGGCTCTTTACCCTGCGGGAGACCGTCAAGGAGTCCGAATTTTTAAGCTCCGCTACACTAAACACCGCCCTGAAACAAGCCGCTGAAATTAACGACCGGGTTCAGCGGGTCTCCCAGCTCTTTACCCAGGAAAACCGCCTGACGGGCCAGCGGGCCAGTTTGGTACCCTGGACGGGGTTGGATTTACCTCTGGACACCAAGAGCACTGAGCACGCCGTCATCATGTTCGCCGTCTGCCCCGCCGGGGTAGACTTGGCGGAGGTGCGCACGGCACTGTCCGATGCCGCACCCTCTGCCGAGCTGTTTGAGGCAAGTACCGATAAGGAGCTGCACTTTCTCCTGCTGGTCTGCCATCAGGCCGAGCGGGAGGCGGTTAACGAAACCGTAAAGCCCTATGGATTTTCTAGCACCTCTTTTAAGGAATTTACCGGTACAGCCAGTGAAAACATTGCCCGTATTGACGACCGGCTGGCATCTATCGTTGCCGAGCGGGAGGCCGTTACCGGTGAAATTGCCACCTATTCCGACTGCCGCCAGTCTCTGCGCGTCTGCGCCGACCGGCTGGGAACCGAGCAGTCTAAGGAGGCGGCCCGGGAGCGTCTTTTAACCAACGGGACAATTTTTTTCCTGGAAGGCTGGATTACCGAGCCGGGTCTGCCCCGCGCCGAGGAGGTGCTCTCCCAATTTTCCTGCGCGTGGGAGACGGCGGAGCCCGAGGAGGAAGAGGAGCCCCCGGTACTCCTCCACAATCCCCACTGGATGAACCCCATTAACATGGTCACCGAGATGTACTCCATGCCCGCCTATCGGGGGATTGACCCCAACCCGCTGATTTTCTTCACGTTCTTGTTTTTCTTCGGGTTTATGTTCGCGGACGTGGCCTACGGCATTATTATCTGGCTGGTATGCTTTCTCATCACCAAAAAATATAACCCAAAGTACACCATGGGCTATATGTTCCGGCTGGGACAGTATATGGGCATATCCACCTTTATCTGCGGCATCTTCACCGGCGGCTTCTTCGGCGATGTAATTCCCAAGTTTGCTCAGCAGATGCTGGGTATCGCGCCGACCGAGCTTCCTCAGTGGCTCCAGACCTTTAATAACGGTATTGTGGTGAACCCCATCACCTCCCCCATGAACGCGCTGATTTTGGCCATCGCCATCGGTGTGGTGCATCTCCTGTTCGGTCAGTGCATCCACATCTATATGGGCTTCCGGGACGGAAACGTCATGGACGCGCTGCTGGATGTGGTGCCCTGGTGGCTCTTTTTTGCCAGCATTGGTCTTGTGGCCGCGGGCTTCCCCTGGTGGAGCATCCTCATTGGCTGTCTCCTGCTGGTGGTCACCCAGGGTCACAGCAAGCGCGGCTTCTTTGGAAAGCTGATGGGCGGTGTGGCAAGCCTCTACGACGTGACCGCCTGGCTCTCGGACATTCTCTCCTACTCCCGCCTGATGGCGCTGATGCTGGCCACCTCGGTTATTGCCAGCGTTATGAATACCCTGGGTACCTTGGGCGGCATGACCATACCGGGCATTATCATGTTTGTGCTGGTCTTTATCGTCGGCCATGTGTTTAACATCGGCGTAAATATTATCGGCACCTACGTCCACGCGGCTCGTCTGGAATATCTGGAGTTCTTCAGCAAGTTCTACCAGGAGGGCGGCACAGCCTTCCGTCCCCTGTCCTATAAGACCAAATATGTGGATATTATCGAGGAGGAAAACTAACATGAATTTGGAAAACCTAATTGGTACCGGCATCGCTTTTATCGGTGCCTGCTTGGCGGTCGGTATGTCCTGCGCCGGCTCCGGCCGTGGCGTGGGTATTGCGGGCGAGGCCGCTGCCGGCGTTGTCTCCGAGGACCCCAGCAAATTCTCCAAAACCCTGATTCTTCAGCTGCTCCCCGGCACCCAGGGCCTTTACGGACTGGTTATCTGGTTCTGGGCCATTTTTAACATGGGTCTGCTAAACGGCGTGCCCTCCCTGTCCTTTGGCGCGGGCATCGCCGTCTTTGGTGCCTGCCTGCCCATGGCCATCGGCGGCTACGTTACCGCTGTTGCACAGGGTCGCTGCGCCGCCGCCGGTATCGGCATCGTAGCCAAGCGCCCCGAGGAAGCTTCTAAGGGTATCCTCATGGCCCTGATGGTGGAGTTCTACGCCATCCTCTGCCTGCTGGCCTCCTTCCTGATGATCTTCTTCTTCACGGCTTGAGGAGCGCAATATGAACGGAATCGAAAAAATTACCGGGCGCATCGAGGGCGACGCCCAGCGGGAAATTGACGGCATCCTCGCCGAAGCCCGCGACCAGGCAAACGAGATTACCGCCCGGTATCAGGCACAGGCCGAGAAGGAGGCCGCCGACCTGGTCCGCCGGGGCGAGCAGGCAGCCGACGAGCGCTGCGAGCGGCTGGAGAGCGTGGCTCAGCTTGAAGCCAAAAAGCTCATTCTGGCTGCCAAGCAGGACATGCTGGACAAGACCTTTGACCGCGCCCTTCAAATGCTTACCGAGCTGCCCGACGAAGAATACATTGCACTTTTGGCCGCACTGGTGGTCAAGGCGGCTGTCACCGGCCGGGAGCAGGTCATTTTCTCCCCCCGTGACCGCAACCGTGTAGGCAAGGCCGTGGTCACTCGCGCCAACGAAATTTTGGCCAAACAGGTGGCTCCCAAGCTCCCTGATGAGCTGACCGACACCAAGGCCGGGGCGTTTCTCGACAAGGTGGTTACCCGTTCCTCCGCCATTCTGGCGGGTACCGGTATGCTCACACTGGCCGAGGGTACCCGCGCCATGAAGGGCGGCGTGATTTTGGCCGACGGCGATGTGGAAACCAACTGCTCCTTCGAGACTTTGGTGCGCCTGCTTCGGAACGAAATGGCCGGACAGGTGGCCGGGGCACTGTTTGACTAGAGCCAAAAAAGTAAGCGAAGGGGGGAACGATTTTGCCACGGGTAAAAGACACTGACTACCTGTTCCTGTCCACCCGCATTAAGTCCCTGGAGCGAAACCTCCTCACCAAGGAGCGCATGGAGCACATGCTGGAAGCACGCACCGTGGAGGAGAGCGCAAAGGTGCTCTCCGAGTGCGGATACGCCGACATGACCCATGTAACGCTGGACGAGCTGGACGTGGTGCTGGCACGGCAGCGGGAGCTGTTGTTCCACGACCTGTCTACCAGCGCGCCGGACAAGAACATTCTGGATGTATTTAAAATCAAATATGACTACCATAACCTCAAGGTACTCCTCAAGGCCGAGGCCATGGGCACCGACGCCGAGCGTCTGCTGGTAGATACCGGACGGGTGCCTGTAAAGGAACTTGCCGAAAAGGTGCGTGCAACCGACCTACGGGGTCTGCCCTCCGTGCTCCAGTCCGCCGCCGTGGACGCCCGGGAAATGCTGGGTACCACCGGTGATCCTCAGCTGGCCGACTTTGTGCTAGACAGAGCCTATTTTAAAGACATGGCCGAGCTGGCCCGCCGCTCGGAGAGCGCGTTTTTAGTGGGGTATGTCCGCATTCTGGTGGACGCGGCCAATCTGCGCAGCGTCGTGCGCACCCTGCGCATGGGCAAGGGCGCCGATTTTATGAAAAGTGTTTTGTTCACGGGGGGCAATGTGGATGTAAACCGCATTCTCTCCTCGGTGTCCTCCGGCGGCTCTTTAGAGGAGCTGTTTGCTACCTCTGCCCTTCGTCCCGCCGCTGAGGCGGGTACCGCGGCAGTGGCTGGCGGCGGATTGACCCGGTTTGAAAAGTTCTGCGATGACGCGGTCAATTCCTATCTGTCCAGGGCGAAGTATGTGGCCTTTGGCGAAGCGCCTCTGGTGGGCTATTTGGCCGCCAAGGAGAACGAGTTTACCACTGTGCGTATTATTCTCTCCGGCCGTCTGGCCGGACTGGACGCCGACATCATCCGGGAAAGGCTGCGTGATTCTTATGTCTAACTGGAAGATTGCCGTTCTGGGTGACCGGGAGAGTGTGTTGGGCTTTAAGGCGCTGGGGCTGGACGTTTTTTCCGCCGAGACGGTGGACGAGGCACGCGCCACCCTCCATCGCCTTGCAAAGGAGAGCTACGCCGTTATCTATCTCACCGAGGCGTATGCCGCCAAGATGGAAGCCGACGTAATGCGCTATAAGGACGACTTAACCCCCGCCATTATCCTCATTCCCGGCAAGAGCGGAAGCCTTGGCATCGGCATGGCCAACGTAAAAAAGTCGGTGGAACGCGCAGTGGGCGCGGATATACTATAAGCGCGGAGCGCCCGTGAGCAGGCAGATAAGACATGGAGCGGAACGAAAAAGCGGAAGCCCACAACGTGGGCGGACGATTTTTTGTGCAGTCGCAATGGCTTATCTGCCGTTGCGGAGGGCGAGGAGCGTGATATCTTTAAGCGCGAGGGTAGGCGCACAGGGAGGCGATGTCCCCATCGCCCCGAGCATTTTCAAATTTACCCTTTGAAAGAAGGTTGACGTATTTGAGCGGAAAAATCGTAAAGGTCTCCGGCCCGCTGGTGGTTGCCACCGGACTGGCCGACGCAAATATGGCCGACGTGGTTCGCGTAGGCGACCAGCGTCTGATTGGTGAAATCCTGACCATGAATGGCGACTCGGCCTCCATTCAGGTCTACGAGGAGACCTCCGGCCTGGGCCCGGGCGCAGTGGTGGAGACCACCGGCTACCCCCTATCGGTAGAGCTGGGACCCGGCCTGATTGAGAATATCTACGACGGAATTCAGCGCCCCCTGGAGGAAATCATGAAGCTTGCCGGCGCGACCATTCAGCGCGGCATGGAGGTTCCCGCCCTGTCTCGGGAGAAGAAATGGAGCTTTGTCCCCACGGTTCAGCCCGGGGCGAAGGTAGCCGGGGGCGACGTAATCGGTACTGTGCAGGAGACCCCTGTGGTACTCCATAAAATTATGGTGCCTATGGGCATGAGCGGCACCCTCGAAAAAATCGATGGCGGACAGTTTACCGTTGCCGATACGGTTGCCGTTTTGAAGGATGACAACGGTAATACCCATAATCTGACCATGATGCAGAAGTGGCCGGTGCGCCGCGGCCGCCCCTATAAGCAGAAGTATCCCCCCACCGCACCCCTCTGCTCCGGTCAGCGTATTATTGACACCATGTTCCCCATCGCCAAAGGCGGCACCGCCGCCGTTCCCGGCCCCTTCGGCTCGGGCAAGACGGTGGTGCAGCACCAGCTGGCCAAGTGGGCCGACGTGGATATTGTCATCTACATCGGCTGCGGTGAGCGCGGTAACGAAATGACCGACGTGCTCCGGGAGTTCCCCGAGCTGAAGGACCCCCGCACCGGCGAGAGCCTGATGAAGCGCACCGTGCTGATTGCCAACACCTCCGACATGCCCGTGGCTGCCCGTGAGGCCAGTATTTACACCGGCATTACCATTGCCGAGTATTTCCGCGACATGGGCTACGACGTGGCGGTTATCGCCGACTCTACCTCCCGCTGGGCCGAGGCGCTCCGCGAGATGTCCGGCCGTCTGGAGGAAATGCCCGGTGAGGAGGGCTACCCCGCCTACCTTTCCTCCCGCCTGGCGCAGTTCTACGAGCGGGCGGGCAGCGTGTCCTGCATCGGTGACCACGGCGAGCGCCGTGGCTCCCTCACCGCCGTGGGCGCGGTCTCCCCTCCGGGCGGCGACCTGTCCGAGCCGGTAAGTCAGGCCACCATGCGAATTGTCAAGGTGTTCTGGGCCCTGGACGCGCAGCTGGCCTACCGCCGTCACTTCCCTGCCATTAACTGGCTCAACTCTTACTCCCTGTATCTGGACAGTCTAAAGGGCTGGTTTGACGAGCATTTGGGCAAGGGCTTCCTGCGGAACCGCGATAAGGCGATGAGCATCCTCCAGGAGGAGGCCAGCCTGAACGAAATTGTGCAGCTTGTCGGTAAGGACTCTCTGTCCCCCGCCGACCAGCTCACTCTGGAGACCGCCAAGATGATTCGGGAGGACTTCCTCCAGCAGAACGCCTTTGTGGACATTGACAGCTATTCCAGCTATGACCGTCAGGACAAGCTGATGGGCCTCATTTTAGAGTACGACAAGCTTTGCCGCGCCGCCATTGAGAAGAAGGCGCCCACTGCCGAGCTCTTTGAAATTCCTGCCCGTGAGTCCATTGGCCGCGCCAAGAGCGTGGAGGCCGACGCCTATGTGAGCGCGTATGCCGAAATCAGCACCGCCATGGAGCGGGAAATTGCCGCCGTCGCGGAGAAGGGAGGGCTTGAGGTATGATTCGAGAGTACAAAACGATTCAAGAGATCAACGGCCCTCTGATGATGGTGCGTAAGGTTCAGAATGTGACCTATGATGAGCTGGGCGAGATTGAGCTGCCCGACGGCTCCGTCCGCAGCTGCCGCGTGCTGGAGGTCAACGGCGATAACGCTGTGGTTCAGCTCTTTGAGGCCTCCGCCGGTATTAACCTCAAGGACTCCCGCGTCCGTTTCCTGGGGCACCCCCTGGAGCTGGCGGTGTCCGGCGATATGCTGGGCCGTGTCTTTAACGGCATGGGTCACCCCATCGACGGCGGTCCCGAGATTCTGGCCGAGGAGCGCCGGGACATTAACGGCCTGGCCATGAACCCCGCCGCCCGTGACTACCCCAACGAGTTTATTCAGACCGGTATTTCCTCCATTGACGGCCTGAACACCCTGGTGCGCGGCCAGAAGCTGCCTATTTTCTCCGGCTCGGGGCTGCCCCACGCTGCCCTGGCCGCACAGATTGCCCGTCAGGCCAAGGTGCTGGACGGGGCCAGTAACTTTGCCGTAGTATTCGCGGCTATCGGCATTACCTTTGAGGAATCCAACTTCTTTATCGAGGAGTTCCGCCGCACCGGCGCCATTGACCGTACCGTGCTGTTCACGAATCTGGCCAACGACCCCGCTGTCGAGCGTATTGCCACCCCCCGTATGGCGCTGACCGCTGCCGAGTATCTGGCCTTTGAGAAGGGGATGCATGTTCTGGTCATCATGACCGACATCACCAACTACGCCGAGGCGCTCCGCGAGGTCTCGGCCGCCAAGAAGGAAGTGCCCGGCCGACGGGGCTATCCCGGCTACCTGTACACCGACCTTGCCACCATGTACGAGCGGGCAGGCCGCCACCTGGGTAACGATGGCTCCATTACTATGATTCCCATCCTCACCATGCCCGAGGATGACAAGACCCACCCCATCCCCGACCTCACCGGTTATATCACAGAGGGGCAGATTATCCTATCCCGCGAGTTATATCGGCGCGGCGTAATACCCCCTGTTGACGTTTTGCCCTCCCTTTCCCGTCTAAAGGACAAGGGCGTGGGCCCCGGCAAGACCCGCGAGGATCACGCCGGTACCATGAACCAGCTTTTTGCCGCCTACTCTACGGGTAAGGAAATGAAGGAGCTTATGTCCATTCTGGGCGAAGCTGCCCTCTCCCCCACCGACCTGCTCTACGCCAAATTTGCCGATGAATTTGAGCGCCGCTACGTCTCTCAGGGCAGCGAGGAAAACCGCTCGATTATCGAAACCCTGGACTTGGGCTGGGAGCTTTTGAGCATCCTTCCCAAGGCTGAATTGAAGCGTATTAAGCCGGAGCTGATTGAGAAATATCTCCCAAAAAAGGGGGAATAACCGATGCCCGCTATTAACGTAAACCCGACCCGTATGGAGCTTACCCGGCTCAAGGGGCGGCTCAAGACCGCTACCCGGGGCCATAAGCTCCTGAAAGATAAGCGGGACGAGCTGATGAAGCAGTTTCTGGACGTGGTGCGGGAAAACCGCGCGCTGCGGCGCAAGGTGGAGGAGGGGCTTATGCGGGCCCACGGTTCCTTTACGGTGGCCTCCGCGCTCATGTCCAACGAAATGCTGGAGCAGTCCCTGCTCTATCCCAAGCAGTCGGTGTCTCTGGACATGACCTTTCAGAACATCATGTCGGTGAATGTGCCGGAGTACCACTTTAAGACCAAAAGCGACAATTCCGGGGAGATTTACCCCTACGGCTTTGCCGCCACCTCCGGTGAGCTGGACGGCGCGGTGGATGCCTTGGCAAGCGTCTTTCAGGATATGCTGCGGCTGGCGCAGATTGAAAAGACCTCCCAGCTGCTGGCCGAGGAGATTGAAAAGACCAGAAGGCGGGTCAACGCCCTGGAGTATGTTAAAATCCCTCAAATGCAGGAGAGCATTAAGTATATCTCCATGAAGCTGGACGAAAACGAGCGCTCGGCTACCATTCGCCTGATGAAAGTCAAGGATATGCTGCTGGCCCAGGCTATTGAGGAAAAACGCAAGCTGGACGCCCAGGAGCTGGAAGCTTTTGGCGGACATTTGGCGGAAGAAGTATAAGAAAAAACCGCGGAGTCACCCAAACGGGCGGCTTCGCGGTTTTATGTTTGTAACGGCGGCTGGGAAAGCGCTCCGCCATGGGCGGGGCTATGTTACGGCTTGCACACCGAGCAGGGGGCGTACCCCTGGTTTTTAGCGCTGGTGAGGGTGATGGAAATCTGGCTTTTGGAGAGATAACGGCAGCCGGAACGGTGGTATTTGCCGCCGGACTTGGTCACGTAGACGGTGGCTGCCTGAGGTTCTGCTTCCGCCGAGGGTGCGGGAGTGGGGGTGGCAGAAGGTACGACGGCAGGGAGCGCGTCGGTGGCTTTGCCCAGGGTTACGCTGCCGGTGGCGGAATCCCAGCTGATTTCCGCGTCAAACAGCTCGGCCACACGGCGGACGGGCAGGTAGGTGGTGCCGTTACCCGAAGGGTCGGTAAAGAGAACGGAGGTAGGGGCCTGATAACCGTTTTCCAGCAAGTAATCCTCCCCGGCAAAAAAGACCTGCACGCCGTTTTGGATTAGCCCTACCGTGTTAAACTCCACAGTCCCAACCGCGCCGGAAGCGGCCAGGGCAGTGACTCCGAAACCAAACAGTAAGGCTGTGGTCAGCATTCCTGCCAAAAATGCTGGGAGACGTTTTTTCATAGTAAGCCCTCCTTTTGGCTCTACTTTAACCTAGTTAGCACAAAAAGACGGTCGAAAAATGGCGCGACATGGCGAAGTTTTAGCCCAAGGGACGGATGCATGGGCTTTTTGAAAACACTGCAAGGGCATGGGGAATCTGGTTTAAATGTAAACGGGCTGCCGCGGCATTGCGGCAGCCCGTTTGTACTTAGTGGGGCGGATTACCGGGGCATCATGGGCCAGGAGCTGCGGTTCATAATTTCCTCGCGGCTGAGGTGGGAAGTTCCGGGGAGCTGGAGGGGGGGCGTTTCCGGGTTTGCATAGAGGGATTGCAGCGCATTGGGCAGGTTTCCGGTGGCTCCGGGCCGCTGCCCCGGGAAATAGAAGGTGACGAATTTGATAGAGAAGATGTCACACACCACAAAGGTCTGGGAACCCTCCTCGTAAAGAGTGACGGTGTTGCGGCCTACGGCATAGAGAATGCCGAACTTTTTCATGGTGGTCTGGGTGCCGATCAGGAACTCGATGACAACAAATTCGCCCAGATTTTCGGATAGAAGCTGCTGAAGGGAACCCCGCATGGCTTCGGTGTTGAAATCCTCCTCCGGGGGAGTCTGGAAGGTGGGGGGGGTGTTAATCTGCGCAGGTGCGCGAGAGGGCTGAGGATAATATTGTGGCATAATTGTAACTCCTTTTGCGGTTAAGTATCGGCGTAGGCCGGGGTGGGATTATAAAAGCAGTGATCACCGATGCGGATCACAAAGCTGCCCACCGTCGAGGGGAAATTGGGCTTGCAGTTTTCACTGAAGGGATTGAAAAACCAGAGAGCGGTGCCCAGGTTTGTCAGGCGGTTACCCGCCATGGCCCACTCGGCAATGTCCCAGTGGATCTGCTCTAAGCTCATATTGTGAATGTTTTGGGGATTGTACCGGCCGCCCACGGTCTCCATGGCGCAGGTGAATTGGCGCGGCTGAAAGACGACCTGACGCACGGTGTTCAGCCGTCCGTACTCTCCGTAGGCCACATTCACCCGGTTCATCACCACCGAGGCCACCGCTCTCATGCCGTTGTCCCCTTCGCCGCCCGCCTCGCATTTAATGATGCGGGCCAAAAGCTCCAGGTCGGAATATGCCATTGTTGTTGTACCTCCGGAATCAGCTTGGAAGAAGGTCGGCTTCCAGCAGGGCGGGCTGGCGGCTTTCCTCCACGAAGTTCAGATCATCAAAGCGCAGAATTGCCGCGCACAGCACCAGAATGGAGGCCCATAAATTAATGTGTGCCGAGCGCAGAGCCACTGGGTCATCCCCTGCTTGGGCCGTCCGCAGCGCCTTAATGGCCAGATACAGGAAAAAGCCAAGCCCCCCCACGGCTAGGGACGAGGAAGCGTGCTTAATGGGGTAGACGGGGGGGAGGCTGGATGCAGCCTGGGTGTCGCCCTGAATGGTGCTGCACAGAGTCTTGCGCTGAATGGTGACCGAGAGAAAGGAGAGAATCAGGGACACAAGGAGAAGAAGGAGAAAAAACAGGGAGCCGTCTATGTCTGCCAAGTGGTCACAAAGTGTCTTTTTTTCGGTGTCCTCCATTGCTGTGCCCCTTTCCTGCTCGTTTCTGCCCTATTCTATGCCGCTCTGCCTGATTGCGTGAGCTAAATCGGCGGCAGCATGGCTGGCGTCCTCCGCTGCAAGGCCCGCAAAGCCCAGCACCAGTGTGCCGGGGAGGGGGGAGGGGCCGTGACAGTATTCTCCCAGGGCGTGCACCCGGTAGCCGGCCTCTGCCGCTGCCCGCACCAGAGCTGCGTCCTCCCTGCCCGGCAGGGTTAGCAGCAGGTGAAGCCCGGCGTCGTTGCCTGAGACCGTCCCTTCCGGAAAGACCTGTTCCAGCGCCACGGTCAGCGCAAGGCACCGGGCGCGGTAAAGATTTCCCACCCGCCGCAGGTGCCGAGCATACTGGCCCGAGGATAAAAACCGAGCCAGTACCCACTGCTCGAATCGAGAGACGGTAGACGCGCCGTGGGCAAATTTTTCCCGGTAGGCAGGGAGCAAGCCCTCGGGCAGAATTAAATAGGCCGCGCGGATAGAGGGAGCAATGGAGCGGCTGAAGGTACCGGTGTAAACCACCCGTCCACCCTTGTCCTGCCCCTGCATGGCAGGAATGGGGCGGGAGGCGTAGCGGAACTCGCTGTCGTAGTCATCCTCCACGATATAACGCTCAGCTCCGGCATATGCCCAGCGTAGCAGCTCGGCCCGCCGTCCGGCAGGCATGGTGACTCCCAGGGGAAACTGGTGGGAAGGTGTGACGTAAACCGCTCCCGCGCCGCTCCCGGAGAGCACGTCAGGCTGAAGGCCCTGGCTGTCTACCTGAACGGGAACAAATTTCCGCCGCAGGTTGTCAAGGCTGCGGTAGGTGGCCCGGTAGCCGGGGTTTTCGAGAGCGATAGGCGCGTCGGTGGGCAAAAGCTGAAGCAGTACGTCCAGCAGATATTCCATTCCGGCGCCCACCACCACCTGCTCGGGGCGGCAGATCACCCCCCGATACTGGTGGAGAAATGCGCACAGCGCCTCCCTTAGCGGTAAATCCCCCTGGGGGTGTCCCCGCTGGAGGAGCTGTGGCTCCTGCACCGCCTGGCGCATAAGTCGTGCCCAGGTGGCGTAGGGAAATACTGAGGTATCCACCGCTGCGGTGGAAAAGCAGTCGTTTAGGGCAGGGGGCTCCACAGGCGGGGGCACGGGCACCGTTTGAGCGGGCGGAACCTCCGGCGTCAGCACGGCGCCCACACGGTACCCGCTCCGGGGCAGGGCACGGATATAGCCCTCGGCGGCGAGAAGTCCATAAGCCCCCTCTACCGTGGACTGGCTAACCCCCAGGTGGGCGCACAGCGCCCGCTTGGAGGGCAGCTTATCGCCCTCCAGCAGCCGGGATGCGCGGATTTCCTCCACCACATAGCGGTAAATTTGCTCATACAGCGGTAATGTCCCGTCATAGTCCGGAACAAATAAAAAGTCTGCCATCGATATGCCCTCCAATCTGACCCTGTAAAATAGTCAATAACTGATACTTTTAATCATGCCAGTTTATACTATAATAGGGTCAACAACGGTGGTTGTCAAGCGAGGAGGAATTTATGATGTTACGCAACAACAGCAGACTGATGAAAATTGTGCTGGGCGGGCTTATGGCGGCGCTGGTCTTTTTGGGCTCCATGCTGCGCATTACCCTGCCGGTCAACGTGGGCACAACGTCCTTTCATCTGGGGAACATTATGTGTGCCCTGTCGGGAATGATTTTAGGCCCTGTCGGTGGTGGGCTGGCCTCTGGAATCGGTTCCCTGCTCTACGATTTTACAAACCCCCTTTACATTGCCGAGAGCTGGATTACGTTCCTTACCAAGGGCGCTTACGGCGTTGTGGTAGGCTTGGTGGTTTGGGGAAGAAAAGGCGACAAGCTTTCCTATTCAAGAGGTGTGGTTGCCACAGTGGCCGGCGCGGTTAGCTACGCCGCCCTCTATCTCTTTAAGGGCTTTGCCTGGGATGGGTTATTGCTGGGCGGGCTTCAAGCGGGACCGGCAGCGGCCGCTCTGGCGGCAAAGCTGCCCGCCACTGCCTTTAACGCCGTGATTGCCGTGGTCTGCGCTCCTGCCCTGGCCATCGCCATTCAAAAGGCGCTGCTGCCGTCTTATCGGCGATTTATAAAAGAATAGAAAACAAGTAAAGAGACTGCCGCACTTCTTGCGGCAGTCTCTTTACTTGTTACGAAAATCATAAAGGCTGATGCTGATTTACGCTGTTATACAAACACGACCTGCACCAGCACCATGTATAAAATCGTGCCGCCGAAGATGGACAGAAGATTATTTTTCTTAAGCAGGTGAAGGATAACCACCGCCGCCACGGCGATAAGCTGAGGCAGCCACTGACCGGGCACCAAAAAATCGGCGTTTCGCAGACCGCGCAGACAGTAGACGATGAGCATGGCGATTACCGCCGGAGGCAGTACTCTGCCCAGATAAAGTACCACCTTGGGCGGGGTTTCCCCCCGGTCAAAGAGGAGGAAGGGCAGGGCTCGAGTGGCAAAGGTGACCAGTGCCATCACGGCAATAGCGAGAATGGCTTGTACAGGGGTCATGCTACGGCCTCCTTTTCATCACGCTCGTCCAGCAGGGGCCGCAGTGCCAGCAGCGCCGCTACGATCACACCCAGAGCCGGCAAAAGCATCTGCTCGGCACCAATCAGTACCAGGAAAAAGAGGGTGCACCCGGCGCCGATAAGGGCAGGCAGGTGCCGCCGATAGGATTTCCACTGATCTACGGCAATTACCACAAATAGGGCGGTCATGGCAAAGTCAATGCCTGTAATGTCAATGGATAGCAGTCCACCGGCAATGCCGCCGATGACTGAGCCTAAAATCCAGTAGCTGTGGTCTAAAATGGCAATGGCAAAGTAAAAATCCCTGGGTGCAACCCCTACGGGAACCTGGGCCCCTGCCAGAAGGGCGTAGGTCTCGTCGGTGAGAGAGAACATCATGTAGAGTTTACGCAGACCCATGCCCCGGAACTTTTCCAGCATGGAAAGCCCGTAGACCAGATGGCGGAAATTAATGAGCAGGGTCATCACCGCCACCGTGCCAAGCCCTGCGGCAGTGGCTAAAAGCTCCACCCCCAGATATTGGCCCGATCCGGCGTAAATGGACAAGCTCATAAAAAAGGCCCAGATAAAATTATAACCTGCCCGCTGAAGCATCAGTCCAAAGGCAATTCCAATGGAAAGATACCCCATCAGCACCGGCAGAGTAACAGGAAACGCGGCGGAAAATGCCTTGCGGCTCATAAAATATCCCTCCTTGTCCAGCGGTTGACAAGAAAGTATTGTAAAGCTTTTTTCACCAAAAAACAAGCCTGCCGAAAGATTTCTGCCTCCGTTTACAAAAAGGCCATTTATACCGAGAGGGAAAGTAGTATAATAAAGAAAAATGAGGTGGACGGTATGAAAGAGCTGCTTTTTATTTATAACGCCCAGGCGGGCAAGGGCCAGGTGCGAGCCCGGTTAGCCGGTCTGCTGGATGTATTCACAAAGGCGGGTTGGCTGGTGACGGTGCACCCTACCCAGAGTCAGGGAGACGCAGCGGCTGCCGCCACCTGGCTGGGCGGAAAATTTGACCGGGTGGTCTGCTGCGGCGGAGACGGCACTCTCCATGAGACGGTCAGCGGTCTGATGGCATTGGAGCGCCGCCCCACGCTGGGCTATATTCCCGCAGGCACCACCAACGATTTTGCCCGCAATTTAAAGCTGCCCCAGAGCTATGATAAGCGCGCCGCTGTGGCCGCGGGGGGCGTACCCCGCCCCTGCGACATCGGGCGGTTTAACGAGTCATATTTTGTATACATTGCCGCCTTCGGCGCCTTTACCGATGTGGCCTATGCCACACCGCAGCAGTTTAAAAACCTGTTTGGGCATTTGGCATACCTGATGGAGGGCGTGGCCCGGCTTGGGTCTATTGAGAGCTATCACCTTACCGTGGAGCATGACGGCGGCACCGAGACCGGGGAGTTTATTTTCGGCATGGCCAGTAATACCGTCTCGGTGGGCGGGCTAATTGGCCTGCCCGCCGAGGTGGTGGCGCTGGATGACGGACTTTTGGAGGTGCTGCTTGTCCGTAAGCCTGCAAACGCCATGGAGCTTCAAGGCGTTGTGACAGCGCTAGTGAAGCAGAAGGCCGACCCCGGGGTGGGGGTACTGGCCTTTCACTCCGAACGGCTTAAGGTTACCTGCGACAAGGCACTGCCCTGGACGCTGGACGGCGAATACGGCGGAAGCACCCAGGTGGCCGAAATTAAAAACTGCCGACAGGCCGTGACTATTGTGTACGGAGAATAGCGTAAATTAATAGCCCCCGTCCCGCCGATTAAAATTGGCGGGACGGGGGCTATTTTCTGCAAAAAGCCAAGAGATACAGTTAAGTCACATTTTTTGTTATTTTCCATTCAGACTCAGCAGTACCTGCCCTGCCGCCCGGGCAAAGAGCCTTGCCCCGGCGATGGATTCCTGAAGGGTGTTGCCGTGACTGCCCACCTCCACCAGCAGGGAGCCGTTGGTCAAATTCTGGTTATACACAGGACTACTGATGGAAACGGGCCGTGCTAGGGTGGGGTAGAGGGTATTCATGCTCTTTTGAAGCTTCATGGCAAGGGTTAAATTTTCCTGCCAGTTGGGATGGTCGCCCCCTTGGGGGCTGCCCAGAACCAGTTCCACCTGGGCGACCCCCGCCCCGTCAATGGTGGTATAGGTCTTATAGACGGTGCCGTCCTCGCCGATCAGCGCATCTCGGTGGACATCCAGTACAATTTTAATGGAGGGGTACTGCTCTAAGTACTTTTTGACACCCTCGCCGGAGCGGGAGTAGGCACCCTTATAGGCAGGGTAGTCATAGGGCGTTTCATCGTGAAGTACGCTTAGACCCATGCTCTCAAAAACCGCCTTCATTTCGTTGCCCACCCGTATCATGTTTTGACTGTTGTCCAGGGTGCGGCTGGTGTCGGTGGGGGTGTAGACATCGGCGCCATTGGGGGTATAGGCTTCAGTTCCGTGGGTGTGCATAATCAGCACCTGGGGTGCGGAATTGTCTCCCAGGGCAATGTTTACATTTGCCGCAGATAGAGCCGCCGGGTCAAAGGTTTGGTCGGTACGGTTAAAAATGTAAACGCCGTCGGCCACTGCATACCCCTCAGGCCCGGCGGGAATAAGAGTGCGGGGCACAATGTCGTCGGGTGCGGCGGTAATGGCAGGCTGCTCCTGCTCATCCTCCGGGTCGCCCTTGTGGGTGCCAAGCGGGTCTCCGGCCGCCGAGCTGCCCCCGGCAGGGCGGTTTTGCCCGGTTCCACCGCTCTGCCCCAAATGGGCGGCCACCGCCCTCTCGTTTCCGCGCAGCAGTGCCGACTGACCCAGCACCAAGCGCCCCCAGCCGTTAATATCGGCCAGCCCCCCCTGTCCCTTTGCCAAGTCTCCCAGCTCGGAGCGCAGGAGGGAGGAGACAAACAGGGCGCTTGCGCCCAGAGATTTTACCGTGTCGGTTGCTGCCCCGGCCCCTGCCGCCATAAAGAGCGCCCAAACTCCAATGGTGGCCATAAAGAGCGCCCCGCTCCGCCGGAACAGTCGGCCCCAGTGCATTTTGTTCTGTTTCATCGGTATCCCGCCTTTCGTATACGGGAGTATATGCGGGGGGACAGGCAGTTATGAGCTTGTCTCTTTTTTAATTGTTTGAATATCAAAATACACTTGACATTTGCGCTGAGAAAGGTATAATAACTGCAAAACCAGTTATTATACCAAGCTTACGGCGCGTCCGCCTCCTCCGCTTTGCGGAGAACCGGCGGCGATGGCATATTATACCGCAACCTGCGGTTGTGGTATAATAGACTTGTTTTTTAAAACGAAAAAAACGGAGGGAAGCATATGGAACAGTACAGCGCGGTGCTGAACCGCTTTCTGGTGGAGGTATTCAACGAAATACTGAAAACCGAGGAGCTGTGTCTGGCCGGAGCTTACCGGGACCTTTCCCTGCGGGAGCTTCACCTGATCGAGGAGGTGTGCCGTACCGCTGACGAGGAGCGCGACAACCGTGCCACCGCCATTGCCGCCGCCCAGCGGGTGACGGCAGGCACACTGACCACCGCCGTATCCCTGCTGGAAAAGAAGGGCTATTTGGAGCGGCATCGGGACGAGCGGGATAAGCGTGTGGTGCGCATTTTGCCCACCGAAAAAGCGCGGCAGGCCGAGATTTTACACAAAAAATTTCATGAGGAGATGGTTGCCCATGTACTGGAAGCCATTTCGCCGGAGGAAACTGAAGTTTTTGTCCGGGCGCTGGGCAGTGTGGCCGAATTTTTCCACCATAAATATGGTGAAACCGTGTAGGGCGGGGATTTATCCCTGCTAACCTTAAAAAGGAGAATGACCATTTTATGATTCGTATTATTACCGATAGCACCTGTGACCTGCGCCCTGACCGCCGAGAGGCTCTGGGTGTGGACGTTGTTCCCCTCTCCGTTCATTTTGGCGATGAGACATTTCGGGACGGTGTGGAGATTACAGCCACCCAGTTTTACCAGCGTCTTTCCAAAGTAGATACACTGCCCACCACCTCTCAGGTAAACCCCGAGACATTTGCAGCGCTGTTTCAAACCTATGTGGAGCAGGGGGATCAGGTGGTTGGTATATTTCTCTCCGGCGCGATGTCGGGCACCTGCCAAAGTGCCCTTATCGCAAAGGATATGGTGGACAAGGGCGAAATCCACATTGTAGATTCCCAGACCGTAACCTTTGCCCTGGGGCTGCTGGTAGAAATGGCCGCGTCCCTGCGTGACAAGGGGCTTTCAGCCGGGGAAATAGCCCGTCAGGTTACCGACCTCTCCGGGCGGATGCGCCTGCTTGCGGTGGTGGACACGCTTAAATATTTGAAAATGGGCGGCCGCATCAATGCTGCCACCGCCGTGGTGGGCGGGCTGCTGGGGATTTCGCCCATTATTACAGTGGAGCACGGCTTGGTAGAGTCCATCGGCAAGGCTCGCGGCCGTAAGGCGGCCTTCCAGTGGATTGCTAAGCGTATGGAGACCGAGGTCCCTGACCTCGCTCTGCCTGTTGCCTTTGGAAACTCCAATGCGCCTGAGGTAATGGATGAGTGTATGGCGGCCCTCGCACCTCTGGTACCCGGAACACAAATCATGGAGAGTGACATCGGCAGTGTCGTAGGCACTCATGCCGGGCCCGGGGCGGCGGGAATTGTTTACTTTGTAAAGGAGTAAGTACATCGTATCGGCTTCATGTGCCTGCGACCTCGCGCGTGAGCGCGTTAAGGGTGTTGCGCTGTGCGCAACACCCTTAAAATGGGGCAAATTTACTTTGCGCCATTTGAGTAAAATCAAAGGGTTCCCGCCCAACGAGAGTTGGGTGGGAGTGGGGCACTCATGCTGGGCCCGGGGCGGCGGGCATTGTTTACTTTGTAAAGGAGTAAGTACATCGTATCGGCTTCATGTGCCTGCGACCTCGCGCGTGAGCGCGTTAAGGGTGTTGCGCTGTGCGCAACACCCTTAAAATGGGGCAAATTTACTTTGCGCCATTTGAGTAAAATCAAAGGGTTCCCGCCCAACGAGAGTTGGGTGGGAGTGGGGCACTCATGCTGGGCCCGGGGCGGCGGGCATTGTGTATTTTATAAACAAATAAATTGATGTTTAATGCTTTTTTAAGTATTGTATCAGGACGGTTTTAACCTCTCCGTGTTAGGATAGTCTCACGAACAGGAAGCGAAGGCTTTCGAACATTATAGGAAAAAGGAGACTGTTCCAAATGGAAAATAAGAAGCTTTACCGGGTGGAAAAAGGCAGCGTTATTGCAGGCGTGTGCGGCGGCATCGCAGAGTATTTTAACATTGACCCCAATCTGGTGCGTATCATCACTGCTGTTCTTTTTTTCGCCGGAACCCTGAGCTTTTGGGTCTATCTGGTGTGTGCCATTATTTTACCGAAAAAGAGTGACGTATACCCCGGTTATTAATGCATAAAAAACCCGCCTGTTTGCCGAAACAGGCGGGTTTTTTTATACCGTTTTGTGTTATACTGTTAAGTGCACCAAAATACTATGATTTTACTTGTGTTCCGCACCAAACCGTGATACCATTATTTGGCGCAAATGAATTAAAAAGAAAAAGAGGCATTTATAGTTTATGATAGATTTCTGGGAACCCAAGCTGACCGACAAACGTTGGGTGGATGAGCTGCTATGTCAGGCGGACTACCGGGGCTGTGAATATAATTTTACCAATCTGTACACATGGAAGAACGCCTACCACCATGAGCTTGCGCGGCTGGATGATTTTTTGCTGGTACACCTCTGCGGCGGTGTGGGATGCAGCTATCTCTACCCGGCGGGCAGGGGGGACGTGACCAAAGCCGTGCTTGCGCTCAAGGAGGAAGCCGACCGCCGGGGAGAACGGCTTCGCCTGGTGTGTCTGACGCCTCGCCAGACAGAAGAACTGGAGCGGCTGTTTCCCGGAAGATTTGAGTTTACCGCCGACCGTGACGGCTATGACTACCTTTACCACATTGACCGCCTGGCCGATTTGGAGGGGAAAAAGCTTCACAACAAGCGCAATCATATTAACCGCTTTGTGGATAACAACCCTACCTGGGTTTATGAGGACATTACTACCGATACTCTGCCCGAATGCATGGCCATGGACCGGGAGTGGTACCGGCGCAGCATGATTCGTGAGGGGGCAGAGGAGGAAAAGGACTTGGGCAATGAGGGGGTGGCGCTTCGTCTCGCCATGGATCATTTCTGCGCCCTGGGGCTAGAAGGCGGTCTAATTCGGGTCTATGGCGAGGTCGTGGCCTTCACCATGGGTGACCGTCTCTCCTCCGATACCTTTGACGTGCACTTCGAGAAGGCCTACGGTGAGCTTCAAGGGGCCTACGCCATGATTAACCAGCAGTTTGCCAAGCGGGTGCGTGCCCGACACCCTGAAATTCGTTACCTTAATCGGGAGGACGACATGGGTGTGGAGGGTCTTAGAAAGGCCAAGGAGAGCTATTATCCTGATTTGATGGTAGAGAAGCATTCGGCGCAATGGATTGATTAGACCCTCCACCAACCCCCGCAAAGCGGGGGCGCGCCGTTGGCGCGTGTAAAAGTTTTCCCCTGTATAGGGGAAAACTTTTGCCGCAGGGTGGATTTATTCCACCCGAGGATATAAAATCGCCCTGGGTTCCCAGCGGCATAAAAATGCCGCTGGGATTGGGTCTTAGAAAGGCCAAGGAGAGCTATTATCCCGATTTAATGGTAGAGAAGCATTCGGCGCAATGGATTGATTAGACCCTCCACCAACCCCCGCAAAGCGGGGGCGCGCCGTTGGCGCGTGTAAAAGTTTTCCCCTGTATAGGGGAAAACTTTTGCCGCAGGGTGGATTTATTCCACCCGAGGATATAAAATCGCCCTGGGTTCCCAGCGGCATAAAAATGCCGTTGGGATTGGGTCTTAGAAAGGCCAAGGAGAGCTACTATCCTGATTTGATGGTAGAGAAGCACAGTGCTGTGTGGAAAAAACTCGTATAGGCCCTGCATGGTCGGGGCGTGCTGACAGGAAAGGAGTACATCTCATGCTGGAACTTCGCCCCTCCAAACCGGAGGAAATTCCCGCTCAAAAGGCGCTATGGGCCTTGACCTTTGGAGATGACGACCGCTATATCGATGATTTTTACCGTCTCTGCGCCCAGCCGTCAAACATGCTGGTGCTTCTGGAGGACGGGGTCCTGCGCAGTATGCTGGCGCTGCTTCCCGTGACGCTGGCATTGCCGGACGGCGATAGCGCTACCTCCGCCTATATTTACGCACTTGCAACCGACCCGGCTGCCCGAAGCCAGGGCTTTGGGAGAATGCTGCTACAGTATGTAGACTTTTACTTGGGGGAGCGGGGAATTGAGAGCGTTACCACCGTCCCCGCCGAAGCAAGCCTTCACCGTTTTTTTGCCTCCAATGGATTTTCCGAGTGCTTTGCCACCCGAAAGATTGAACTTTTAGCCGCCGACGTGGGCACGGCCGCCCCCGGGGATGGCGCTACCCCCATAGGGTACGAGGAATACGGAGCACTGCGTGAAATGCTACTGAAAAACACATTTCACGGGGTCTATCCCAGCCAGCTTCTCGCATATCAGCAGGAGATTTGCCGAAACGCGGGCGGCGACCTGTATCAAGTTAACGTTGGCGAGGCCCGGGGCTGTGCCGCCGTAGAGCGCGGCACGGACAACAGTGTGCTGATAAAGGAACTTGTGATTGACCAGCGCCACATCCCTGCTGCCCTAACCGCTATCGCCGCGACCTTACCCGCTGCCCGCTATCATCTGCGTACCCCTGCTCTCTGGCCAGGGCACCGCACGAGTTATATTCAGCCCTTTGCCATGATTAAATGGTACTCCGGCATTCGTCGGCGCACCTGGGGTGAGGAAAATAACGCCTATTTCGGCCTGGCCTTTGACTAGAGCGTATCTGAAAAGTATCAAAACGCCCATAAATTTGTCTTTTTTCGTCAGGGTAGCGCCAATTTTTCTTGCCATACGTCAGTATGCCTGCAAAAAATCGGCTTGCCTGACAAAAAATTCTGCGTTTCTGTGCATCCCGCTACTTTTCAGATACGCTCTAGGAAACCGCTGATTAAATCCCGCCGCATGTCTTGGCGGTGTCTTTTCTGCCCGGACTAAGCCAATTTGGGAAACGCTTTAAAGCATGCAAAAATAAATCTAAGCTGGAGAAACATAGCGGCCATAATTGTCGAAACGCGCGGGGCGTGCCTGATACACATGACCCGCGGGCGTTGTACTCCGAAATGCTGTGTTTTGCATGTTATCCACGGCAAAAATGCAAAACAGAAGAAGGGCGCATGGTGTCGACTTTTTTATTTAAACAGAAGAAAAGCCCTTGATTTCCTTAAATAGGGGGTTTTTTAAAAACGGTATTGCCCACAGCGCACAAATGTTTCTCTCTTGCGAAATAATTGGTGGACATTATTGCATATATAAGTCCACCACTGGAGAACATATGCAAGATTTGCCGTCTTATCCATCAATTCACCCAGCCTTTGCCCTTGACGGATAGGGAATTGTGGGATAAAATAAACAGACCATTTTTATTCTCCGGGCATGTGCCCCTTTTGGGTGGCAGCCGAAAAAGACATGGGCCGGGCGGATAGGGAAACAGCGATTAGGAAGTGAAGAGATGGCAAAATTTGTTTTGAAACGTGTGCTGATGGCGGTTCTCACGGTGTTCATCGTGGCGACCATTACCTTCGGCCTAATGCAGGCCGCTCCGGGCAACCCCTGGCTGGCTGAAAAGAATCCGCCCCAGAGCGTGATTGATGAGCTCAACAAAAAATACGGCTTAGATAAGTCCGTCCCCGAGCAGTATGCCATTTATATGGGCAAGCTGCTTCAGGGCGATTTCGGCGTGTCCATTAAGACTCAGAAGAACCGGCCCGTCATGGATATTATTACCGAAAAGTTTCCTATTTCGGCTAAAATTGGTGTAATCTCCCTGGTTTGGGCTGTGGCGGTGGGTATTCCCCTGGGCTGTCTGGCCGCCTATCGCCGGGGCAAGATGACCGACAGTATTCTGCGGGTGGTCTGTACCTTGGGCGTTTCGCTGCCCGGTTTCGTAGTGGCGACGGTGCTGATGATACTATTCTGCGGAGGTGTTCCGTCACTTACCATATTCCCGGGTACGTTTAACGAGGCGAACGGCGCAATCGGCTATGTACTGCCCTGCTTCTGCCTGGGTCTCTATCCCATGTGTTATACCGCTCGGCTGACCCGGTCGTCCATGCTGGACGCGGTCAATCAGGAATACATTAAGACCGCCCGGGCGAAGGGTCTGAAAACTGGCAAAATTCTCTTTAAGCACGCCCTGCGCAACGCGGTCATCCCCGTAATCACCTACCTTGGGCCGCTGACCGCCTTTACCCTGTGCGGCGGCTTTGTGGTTGAGAAGGTTTTCGGCATTCCCGGTCTGGGCAAGTTCTTTATTGCCAGTATTCAGGCGCTGGACTATCCGCTGATTATGGGCACCGTTATTTTCCTGGCGTCCTTTATTGTTGTAATGAACCTGGTGGTAGACCTTCTTTACAAAGTGGTCGATCCCCGTATCAATTTGTCTAAGGGGGGTAACTAAGCGTGGCAAGAGAAAAGAAGATGAAGCGCTGCCCCATAGGCTCCCTCCAGGTGGATGTAGAACCGATTCTGGAGTGGAACAACCTCAAGCCGGAGGACTTCGCTCCCGCTACCAGCGAGGAGAAGGAAGATTTTATTCAGCAGCGCAAGAGCGTATCCTACTGGGCCGATGCCTGGCGGCGGCTGCGCAAGAACACGGTGGCCATGGTGGCGCTGGGCGTTTTGGTGGTTATTATCCTGTTCGCCTTTGTGGGCCCCATGATTGTGCCCTACGGCTACGAGCAGTTTAATAAGGGCGGAGAGAACCTCCACCCGTGGCACTATACCCTGGCCGATCAGAACCGGGTAGCCGAGGAGCTGGCCGCCCACAGCGGCGGCGAGGTGCTGGATCCCGAAACCGCCGTACAGCGCGCCATTGACGAGGCGGCAGCCAAGGGTGAGACCCTTTCCCCCGTGGCTATTGCAAAGATTCGCGGTCAGGCCAAGGCAGCCGCAGAGTCCGCCAACGAGTCGGGCGAGGTGCTTACCGAGGCACAGGTACGGCAGAAGCTGGGTATCCGCGCCAAAATCGGCGGCTACTCTAACGGCGAGCTCCAGCGGATGGAGAACGGCGAAAAGGTATTTCCTCACCTCTTTGGTACCGATAAATTTGGCCGTGACATTATGGTTCGCGTAATGATCGGTACCCGGGTCTCCATGCTGGTGGGTGTTTGCGCCGCGTTGCTGGTGCTGGTGATCGGCGCGACCTACGGTTCGATTTCCGGTTACTTCGGCGGCAAAGTTGACGTCGTCATGCAGCGCATTGTGGAAATTATTTACTCGGTACCCGAGGTGCTAGTTATTCTGCTTCTTTCCTCCATGCTGAAGGGCCCGCTGGAGGCATATATGAGCGGCGGCGGCGGCCTGAGCGGTCTTGCCACCGTGCTTGGCGCAAACCTTATTTCCATGTTTATGGCCTTTGCTATGCTCTACTGGGTGTCCATGAGCCGTATCATTCGCGGCCAGGTACTCCAGATTAAGCAGCAGGAATATGTTACCGCCGCCCGCGCCCTGGGCGCGTCCAGCGGACGCATCATTAAAAAGCATCTGCTGCCCAACTGCATTGGGCAGCTGGTGGTTACCACCTGCCTGCAAATTCCCTCCGCTATTTTCCTGGAGTCCTTCCTGTCCTTCCTGGGTGTGGGCGTTTCCGCGCCCATGACCAGCCTGGGCTATATGGCCTCCGAAGCCCTGATGGGCATGTACACCTATCCCTACCGCCTGATTTTCCCGGCGATTATCCTGAGCATCATGATCCTCTCCTTCAACCTCTTTGGTGATGGTCTGCGGGACGCTCTGGACCCGAGACTGAAGAAATAAGAGAGGAGGAGACAACATGACTGAGAATAATCAAAACGGAAAACTCCTGGAGGTCAAAGACCTGAAGGTCTCCTTCTTTACCCCCGCAGGCGAGGTTAAGGCCGTGGGCGGTATCTCCTATGACCTGAGCTACGGCGAGGTCATGGGCGTGGTGGGCGAGTCGGGCTCCGGCAAGAGTGTGGAGGCTTACTCCATTATGGGCCTGCTCCAGTCACCCGGCAAGGTTATCGGCGGCTCTATTACCTTCGAGGGGCAGGACGTGCTGGCCAAGTCCGCCGACGAAATGACTGATTTCCGGGGCAAGGAAGTTTCTATGATCTTCCAGAACCCCATGACCTGCCTAAACCCTGTTTACACCGTGGGTAACCAGCTCATTGAAGCGCTGCGGGCGCACGACAAGTCCATCTCCACGGCAGAGGCCGGAAAGCAGGCCATGGAAATGCTGGAGCTGGTGGGCATTAACAATGTGGAAAAGCGCATGAAGCAGTACCCACACGAATTTTCCGGCGGTATGCGCCAGCGTGTGATGATTGCCATGGGCCTGATTTGCCACCCCAAGCTCCTCATTGCTGACGAGCCGACCACCGCCCTGGATGTAACCATTCAGGCCCAGATTCTGGAGCTGATGAAGAGCCTTCAGAAAAAGACCAAAATGGGCATTATCTTTATTACCCACAACCTGGGCGTGGTGGCCGAGGTCTGCGATAAGGTCAGCGTTATGTATGCCGGCAAGATTGTGGAGCAAGGCCCTGTAAACGATATTTTCTATAAACCGGGCCACCCCTATACCGTGGGACTGCTCCGCTCCATGCCCCGTGTGGACGCAGAGGAGTATGAGCGTCTGATTCCCATTGAGGGTACCCCTGTTGACATGCTCAACCCCCCCGCGGGCTGTCCCTTTGCCCCACGGTGTGAGCACGCCATGAAAATCTGCCTGAAGCAAATGCCACCTTATGTGGAGCTGGGCGAAAACCACCGGTCGGCCTGCTGGCTCCGGGTGGCCGAACAGAACAAGGAGGTGGAGACCAATGGCTGAGGATAAAGTGCTGCTGGAAGTACAGAACCTAAAGAAATACTTCCCTGTTAAGGGCACCAAGGGACCTGGTGTTCAGGCTGTTGAGAATGTCTCCCTCTATATTAAAAAGGGCGAGACCCTTGGCCTCGTTGGTGAGTCGGGCTGCGGCAAGACCACCCTGGGCCGCACCATTCTCCGGCTTCATGAGCCTACCTCCGGTAAAATTGTCTATGACGGCCAGACTATTTTTGAGGGGAGCGATCCCTTTAAGCTGGACGAAAAGGGTCAGCTGGTCAAAAAAAGAGTGCCCAAGCCCCAGGCTGTCAATATGCTCCCCTTCCGTCGCAAGATGCAGATTATCTTCCAGGACCCCTCCGCCTCGTTGGACCCCCGCATGACGGTGGGCGAGATTATCGGTGAGGCACTGGATATTCACAAGCTTTGCGACAACAAGGCCGAGCGTACTGATCGCATTAAGGAGCTTCTCTCACAGGTGGGCCTAAATACCGAACATGCCAACCGCTATCCTCATGAGTTCTCCGGCGGCCAGCAGCAGCGCGTCGGCATTGCCCGCGCCCTGGCGGTCAAGCCCGAGTTTATCGTCTGTGATGAGCCAATCTCCGCGTTGGACGTATCCATCCAGTCCCAAGTGGTGAACATGCTGGAGGATATGCAGCAGGATTTGGGTCTTACCTACCTGTTTATTGCCCATGACCTCAGTGTGGTTCGGCATATTTCTAACCGCATTGGCGTGATGTATCTGGGTACCATGGTGGAGTTGGGCGAGAGCTATGAGCTGAATAAAAACCCCATTCACCCCTACACCAAGACCCTTCTTTCCGCTGTGCCGGTACCCGACCCCGAGGTGTCCAAGTCCCGTCAGCGCATTGTGCTTGAGGGCGATATCCCCTCCCCCATGAATCCTCCCTCCGGCTGTCGGTTCCATACTCGCTGCCCCTATGCCACCGAGCAGTGCAAGCAGCAGGTGCCCGAATTTAAGGAGCACGCCCCCGGCCACTGGGCGGCCTGCCATTTGTTAGGGTAAGGACGGCTTTAGGCGGGCGGAGTGCTACCCCTAATGGCGTGCTCCTGCGAGGGTCAGCGAGCCGCCGCGGAAGCGGCGTTCAAGGGTTTGCAAAGCAAACCTTGATGCCGGGCGAATTTACTTCGCCCGAGCAGATAAAAAATGGGTACCCATAAGGCGTAAGCCTTATGGGCGGCACGCCCCCGGCCACTGGGCGGCCTGCCATTTGTTAGGGTAAGGACGGCTTTAG
>CAZDDZ010000003.1:67815-74611 GCA_964504285.1 uncultured Pseudoflavonifractor sp.
GCGGGCGGAGTGCTACTCCTAATGGCGTGCTCCTGCGAGAGTCAGCGAGCCGCCGCGAAAGCGGCGTTCAAGGGTTTAAGCAGTTCTCTTTTCTTGACGCACCGTTGAAATTTGTGATATTTGGTGTCAGTTTGTCAACCTGCTTGAAAGTGTTGATGTTTTATTAACTGCATGTAACGCCCTGACTTGCCTGCCAAAAGGCTGTGGCAGTAAGTCAGGGCGTTACATCTTAAAGAAAAATGTGCACGAGCAGAGGACAACCATCTTTATAACAAAAACATTTGTTGCAACAGTTCATATTTTAGAAACAATTTGCTTTACATTGCAAAAGCGCCGTGGTATAATACCAACATGTCATGATGAAAATTCCTATGGATGTTTTCATCTCCCCGAGAGGGGAAATTTATCTTGTGTATCACGCCCCATGGCGTAACGATACAAAATGATTTGGGAGGTACAACAATGAAAAAGACCAAGAAGCTCCTGTCTCTGCTTCTTGCCGGCGTTATGACGCTCGGCCTGCTGGCCGGCTGTGCCGGTGGCGGCGACAAGCCCAGCACTTCTCCTTCCGCTACCCCCGCACCCTCCAACAGTGATGCACCTGTGGTCACTCCTGCCGCCGGCAGCTATGACGGCAAGAATCTGGCCGTCTGCCTGGCTTCCGAGCCCCAGAGCATTGACCCCGCCCTCAACTCTGCTGTTGACGGCGCCGTGATGCTTCAGCACTTCTTCGAGGGCCTCATGAAGTGGTCTGACAGCGGCAATGACGTGCCTGATGCCGAGGGCATTAACTATGCCACTCTGGTTCCCGGTCAGGCTGAGAGCTACACCAAGAGTGAGCCCAATGCCGATGGCGAGGTTACTTATACCTTTAAGATTCGTTCCGACGCTAAGTGGTCTGACGGTCAGCCCGTTACCGCCAATGACTTTGTGTACACCTGGCAGCGCCTGGCCAACCCCAAGACCGTTGCCGACTACTGCTACATGATCGACATGGTCAAGGGCTATGACGAGGTAAACGGCGGCACTGCCGACCCCTCTGCCCTGGCTGTTTCCGCCCCCGACGACCAGACCTTCGAGGTCGTTCTGACCTATGACTGCCCCTACTTCCTGGAAATTGCTGCTTTCCCCGCTACTTTCCCCGTTCGCCAGGACATCGTGGATGCTGATCCCGAGAACTGGACCCGCAACGGCAAGTATGTGGGCAACGGCCCCTGGAAGATGGCCGAGTGGGTGCATGACTCCTACATCAAGGCTGTGCCCAACGAGAACCACTACGATGCGGCTAACCTCGGGCCCGAGACCATTACCTTCCAGCTGATGGAAGACAACAACGCCATGCTGGCTAACTTTAAGTCCGGCAGCCTGCAGTTCATCGAGGATATGCCTGTTGACGAAATCCCCAGCCTGATCAACGACGGCTCCCTCTACATCATGGACTACATTGGCACCTACTATGTCTGCTATCAGACCCAGAAGGCTCCCTTCGATAACGCCAAGGTTCGTCAGGCCTTTACTCTGGCCATTGACTCCAAGTACATCGTGGAGCAGGTTACCCAGACCGGTCAGGTTCCCGCCACTGGCTTTGTGCCCGCCGGCGTAGCCGACAAGGACGGCGCCAACGGCGCGGACTTCCGCACCACCGGTGGCGATTACTGGCAGGCTCCCCTGGATGATGCCACCTATCAGGCCAACTGCGAGAAGGCTCGTGAGCTTCTCAAGGAGGCTGGCTATGAGGGCGGCAAGGGCTTCCCCGTTGTTACCTACCTGTACAATACCTCCGACGCTCACCGCGCCGTAGGCGAGGCCCTCCAGCAGATGTGGAAGACCGAGCTGGGTGTTGACGTGCAGCTGCAGAACCAGGACTGGGCTTCCTTCCTGGAGTCCCGTAAGAAGGGTGATTATTCCATCGCCCGTAACGGCTGGATTGCCGACTACAACGATCCCATCTCCTTCCTGGACATGTGGCTCACCGGCGGCGGTAACAACGACGCCCAGTACTCCAATGCCGAGTACGATGCCGCTATCAAGGAGGCTAAGTCCACTGCTGACCCCGCCAAGCGTATGGAAGCTCTCCATCGTGCCGAGGACATCATCATCGGCCAGGATTGGGCTCTGGGTCCCATCTACTTCTACACCAACAAGTGCATGCTTGATCCCAGCATCGACGGTGTGTTCTACACCCCGCTGGGCTACTACATCTTCGGTTACGCTACCAAGAAGTAAATTAAAACCAAAGGGACCGGCCGATTGGCCGGTCCCTTTTGCATGTGGAGGAAGCATAGTTTCGGTTTAACCGTATAAGAAGCGCCGCCGTATCCTACCGCTGTACTACCCAACCACAAACTCGTACTCTGCCGGTGAAATAATACGGAATGGAATTAGGGATACCCGCCCTCTGTATGGTGGTGTTCTTTTGTTAATCTGCATTAAAATGAATATACATTCATGCGGAATCGTGCTAAACCAACAAATATGCAAAAAAGGCTTGCGTTATTCAGAGAATGAGTGTATAATCCTGTTATCATCCAATGACAGGAAACAATGAGGAGAGAATAAATATGAAACACATTCAGAAAGTCCTTGCGCTGGGCCTGAGTCTGGCTATGAGTATTACCCTGCTGGCCGCCTGCTCCGGCGGTCAAACCGGCGGCCAAGGCGCACCCTCCGCCGCGTCTGCCTGGACCTCCGCAGCCGATCTGGAAGGCAAGAAAATTGCCGTACAGGAGGGCACCACCGGTGATGCAAAGGCCAGCGAAATTAAGGATACCCAGGTTTCCCGCTTTAAGGCAGTCACCGCCTGCGGCATGGAGCTGCTCAATGGCCGTGTGGACTGCGTAGTGGTGGACTCTCTGCCCGCCCAGAAGCTGGTGGACGTGAACGCAGAAAAGCTGATGCTCCTGCCCTTCGGCGTATCCGAGGAGAAGGAATCCTACGCCATCGGCGTGCCCAAGGACAGTGCTTTGACCGCCGAGTTTAACGCTGCCATGCAGACACTGAAAGACAACGGCACCTTTGAGCTTTTGGTGCAAAAGCACATCTCCGGCGAGGATGTGACCCTGCCCGAACTGCCCGCCTACACTTCCAAGGGTGCTCTGACCATGGGTACTAACGCTGAATTTGAGCCCTTTGAGTATGTGGGCGATGACGGTGAGCTGGCCGGATTTGACGTGGATTTTGCCAAGTACCTCTGCGCCACCATGGGCTACGACCTGACCATTGAGAACATGGACTTTGACGCCCTGCCCGCCGCCCTCCAGTCCGGCCGTGTGGACTTCCTGGCCGCCGGACTTTCCATAACTGAGGAGAAGCTGCTGGTTATGGACTTTACTGACAACTACTATGAGGCCACCCAGGCCATTGTGGTGCTCAAGTAAGAGTAAAGGATGACAACGCGTGAAGCCTGCGCCGTAGGATATGGCGCAGGCTCACGTTTGCTTTATAAAGGAGGATGATTGTTCTTTGGACGGAATCATCATGTTTTGGACCGATATAGGTAACAAATTTTATCAGGCGTTTTTTTATGCCGACCGGTGGCAGTTTTACCTGTCCGGTCTGGGGCAGACACTGTCTATTACGGCAGGAGCTATCTGCATCAGCACCGTCCTGGGTATGCTTGTCTGCCTGATGAAGCTCTCCCGGCACCGTTTTTTAAGCACACCCGCCCAAATTTACATCGACATTATTCGCGGTATTCCGGTGATGGTGCAGCTGCTGATCATCTATAACGTCATTCTAATTTCCTGGAACAACAAGCTGGCGGTGGCAATTGTAGCATTTGCTTTAAACTCAACGGCATATGTGGCTGAAATATTCCGTTCTGGAATCGCTTCGGTGGATCCGGGACAGATGGAAGCGGGGCGCAGTCTGGGTCTTACCCGTTTTCAGACAATGCGGCACATTATTTTTCCGCAGGGCATTAAAAACTGTCTGCCCACCTATGCCAGCGAGTTTATTGTTTTAGTGAAGGAGACCGCCGTGGTAGGGTACATTGGAATGCAGGACCTTACCAAGGCTTACTCTACCATCCAGAGCCGCACTATGGATGCAATGGCCCCTCTCATTATTATTGCGGTGGTCTATCTTATGATTACCACCACCCTGTCCAAAATTTTCGGCCATATGGAAAGGAGGCTGCGGGAAAGTGATCGACGTTAGTCATCTCTCTAAGTCCTTTGGAAAGCACCTAGTGCTGGACGATATTTCCGAGCATATTGGGCAGGGGGAGAAGGTTGTGGTCATCGGGCCATCCGGCTCCGGAAAGTCCACCTTCCTGCGCTGCCTAAACCTGTTGGAGACCCCCACAAAGGGTACCATTACCTTTGAGGGTACGGTAGTTAACGATAAAAAGACCGACATCAACGTGGTGCGGCGGCAAATGGGCATGGTGTTTCAGCATTTTAACCTGTTCCCCAATATGACCATCCGCAAGAATATTACCCTTGCTCCCGTACAGACTGGGCTAATGAGTCAGGAGGAGGCCGATGCGGAGGCGCAGCGCCTTCTGGACCGAGTGGGCTTGGGCGACCGAGGCGAGGGCTATCCCGCCCAGCTTTCGGGCGGGCAGAAGCAGCGTATCGCCATTGTGCGGGCTTTGGCCATGAAGCCCAAGCTCATGCTTTTTGATGAGCCTACCTCCGCCTTAGACCCCGAGATGGTGGGCGAGGTGCTGGAGGTCATGAAGGAGCTGGCCAACGAGGGCATGACCATGGTAGTGGTTACCCACGAGATGGGCTTTGCCCGTGAGGTGGGTACACGGGTTCTCTTTATGGATGGCGGCAAAATCCTGGAGCAAAATACCCCGCAGGAATTCTTTGCAAACCCCAAAGAGCCGCGTACCATAGAATTTTTATCCAAGGTGCTGTAAAACAAGAAGCCGTCCCCATCGGGGACGGCTTCTTGCTGTCTTATTCGTTGGATTACTCCGCGGAAATCATATAGTAGTACACGGGCTGACCGCCGGAAAGGAGGGTGATTTCAGCCTTGGGGCAAAGCTTTTGGAAAAGCGCCAGGGCCTCCTGCGCATCCTTTTCGGTTACATCCTCACCATAAAAGATGGTGATAAACTCGGCGTTCTGCTGAGCGTCAGCCTTAGCAAGCCGCTTGAGAAGCTTGTCGATATTCCGGTCAGTGCCAAAGAGCTGATGCTCGGCCAGGGCCAGGTAATCGCCTTCCTTAATGGCAAAGCCGTCAAAGTCGGAGTTGCGGGCAGCATAGGTAATCTCGCTGGTGGACACACGGCTCAGCGCCTCGGTCATAGCGGCGGTGTTGTCCTCCACAGAGGCGTCAGGGTCGAAGGAGAGCATGGCGGAAATGCCCTGGGGCACCGTTTTGCTGGGCAAAACCACAACCTTTTTGCCCTCTACCAGAGAGATGCACTGCTCGGCAGCCATAATAATATTCTTGTTGTTGGGAAGCACAAAGACGATTTCGGCAGGGGTTCCGTCAATCTCACGGAGAATATCATCGGTGGAGGGATTCATGGTCTGCCCACCTGAAATAATACCGTCAGCGCCTAAGTCCTGGAACACGGCGGCAAGACCCTCGCCGGCGCAGACCGAGACAAAGCCGTACATTTTTTCCGGTGCTGCAACCTTATGCTCGGCGCTTTTCTCCGCACCCACGCCGCCGTTTTCCTCCAAAATTTCGGAGTGCTGATTGCGCATATTCTCAATCTTTACGGTCTGAAGCGCACCATAGGTCAGCGCCTCCTCCAGCACGCGGCCAGGGTTATTGGTGTGAACGTGCACCTTAATAATGTCATCATCGTCCACCAGCACCAGACTGTCGCCCAGTGCGTTCAGGAAGCCACGGAGTGCCTCCGGGTCCTTTTTGGTGTCACGGGAGCAAATAAATTCGGTGCAGTAGCCAAACTTAATTTCCTCAGTGGAGAAGGTGCCAAAGTTGGCTTTATCCTTGGCTGGGGGGGCAATTTCTTCCGTACCCTCGGGCAGAGGCACACCCCGGATTTCATCCAGCATACCTTCCAGAATGACCAAGAAGCCCTTGCCGCCTGCGTCTACTACGCCGGCCTTTTTAAGCACAGGGTTTTGATTAATGGTGTCGGCAAGGGCCACATAGCCCTCTTTAATGGCGGCCTCCAGCACAAGCTCGGCATTATTATCCTCTCGGGCGGTAGCGGCGGCATGTGCGGCTGCCAGGCGGGAAACGGTAAGGATAGTGCCCTCGGCAGGCTTCATCACGGCCTTGTAGGCGGCGGCTACACCGTAATCCAGCGCCACAGCCAGGTCGCGGCCGTCAATAGTATCCTTATCCTTGACGGCCTTGGAAAAGCCACGGAACAGCAAGGAGAGGATTACGCCCGAATTGCCGCGCGCACCGCGAAGAAGAGCGGAGGCATTCATAGCGGCAGCCTCGCCCACGGTATCAGTTTGCTTTTTGTGCATCTCTGCAGCGGCGGCGCTCATAGTCAGGCCCATGTTGGTGCCGGTGTCGCCGTCGGGCACGGGGAATACATTTAGCTCATTAATGGGCTGCTTCTGTATATTGATGGCAGCTGCAGCGTGGATAACCATGCGCTGAAACAGCAGTCCGTCAATGGTCTCTCTCATGTTGATAGTTCCTTTCTTTCTTAGCCGTGTCACGCTCACGTTGGGCGCATTACGGGTCGATAACTCCTGCGACTGTGCAAAATTTGTCCAGCCGTATAGCGGCTTCCCAAATTTCGCTCCGCTCCGTCGTTATCTCCCCTATGCGCCTACGCTCACGCTTCGGTGTCATGCTCACGTTGGGCGCATTACGGGTCGATAACTCCTGCGACTGTGCAAAATTTGTC
>CAZDDZ010000003.1:74711-75367 GCA_964504285.1 uncultured Pseudoflavonifractor sp.
CAGCCGTATAGCGGCTTCCCAAATTTCGCTCCGCTCCGTCATTATCTCCCCTATGCGCCTACGCGCACGCTTCTTAACCAATAATCATCGAGTCAATGCAAACATCCACATTGCGGACCTCTGCGCCGGTGGTACGGCTGACATCATACTTGACCCGTTCCATAATAGAGCGGGAAATGGCAGTGAGATTAACGCCATTGTCCACAATGATGTGGAGCTCAATGGAAACGGAGTTATCGTCGTGATAGGTAACCTTGACGCCTTTTGCCATAGACTCGCGGCGCAGCAGGTGAACCAGTCCGTCGGTAGCGGAGCGGACAGCCATGCCCTTTACGCCGTAGCAGTTGGTGGCGGCGCCGCCGGTAATGTTGGAGAACACATCACTGCTGATGCGGATTTCGCCCTTTTCGGTTTGCAGCTTCATAGGGACCTTCCTTTCTGTGAGGGGTAAGCGTTGTCACGCTTGCGTTGGGCGCATTACGGGTGGATAACTCCTGCGACTGTGCAAAATTTGTCCAGCCGCTTTGCGGCTTCCCCAATTTCGCTCCGCTCCGTCGTTATCTCCCCTATGCGCCTACGCTCGCGCTTCTGTGTCACGCTCGCGTTGGGCGCATTACGGGTGGATAACTCCTGCGACTGTGCAAAATTTGTCCAGC
>CAZDDZ010000003.1:75467-102312 GCA_964504285.1 uncultured Pseudoflavonifractor sp.
CGTATAGCGGCTTAACAAATTTCGCTCCGCTCCGTCGTTATCTCTCCTATGCGCCTACGCTCGCGCTTCTAGAGTTATTTCTTTTCATTCGTGCCTATATTTTATTCTATTTTCGTGGAAATTACAAGGGAAAAAGTTTACGGTGGTGATTGTAATTTCTGTGAAAAGCGTGTACACTATAACTATCTTTCTATGAGGAGGCGACCGCACATGAAAGTTGCCCGTTTTGTACTCAAAATTGTAGCCATCTCCCTGACTGTGATGGCTACTGCCTGCTGCGTAATTGCTTACTGGGACAAAATTACCGAGTTTTTTGGTGCCATCCGTAATAAGCTGGCAGAGAAGAACCTTTGCTGCTGCCATCACTCCGAGTATGATGATTACGCAGATTGGGACGATTAAAACAAACCTGAGAAAAACTGCCCGGTCATTTTGACCGGGCAGTTTTTTACATGCGGAAAGGCCGCGCTTCAGGGTTAAGCGCAACCGCGGGGGATATGAATTACGGCGCGGCAGGGATGCCGTGCCGTACCGGAACATGGTATCGCCTGAAGGCATTTACGCGGCCACCCATGTCCGAAAGCCGATGAGCTTATGGCTGTACAGCTTTACACACTGTCCCACTGCCAGGGCGGAGACCAGTGTACCCACACCCACCCCGTTGAGACGGTGAAAGGCGACCAGCGCAATGGCGGCGGCGATGAGAGTAAGGATACAGTCAAAGACTACCTTTACGTTACCAAACTCCTGACCTGATTTTTCGGCGAGTGCCTTTACAACGCCTTCACCGGGCAGCATCAGCACACCGCCAAAGACTTCCAGCGTAATACCAAAAGCCATAATGGGGCAGCCGATGACCAGAAAAAGAAGCTTCATGGGCAGCGGGCCGTTTAATTGGGTAGGAATAAGCCAGAGAGCAAAGTCGATGCACAGGCTGAAGAACAGGGTAGCAGCCACTTGAAGGGCTTGATACCAGCCAATTCGGCGGCGAAGTATGGCCTCCAGCACCAGAAAAAACATGTTGCAGGCAAAGGTATAGGCACCCATTTTAACGGGAGTAGCCAGACTGAGCACAAAGGCAATGCTGGACAGGGGCGAGGTGCCCAAAGCTGCCCGTGAAATAAATCCAATGCCTAGGGCGCAGATAAACGCACCTGCCAAAAAAATCAGATACCGCTTGAATGTCTGCTGTGCCTGCATACCTGCTCCTCATTTCTCTGTCATGCTTTATACATCTTGCGGGCAAGCCCGGCCCCCCTTAGCGGGAGGGGCTGGGCTTGCCTGTGGCTTCGTTCCAAGGGCCTTTTTTATCTTACCAGATAGCCGTAATCCTTGCGAACCGCCAGAATAAGCTGGCGGAGATCCTCGAAGAGACCGCACTTCTCGTCGGTAACGTCGTACTCCTTAACGCTGCCGCCCAGACGTACCGCGCATACGCCGCTGCCGTCACCCTTCGGCAGCCAGCCGTCGTTCTCGCTGTTCTCAAAGTCCTCGCTGCTCCAGAACAGGGTGAATTTATCCTTGTAGGGGCGGCTGTCATAGGGACAGAAAATGGCGCAGTTGCCGCATTCGTTGCACATGCCGTCCACATGGACAATTTGGCGCATCCGCTTGCCGGGCACAGTGACGGTAATGTTGGCACGGTTGGGGCAGACCTCGGTGCAGGTCTCACAGACGGTAGAGCAGCCCAGGCAGCGCTTGTCGTGGGCGGGATCGCAGTCGGCGCACAGATTTCCGTGCTTGTTCTTGGGCTTGTCGTAATCGTCCGAAATGTTCTTCTCCACCTCAGAGTCGGGGTCAAACCCGGCAATGGCAACGGCGGCGGCGGTAGCATCGGCAATGGCCTCTACCACGGTGGCGGGGCCGCGGCGAGCGTCGCCCACCACATACACGCCGGGAAGGTTGGTCTCCATGCTCTCAGCAACCAGCGCCTTACCACGCTTGTCGAGCTGAATACCGTTGGCGGTAAAGAGGTCGGAATCCACCAACTCGCCCACGGCGGTAATTACGGTGGAGGCGGGAACGTCCACGGTCTTGCCGGTCTCCATGGGGGAGCGGCGGCCGGACGCGTCGGGAGCGCCCAGCTCCATAACGTTACACTTCAAAATGCCGTCCTTCACGCCCACAGGGGCCAGAAGCTCCAGGAACTCCACACCGTCCTCCAGAGCAAGGGCAAGTTCCTCCTCGTCGGCGGGCATATAACGCTTGGTGCGGCGATAGACCAGACGAACATTTGCCGCGCCCATGCGCTTGGCAACCCGAGCGGCGTCCATGGCGGTGTTGCCGCCGCCGATAATGACCACATCATTGCCAAGATTCAGTTCGGCGGGGGCGGATTTCGCCGTTTCCAGGAATGCAATGACGTTCATAGCCTGGCCGTACTCCAGCCGAGCGTCCCCCGGCATCCACGCACCGGTGGCAAAAATCACATGGGTATAGCCCTGTGCCTTCAGCTCGGCAGCAGACTGAACCTCGGTTCCGGTCTGGAACCTTGCGCCCATGGCCTTGGCAAGGGCAATATCGCTGTCAATGGCGTCTGCCGGAATGCGGAACTCGGGAATGACGTGGCGTACAATGCCGCCCAGCGTGTCCTTTCGCTCCAAAACGGTGACGCTTATCCCTTCACGAGCCAGGAAGAAGGCAGCCGCGATACCGGCGGGACCGCCGCCCACAATGGCCACCTTCTTGCCCTCCACGCCGGGCTTAGCCTTCAGCTTGGGCAGCAGGGTCTTGTAGGCTTGGGTGGCGCACTCCAGCTTGACGTTACGGATGTGTACCGAATCCTCGTAGTAATTGCGCATACACTTATCCCCGCAGTGGTGGGGGCAGATGGTGCCCGTAATAAAGGGAAGGGCGTTGCGGCGGAGAATAATCTCCAGCGCTTCCTCATAATTGCCCTGGCCGGCCCGCATGAGATAGGCGGGAATATCCTGCTCGATGGGGCAGCCGGAGCGGCAGGGAGAATCAAAGCAGTCGATCAGGGGTACCTGGCGACCGTTTTTACGGTTGGGCAGGGGCTTGATGGGCTTTTGATAGTGGGCCTCGGTGGAAACGCTGGCGGCAAGTGCCGCTACCTTGGCAACGTCTACCCCGGCGAAAGCGCCTGTGCCCTTGCCCATGAGCAGCTCGCCAATCTGGCTAAAGCGCTCATAGCCGCCGGGCTTCAAAACGGTGGTGGCCATGGTAATGGGCCAGATGCCGGCAGAGAACAGGCTTTCAATGTTACTAAAGTCCGCGCCGCCCGAGTAAGAAATACGCAGCTTGCCGTCAAACTCCTTGGAGATAATAGCGGCAAGGGAGATGGTCAGGGGGTAGAGGGAGCGGCCAGACATGTACATCTCCTGGGAGGGCAGTTCGCCTGCGGCCACGTCCACAGGGAAGGTGTTGGTCAGCTTCACGCCGAACTCCAGACCCTTAGCTTTCGTCAGGTCGATGAGGCGGCGGAACATGGGGAACGCATCTTCCTTCTGGAGGTCCTCCTTAAAGTGGTGGTCGTCAAACTGAATATAGTCGTACCCCAGACCGTCCAAGGTTTTGCGGGCAAACTCGTAGCCCAGCAGAGTGGGGTTGCACTTGACGTAGGTGTTCAGGCCCTTCTCCTCAATGAGGTAGGTGGCAATGCGCTCAATCTCGTCGGGAGGACAGCCGTGGAGCGTGGACTCGGTAATGGAGGCGGACACCTTGGGGGAAATGCCCCGAATGTAATCGGCATCTAAGTTTTGGAAGGCGGATGCGTTGGCGACGGCCCAGTTCATGCACTCGTTCCAGACCTCGCTACCTTCGGCGTTTTTCATACCCTCGATGTACTTGTCGATTTTCTCACTCTTAATACCGGCCAGGTCATAGCCCACCGACATGTTGAATACGAAGCTGTCCGGGTCGCCCAGGCCATATTCCTTGGCAATCAGCTTACAGGCAAACCATGCCTTAACATACTCGGCAAAGGCCTCCGGTACAGTCAGCTCGGTAGACCACTCGCAGTTGTAGCACTCGTCACCTGCGGTAATGCAGGGCTTGGGCACACACTTGGAGAGCTCCTCGCCGTCCATAATCTGCACGGTTTTGAGCTCGAAGAAGCGGCTGCCTGCGGCGTAGGAGGCAATAATGTTTTGGGCCAGCTGAGTGTGTGGGCCTGCGGCGGGGCCGAAAGGAGACTCAATGCTCTCCTTGAAAATGGGCAGGGACTTGCCGTCCTGATGCTTCACAATTTTGGAAATGCCAAAGATTGTGCCGTGTCTCTCGTACTCGCTCATCACCCAGTTCATTAGCTGGGCAAAGGGAATGGGACGCATAATGTCAGACATAAAAATACCTCCAGTATTTTTTGAAAGAATAAAAACCCTCGGTTAACAAGGAAGAAAGAATAAAGGGTGATTATCGAAACAGATGCAAAGAGTATGCCGTCGCGGAAACCAAACTTTTCTTTTAATAGCTGCAGTGGTTAAGTTCGCCCCAGAGCTTCTTCGACTGCTCCATGGTCCAGGCATTGATCTTTTCTTCATCAATACCCACGAACTCCCGATCCTTATAGAGCACCTTGCCGTTAATCACCGTGGTGCGGCAGTTTTTGCCCATCATGCCAAAGAGCATATGTCCGTCGATATTGGCATCGCTGAACGGGGTGAAAGGCTTGTAGTCCATCACAATCACGTCGGCGGCGGCACCGGGGGCCAGAATACCCAGGGGCTTCTTAATGTACTTGGCGGCAATTTTGGCATTATTTTTAAAGAGCATATCCATGGCCTCGCACCAGGCCACATTGGGGTGGCAGGCGTTGTGCCGCTGGATAATGAGAAAAACCTTCAGGCTTTCCAGCATGTCGTGGGTGTATGCGTCGGTGCCCATACCAACGGTAATGCCCTTCTCAAAGAACTTGAGCACCGGGGCGCAGCCCACGGCGTTACCCATATTGCTCTCTGGGTTGTTGACAATCATGGTCTTGGTCTCGGCCACGATGTCCATCTCGGCGGGATTTAAGTGGATACAGTGGCCAAGCATGGTCTTTTCACCCAAAATGCCGTGGTTAAGGAGACGGTTCACCGAGCGGGTGCCGTATTTCTGCATGGAGTCGTACACGTCGTTCATGCCCTCGGACACATGGATGTGGAAGCCGGTCAAGCCGTTATTTGCCTCCACCATGCGCTCGAAGGTCTTGTCGCTGATAGTAAAGAGGGCATGGCCGCCGAACATGGCAGAAATCATGTCGTCATTCTGCGCCGCCGCCCACCTTGCAAAGTCGGCGTTCTCCTGAATGGACTGGAGGGACTTTTCCTCCCCGTCACGGTCGGAGACCTCGTAGCAGAGGTTGGCGCGGATGCCCAGTTCCTGACACACATCCTTAATGGCGAACAGGCTGCCGGGGATGTCCCCAAAGCTGGCGTGGTGGTCGAAAATAGTGGTCACGCCGTCCCGGATGCAGTCGAGCACGGTGGCGTAGGCACTGGCGCGAGTACCGTCCAGAGTCAGGTGGCGGTCAATGTTCCACCACATGCCCTCTAGGATTTCCAAAAAGTTGGTGGGGTTATTGCCGTTAATGGCAAGGCCACGGGCCAGACCGGAGTAGATGTGGGTGTGGGCGTTAATGAGGCCGGGCATAATGACCTGACCGTGCGCGTCCACAAACTCGGCCTGAGGGTACTTGGCCTTGAGGGCGGCGTAGTCGCCCACCTCCTTGATGGCATCGCCGTCGATGACCACCGCGCCGCTCTCCAGATAGGGAAGCTGGGGATCCCGGGTGATAAGTCTGCCGTTACCGATGAGTAGCATAGTAATTCCTCCTTATAAAATGACAAAAACGCACACAGGCCATATCAAATCAGCCCGTGCGCGCAGCACTCCGTTGCAGCTACAACTACCATATTTTGTTTATTGTGTACAGATAACTTACTTTTTGCAATCTCATGTTACCACATAAGTAAAAAAATATCAATCCTTTTGTGATGCATCTAAAAAATTTTTAGGGCAAACAGTTTTTCTTGTATTTATTATTTTTTATGGTACAATGAAGAAATAAGGAGGTGCCTCCCATGGACGCATCTATGCTACAATTTTTATTTCAGCTGGCCAAGGGTCTGGCCAAGCAATTTGGCCCCAACTGCGAGGTAGTGGTTCACGATTTGACCTCCAACGATGAGGACAGCTCTATCGTGGCCATTGAAAACGGGCAGGTTACCGGGCGCAAGGCAGGGGACGGCCCCTCCCATGTGGTGCTGGAGGCCCTGCGCAGTGGGCGGGAATCCTTAAACGATCACTTCTGCTACCTGACCAAAACCAAGGACGGCAAGATTTTAAAGTCCTCCACCATTTACATAAGGGACGATGACGGGGTAGCCATCGGAGTTTTCGCCATTAACTATGACATTACGCTTATGCTTGCCATGGAGGAGATGCTCAAGCAGTTTACCCTTACGGAAACCCCGAATGAGGAACCCGAGCGTATTTCCCGCAACGTTTCCGATCTGTTAGACGAGCTGATTGAGCAGAGTGTGGCCCTGGTAGGGAAGCCTGTGGCGCTCATGAGCAAGGAGGACAAGGTCAAGGCCATTCAGTTCCTGAGTGATACCGGGGCGTTCCTCATTACCAAATCCGGCGATAAGGTGTGCAAATTTTTTGGTATTTCCAAGTACACCCTTTACAGCTACATTGACGAGGCCAAGGAATAAAAAGAGAAAAATATCTGATTTTAACGGGGGAGCCACGGTCTGTGACCATGGCTCCCCCGTTAGTTTGTCAAAAGTTTTCACATTACACAAATGGGCGGAGCAGAGAAACCTGAAAATATAGGGTTTGCCTTAAATAATGTCTGCTGAACAAAACAAAAACCAAGTCGTAGCAATACTTTCACCCTGTTTTTGTTTTGTTCAAGTGCAAGGTTTTTTGCTGCGCACGGCAAAAAATCTTGCACTTTGGATTTGCGGCGTGTGCCCGCAAATCCAAACAGACAGTCATCAATGCATCTGAAGTGGCAAAACAGAACTGTTTTGCCACCATAAAGAGCAGCTTTTGCTCTTTATGCAAATGCGGTTCGCAAACTGCATTTGTTCAGTGGACATTAAATAGAATTACTCCTTGGGTGCGTGGGCGCCTTCGGCAATCACTTCATCGGACTCCATCTTAACGGCAACCACTTCCTTGTCGTCCGGGGGATCCTTGGGAAGAATGAGGTTAAGCAGAATGGCTACAATAGTGGAAATAACCACAGAGGAACTGCCGAAAATCTGAGTGACCCAGGCGGGGAAGCCGGCCAAGCAGCCCTGCACGCTGGTGATGCCCACGCCCAACGCCACGGACAGACCCACAACGGTGGAGTTACGCATGGTAAATTTAGCGGAGGTAATCATGCGGATACCGGTCATGGTAATGGTGGCGAAAACCGAGATGGTGGCGCCACCGATAACGGCCTGGGGAATGGTGGTGAGCAGGGCGGAAAACTTGGGAATAAAGCCGGCCACCAGCAGAATCAAAGCGGCTAAGGTAAACACCGCGCGGTTAATGACCTTATTTACGGTGACAATGCCCACGTTCTGGCTGTAAGATGCGGTGGGGAGTCCTCCGAAGAAGGCACCGAAGATACTGGCAACGCCCTGGCCGATAATGCCGCCAGAGAGCTCACGGTTGGTGGGCATGCGCTCCATGCCGCCCAGAGTGGTGGAGGAGAGGTCGCCAATGGTCTGCACGGCATTAACGATGTACACAATACCCAGAGAAATGCAGGCGGCGGGAACAAACTCGATTTTAAAGTGCATCGGCATGGGTACGGCTACCCAGCCTGCCGCGCCGACGCTTGAGAAGTTTACCATGCCCATGCACAGTGCCACGATATAGCCGGCAATCATGCCGAAGAGAATGGAACCCAGCTTCAAAACACCCTTGGTAAAGTTGGTGAGTACAAAAACCACCGCCAGCGTAATACCGGCAACCAGCCAGTTCTGCCAAGCGCCGAAGTCGGGTCTGCCTGCGCCGCCGGCCATGTACTTAATAGCCGTGGAGTAGAGGGAAAGGCCGATGGTAAAAATGACCGTGCCGGTGACCAGCGGCGGGAAAAGGACACGGATCTGCTTAACAAAGATGCCAAACAGAATGGCGATACAGCCGCCGATGATCTGCGCGCCCAAAATTGCGCCTAGACCGAAGTCCGCGCCGATGGCTTGCAGGGTGGGAACATAGGCAAAGCTAATGCCCATAATAACAGGCAAGCCTGAGCCGATGCGCTGGAAGATGGGAAACAGCTGGAGCAGGGTGGCCAGGGCGGTCAAAATGAGGGAGACCTGAATCAGCAGGGTCTTATCCGCAGGGGAGAGGTTACAAACGCCCGAAATAATGATTGCGGGGGTGATAACACCCACTACGGCCGCCACCACGTGCTGGAGACCAAGGGGTACGAGCTGTCCTATAGGGGGAATCCCCTTGTAGGAAAAGACGGAGCCGGGAGCCGTGGTTTGCTTGTCTGCCATCAAAATCGCCTCACAAAAAATATTTTTTAGAACTAAAACTTTTTCTGCTGTAAACAAACTATACAGGAAAAATACATAAAATGCAAGTTAAATTTTGGACAAAAAAAGGCGATCCAAAACAGAAACAGGTAAGCATGCACACAGGAATAAGTGAATAATACAAAAAATTGGTCATAATAAATAATTTGTATAAAAAATCCGGCGCATTGTACAAAATGCCCCTATCAAAATTCAGCGTTACGTCAAAGTTGTAAAAAGGCTCCCAAAAATCACTTGAATTTTTAAGCAAAGAGGAGTAGGATAGAAACACGGGGAAATGGAAACGTTTCCATGAAACGTTTCCAGAAAGCCCGAAACGAATAGGAGGATTTTACAATGAAGAAACGACTGCTTGCTCTTGCACTTTCCGGCGCGATGATGGTTACCCTGTTGGCCGGCTGCGGCGGCACCGGTGGTTCTGCCACCCCCACTCCCTCCGGATCCCCCGCTCCCACTCCCGCCGAGTCCGGCAAGCCCGAGGCTACCGGTGCGGTCTATTATCTAAACTTTAAGCCCGAGCAGGATCAGCAGTGGCAGGAGCTGGCTGCTGCCTACACCGCCGAGACCGGCGTACCTGTTAAGGTAGTAACCGCAGCCTCCGGCCAGTATGAGACCACTCTTATGGCCGAGATGGGCAAGTCTGACGCTCCCACCCTGTTCCAGGTCAACGGCCCTGTGGGTCTTCAGAACTGGAAAGATTACTGCTACGACCTCTCCGGCTCCAAGCTCTACGGCGAGCTTACCAGTGAGGATTTCGCCCTCAAGGACGGCGACAAGGTGGCCGGCATTGCCTACGTCATTGAGTCTTACGGCCTGATTACCAACAAGACCCTGCTCCAGAAGGCCGGGTACACCATTGATGACATCAAGAGCTTTGCAGACCTCAAGAAGGTCGCCGAGGACATCACTGCCCGCAGCGGCGAGCTGGGCTTCTCCGCCTTCTCCTCCGCAGGTATGGATGGGTCCTCCGACTGGCGCTTTAAGACCCACCTGGCAAACCTTCCCCTCTACTTTGAGTACCAGACCGAGGGCATGACCCCCGGCAGCATCAAGGGCACTTACCTGGAGAACTACAAGAATATCTGGGATTTGTACATCAATAACTCCACCGCCTCCCCCAAGGAACTCTCTGCCAAGACCGGCGATGACTCCCGCAACGAGTTCCTGGCCGGCAAGGCCGTGTTCTTCCAGAACGGCTCTTGGGAGTATGGCAACCTCACCGGCGAAGGCAAGTTTACCGATGACGATCTGGCCATGATTCCCATCTATGTGGGCGTGGGCGACGAGGCCGATCAGGGCCTGTGCACCGGCACCGAGAACTACTGGTGCGTCTCCAGCGAGGCTAAGGCCGAGGACATCCAGGCCACCCTTGATTTCCTCTACTGGTGTGTTACCTCCGCAACCGGAACCAAGGCCATGGGCGAGGACATGGGCTTCGTCATCCCCTTTAAGAATGCTGTCGAGTCCCCCAACCTCTTCGTTAAGCAGGATCGCGCCTACACCGAGTCCGGCAAAACACCCGTGTCCTGGAACTTCCCCACCATGCCCTCCGAGGAGTGGAAAAACGGCGTGGGCAGCGCCCTCACCGCTTACTCTGCCGGCACCGGTGACTGGAACGGCGTCGTCTCCGCCTTTGTGGACGGCTGGGCTGCCGAGTATGCCATGGTAAACGGCTAAAAAGAAGCGTTGAGCGCCCCGTAGCGGAGGACGCGGGCGGGCTGCGGCCCGCCAAGGACGACAACGCAGACCTGCAAAAATTTTGCCAGAGACAAATCCTGATTTCTGGCTGGATGGACCACTAGGGCTAAGGGGCGAACCCCATGGTTCGCCCCTTTCCTACTAAATCGTGCTAAAAAGGGGGAAATGGTATGGAAAAGGCCATCCGGCGTTACTGGCCCATTTTTGTGCTGCCCACGCTGGCAGCCTTCATCATTGGCTTTATCATTCCGTTCGCGCAGGGCGTCTATTTGTCGTTCTGTAAATTCACCACGGTCAAAAACGTTACCTGGGTCGGCATTTCCAACTTCCAAAAGGCGCTGGCCGACCCGTCCTTCGGGCAGTCCTTCTGGTATACCGCCGCCTTTACGGTGGTTTCGGTCATTGTTATTAATGTACTGGCCTTTTCCGTAGCGCTGCTCCTTACCCGCGGCATTCGGGGCACCAATGCCTTCCGCACTACCTTTTTCATGCCCAACCTTATTGGCGGCATTGTTCTGGGCTATATTTGGCAGATCCTCTTAAACTGCGCCCTGGTTTTACTGGAAAAGCCCCTGCTCAACCTGGACGCCAGGTACGGATTTTGGGGTCTTGTCATTCTCATGTGCTGGCAGCAGGTTGGCTATATGATGATTATCTATGTGGCAGGCTTGCAGAGCATTGACGACTCCTATCTGGAGGCGGCTCGTATTGACGGAGCCACCCCCGGCCAGATCCTGCGCCGCATTAAAATCCCCATGGTCATGCCCTCGGTGACCATCTGCACCTTCCTCACCCTGACCAATGGCTTTAAACTGTTTGACCAGAACCTGGCCCTTACCGGCGGCGAGCCCGCCCACGCCTCTGAAATGCTGGCGCTGAACATCTACCAAACCTTCTACGGCCGTTCCGGCCCCCAGTGGAAGGGCATTGGTCAGAGCAAGGCGGTCATCTTCTTCCTGCTGGTGGTTGCCATTTCACTGATTCAGCTCCGGCTCACCCGCTCTAAGGAGGTGCAGAGCTAATGAACAGGAAAAAATCTGTCTCCAACACCATTTGGACGGTAATTATGACGGTGGTATCCGTCATCTACATGTATCCCATCTTCATGATCCTTATGAACTCCTTAAAAAAGGAGACTGCCATCACCACTTCGGGCGCGTTCCAGCTGCCCACCGCCGAGACCTTTGCCGGTCTTGATAACTACGTCAATGCTGTCAGCGCCAAGGGGTTTCTCCAGAGCTTTGGGTATACCCTTTTTATCACGGTGTCCTCTGTGGCGCTGATTTTAATTTGCTGCTCTATGCTGGCCTGGTATATCACCCGTGTTCAAAATGTGATTACCAAGGGCATTTACTTTCTGTGTGTGTTCTCCATGGTGGTGCCCTTCCAGATGGTCATGTTTACGCTGTCTGCCATGTCCGATACGTTAAAGCTTAATACTCCCTGGAACATCTGCATTATTTACCTGGGCTTCGGCGCGGGCCTTGCGGTATTCATGTTCTGCGGGTTTATGAAAAGTATTCCGCTGGAGGTGGAGGAGGCCAGCATGATTGACGGCTGCAACCCCATCCAGACCTACTTCCACATCGTATTCCCCATGCTCAAGCCAACCCTCATTTCCGTGGGCATTTTAGAGGCTATGTGGGTCTGGAACGACTACCTGCTTCCCACGCTGGTGCTCGACCTCAACAAGTACAAGACCATTTCCATGCTCATTCAGTATTTCCGCGGCAGCTATGGGCGTGTGGAGATGGGCCCCATGATGGCCTGCATCATGCTCACTGTGTTCCCCATTGTGGTGCTTTACCTTTTCTGCCAGAAGCACATTATCAAGGGCATGGTAGCCGGCGCGGTGAAGGGATAAGGATTCCGTATGACAATCAAAGATATTGCAAGGCTTTCCGGCTACGCCGTGGGCACCGTTTCCCGGGCGCTGAACGGCAGCACCAATATTTCGCCTGAGGCCAAAGCGAAGATTATGGCGGTGGTGGAGGAACACCATTTTCGCCTAAATAGCAACGCCAAGCATTTAAAGCAGCAGGCCTCCAGCGGTATCGCCGTGGTGGTTAAGGGTACCCACAATATGCTCTTTGCCACCATTGTGGAACGTATCCAGGAACTTTCCAGAGAAAAGGGGTACGCCTGTATCGTCTACTACATCGACGAGGACGACGATGAGATTGGTCAGGCGCTCCAAGTCAGCCGGGAGCGCAAGCCCCTTGGCATCGTCTTTCTGGGCAGTAATCTGGAGTATTTTAAGGAGTGCTTTCCCGCCATTACCGAGCCCTGCGTTTTGGTGACGAACAGCGCGGAGAGCCTGGGATTTTGCAACCTGTCCAGTGTCTGCACCGACGATGAGACGGCTGCGGCAAAGGCGGTGGGCCACCTTGCCCAGCTTGGGCACAGACGCATTGCTGTGCTGGGCGGCAGAATGGGGGCCTCCGACGCGGCTTCGGCCCGCTTTCGGGGCTGTCTGAAAGCATTTCAAGCCTACGGAATTCCCTTTGATGAAACCCGTCAGCATGAGATGAGCCGTTTTGCCATGAGCGGCGGCTATAACGCCATAGGCAGGCTCCTGGATAAAATGCCCGATCTGACGGCGGTGTTCGCCATGTCCGATGTGCAGGCAGTGGGTGCTATTCGGGCGCTTCACGACCGGGGACTGCGTGTACCGGAGGACATTTCGGTCATGGGCTTTGACGGCATTGAGCTGGGCAGCTACATGACCCCCATGCTGGCTACCATTGGGCAGGACGCCCGCCGCATGGCCGACCGGGGCATGGAAATTCTGTTTGCCCACATTGCCGGGGAGAGGGGTGCGGTGCACGAGCGGGTGCCCTTTGTCCTCCGCGGGGGCGAGAGCGTCAGGCCCTTGTAGCGGGAGAATCTGCTCCCGGCGTACTGGCCATGTACCCTATTGAGAGGAAATGATCAAAATGAGAACCAGCGGTGTTTTGATGCACCTGACCAGTCTGCCCTCCCCCTGCGGAATCGGCACCATGGGAGCGCAGGCGCGAAAATTTGCCGACTTTTTAGCGGCGGCGGGACAGACTTGGTGGCAGATTCTTCCCATTTGCCCTACCAGCTTCGGGGACTCGCCCTACCAGACCTTTTCCACCTTTGCCGGTAATCCCTACCTGATTGATTTAGACGATCTTTGTGCCGACGGTCTCCTGGAGCGGGAGGAGTACGAGAGCCTTAGCTGGGGGGACGATCCTAAAGCGGTAGACTACGGCCTGATGTACCGCACCCGCTACCCTGTACTCCGGCTTGCCTGTGCGCGCTTTTTAAAAAGCCCCGCCCCGGAATACCAAACCTTCTGCGCAGAAAACGCCTTTTGGCTGGAGGATTATGCCTTTTTTATGGCATTAAAAGAGCGACACGGCGGTGCGCCCTGGCAGGAGTGGGAGACCGATCTCCGCAGTCGTCAGCCCGCCGCGCTGGAGACCGCCCGCCGCGAGACAGGAGCCGAGCGTGACTTCTGGAAGGCGGTGCAGTACCTGTTTTTCCGCCAGTGGTGGGCACTTAAAAGCTATGCTAACGGCAGGGGCGTGTACATCATCGGGGATTTGCCTATCTACGTCTCCGGGGACAGTGTGGACGTTTGGGGCAATCCCGAGCAGTTCCAGCTGGACGAAAACCATCTGCCCACCGAGGTGGCGGGCTGTCCGCCTGACGGCTTTTCCGCAGATGGCCAGCTCTGGGGCAACCCGCTTTTTGACTGGGAGGCCATGGAGCGGGACGGCTATACCTGGTGGGTGCGCCGCATTGGATACCAATGCAAAATTTATGATATGCTCCGTATCGATCACTTCCGTGGGTTCGATTCCTACTATGCCATCCCCTACGGCGCGGCCGACGCCCGCATTGGTGTGTGGCGCGAAGGGCCGGGTATGAAGCTCTTCCGCGCAGTGGAGGCCGCCATTGGCCCTCAGCGTATTATCGCCGAGGATTTGGGGTTCCTTACCCAGTCGGTGCGTCAGCTTTTAAAGGACTCGGGTTTTCCCGGCATGAAGGTGCTGGAGTTTGCCTTCGACAGCCGAGATGGCTCCGGGTCGGATTATCTGCCCCATAACTTCACGAGACATTGCGTGGGTTACACCGGTACCCACGACAATGAAACGATTTTGGGCTGGATGGCCAATGCCCCCGCCGCCGACGTGGACTACGCCAAGGAATACCTTCGCCTGAACGAGAGCGAGGGCTACCACTGGGGCATGATGCGGGGGCTGTGGGCCAGCGCCGGAGATACCGCCATTGTCCAAATGCAGGATTTGCTGGGTCTGGGCACAGAGGGCAGAATGAATGAGCCCTCCACCGTGGGAAAGAACTGGAAATGGCGTGCCCTGCCCGGCTTTGACAGCGATGCGCTGGCCGAGCGTCTCCGCCACGAAACAGAAACCTACTGCCGCCTGCCTGCGGCACACTTGTAGGGGCGACCTATGGTTGTCCAGCTAAAAGGAGGACTTTTTTTGAACGAGCAAGCCAAAACAATTATTTCTGCCATGGAGGGCTATCTGGCCCACCCCTACCACACTACCCCCGCCGGTGCCAGCGCCACCGAGCTGCATCAGGCGCTATCGGCCGCCGTTATGGACGAAATCGCGCCCCGCTGGGCCGAGAGCCGTACCCGCCACTGGAATACCCGCCACGCCTACTACCTCTCGGCGGAGTTTCTGGTAGGGCGCGCTGTCTACAATAATCTCCTCTGCCTGGGGCTTACCGGGGAGCTGGACACCCTGCTGAAGGAAAAGGGCGCGGGTCTGGCTGCCATGGAGGAGATAGAGGATGCCGCACTGGGAAACGGCGGCCTTGGCCGCCTTGCCGCCTGTTTTCTAGACAGCGCCGCGACCTTGAACCTGCCGCTGGACGGATACGGCATCCGCTACCGCTACGGTCTGTTTAAGCAGGGCGTCGAGCAGGGCTTCCAAACCGAGCACCCCGACCACTGGACGCAGTACGGCGACCCCTGGAGCATTCGCCGGGAGGCCGATACGGTGGATGTGGTCTTTGGGGACATGACGGTGAAGGCCGTTCCCTACGACATGCCCATCCTGGGCTATGGCACCGATAATGTAGGTACCCTCCGCCTGTGGCAGGCAGAGGGTGAGGGGGCCGCGCCCATCTCGGGCGTACTCTACCCCGACGACTCTGATGAAAACGGCAAGCTGCTGCGCATTAAGCAGGAGTATTTCTTCTCCAGCGCGTCCCTTCAGGATGTTTTGCGCAAGTACAAAGCCGAGGGGGGCGACCTTGCCCGGTTTGCCGAGAAGAACGCCTTTCAGCTCAACGACACCCACCCTGTCCTCTCCATTCCCGAGCTCATACGCCTTTTGATGGCCGAGGGCATGGACTTTGACGAAGCCTTTGCCGTCGCCCGCAATGTATTTTCCTACACCAACCACACCATCATGGCCGAGGCGCTGGAGACCTGGCCCCGCGACCTGATGGAAAAGGCTCTCCCCGGCATGTTTGCTCTCATTGAGCAAATAGACGCCCGCCTTGCCGCCGAGCTCAAGGCGCATGGCGTGGCCGAAGATGTGGCTGCAAGAATGGCCATTGTGCAGGACGAGCGGGCCCACATGGCGTTCCTTGCCGTGTACGCGGGGCGGTACGTTAACGGCGTGGCCCGGCTTCACACCGAGATCTTGAAGGAGGAGCTGCTCAAGGATTGGTACGCGGTCTGGCCGGAGCGGTTCCAGAACAAGACCAACGGTATTACCCAGCGCCGCTGGCTGGCGCTCTGCAACCCCGAGCTTGCCGCCCTGCTTACCGAGCTTTTGGGCAGCGACCGCTGGCTCACCGACCTCTCGGCGCTGGAGGACCTGGAGAGATACGCCGACGACCCCGAGGTGCTCAACCGGTTCCGCAGTATCAAGGCCGACTGCAGGACTTCTCTGGCCCGCTTTGCCCACGAAAAGCACGGCATAACGTTGGAGCCAAACACGCTCTTTGACGTGCAGATTAAGCGGATGCACGAGTATAAGCGGCAGTTTTTAAATATTTTAGCCATTTTGGAGCTTTACTTTGAAATCAAAGAGGGGAGCCTTCGGGACTTTGCCCCCACTACCTTTATTTTCGGCGGGAAATCGGCCCCCGGCTACCGCCGCGCCAAGGGGGTTATCAAGCTCATTCACGCGGTGAGCGCCCTTATCGCCGCGGACGAGGCGGTTTCGCCCTACATTAAGGTGGTGTTCCTGCCCAACTATAACGTCTCGGCCGCCGAGTACATCATTGCCGCCGCCGACGTGTCGGAGCAGATTTCCACCGCAGGAACCGAGGCCTCGGGCACCGGCAACATGAAGCTTATGGCAAACGGCGCAGTGACTTTAGGTACTCTGGATGGGGCCAATGTGGAAATTGTGGAGGAGGCCGGGGAGGAAAACGAGTATATCTTCGGTGCTCATGTGGAGGAAATCCGCGACAGAGCCCAGGACTATGACCCCAATGAGCTCTATGAGTCCGACAGCCGCATCCATCGGGTGCTGGACGCGCTGGTGGACGGCACGTTGGACGACGGAGACACCGGTCTGTTCCGGGAGCTGTACGATTCCATTCTTGAGGGCGCTTCCTGGCATAAGCCCGACCAGTATTACCTCCTGCTGGATTTTGGGCGTTATCTGGATAAGAAAATTCAGCTCAACCGGGAGAGCCGCAATGAGATGGCATTTGCCCAAAAGGGTTGGCGGAATCTCTGCCACTGCGGCAAGTTCTCCTCCGACCGGGTCATTGCCGAGTACGCCCGGGATATTTGGAACATTAAGCCCACCATATAAAAAAGGCACCCCGCGTTTTAGCGCGGGGTGCTTTAGGCTGACGCCAAAGTCGCCAGCCTAAAGCCAAATTCGGCACAATGCCAAATTTGGTCGCCTGCGGGCGGGTTCCTGCACGCGAAAGCGGGGGCGCCGCCCCCCTTTCACACTATCCCCCGCTTAAAAACCGCAACCTTTAGACATCCGCTTTAAAAATGGTTGTTTTTAAACAAGCCGGGCACCCCGCGTTTTATCGCGGGGTGCTTTTTTCTATTGCTACCGAGGCTGTTTCGGGATAAAATAAGAAAAAACAGCGAGAGTGGAGGGAAATCCGTGAGTCTGTATCGCATTATGGTGGTGGATGACGAGGCAGAGGTGCGTCAAGGCATTGCCCGGAAAATCGACTGGAAGGCATTGGGCTTTGAGATTGTAGCCGATGCGGAAAATGGCAGGGATGCACTGGAGAAGGCCGAGTACCTGGACTTGGACGTAGTGCTTACGGATATTAAAATGCCGTTTATGGACGGACTTCAGTTCGGCGCGGAGCTTGCCAAACGAAAGCCCGCCGTAAAGCTGATTGTCTTTTCCGGCTTCGACGAGTTTGAGTTTGCCAAGGAAGCCATTAAGCTCAACGTGGTGGAATATGTCCTTAAGCCGGTGAACGCCGAGGAACTCACCGGCATTCTGCTCCGGGTAAGGGAGACCCTGGATAGGGAAATCGCCCAACGGCGCAACATCGACCAGCTTACTGAGGCCTATCAGCGCAGCCTGCCCCTTATGCGGGAAAAATTCCTCCATGAGCTCCTACGTGCCCCTATGGACGGGGCGGAGGTCAGCCGTCAGGGCGAAAAATTTTCCCTCTCGGTGCGGGATGGGCAGTACAAGGTCGTGGCTGTGTGCAATGTGGACGTGCGGCCCGACCGGCCCCCTGCCATTGCCGCTGAGCTGGTGAGTGTGTCGGTGCGTCAAATGCTGGATGACGCGCTGCGGGGACGCTGCCGCCGGGAGATTTTTCCCAGTGTTACCTCGGCTATCGTGGTCACTGCCTGGGACAGGGACCCGGTGGAGGAACTGATGAATCTCCTGGGCGAGGTGTGCGAGGAGTGCTCCCGTATTTTTAATGTGGCGGTGACCGCGGGTATCGGCAGACCCCGGGAAAGGCTGGAGGAGCTTTACCTCTCCTACGCCGAGGCCCGGGCTGCGGTGGAGTACAAGGTGCTCACCGGTACCGGCAAGGCCATCTATATTCAGGACATGGAGCGCACCGGCGGTGTGGCGGCCGACTATGATCCCCGCCGTGACCAAAAGCTCCTCTCAGCCATTAAGTTTGGCTCCCGGGAGCAGATTGAAACCCAGGTGGAGCAGCTGCTGGACGAGGGGGGCAACGCCTGGAGCACTCAGGCCAGGCTCATGGCAGGACTGGGCGCCCTAATTCCCATCATTCAGCGCTATAACTTGGGCGAATGTGAGATGCTGGGGGTGCGGGAGCGCTGGATGGAATTACTCAGGGAAGATACGTCCCGTGTGAAAATACGCCAATGGCTGCTGGAGGTTTGTCTGCGCATGAGCGGGCGGCTCAATCAGGAGCGGGTTTCTTCCGCTAAACGCCTGGTGGAGGAGGCCGAGAGCTATATCCGCGACCGCTACGCCGACTCCGCCCTCTCGGTAGAGGCAATTTGCCAGCGGCTCCACATCAGCCAATCCTACTTTTCCACCATCTTTAAGCAGGAGACCGGCATGAGCTGCGTGCAGTATCTTACCGACGTGCGCATGGAAAAGGCGGTAGAGCTTTTGCGGGGCACCAACGACAAAACCTATCTGGTGGCCGAAGCCGTGGGCTACGATGAGCCTAATTATTTTAGCTACGTCTTTAAAAAGAAATTCGGTGTTTCACCGTCCCAATACCGAAAGTAGGGCAATGGCTTTGACTAGAGCCTTTCTGAAAAGTCCATGCAATGATATAAAAAGGAGGCAACCGGAGTGAAGAAAAGTCCCATTGCGTGGATCAGCCAGCGCTTTTCCCGGGGGAGCATTCGCAGCACCATGTTTGCCTCCTTTACAGTGAGCGCGATTGTGGCAATTCTCCTCACCGGCGTCACGCTCTACGCGCGATTTTCCGTTCAGCTGGACGCCACCATTCAGGAGGAAAACCAGATGCTGGTGGAGCAGGTAAACCAGTCCCTGTCCACCTACCTGCGGGATATTATCCGCCTGTCCGATTCCATCAGCTATAATGTGGTAAAAAATAACGATATTGAGGAAAATCCCCTGGGAGACCGGATGCGCCTGCTGTACAACACCTACTCCGACTACATTGAAAACATTGCCCTCTTTAACGGGCAGGGCCAGCTTGTGGCCACCGCACCCCCTGCCCGTCTGCGGGACGGGGTGAACGTGACAGGGCGGGATTGGTTCCGCCGTGCACTGGGCCGCACCGAAAATATCCACTTTGGCAGCCCCACGGTGGAGACCCTTTTTGTGGATGCTGATTACAGCTATAAATGGGTCATTTCCCTCTCCTGCGCCGTGGAGCTGACCCAGGGAAAGGACACCGAGATGGGGGTGCTGCTCATCGACCTAAAGTATCAGGCGGTGTCTGATATTTTTAGCAATGTTCAGCTCTCGGGAAACGGCTACGCATACTTGATTGACAGCACGGGGGGCCTGATTTATCACCCTGCCCGCCAGCGGATTGCCACCGGGTATGTTACCGAGACCAATCTAGAGGCGGCCACCCGACCCGACGGGATTTATACCGAGGTGAAGGATGGACAGACCCGCTCCGTCATCACCCGGGGCGTGGGTTACACCGGCTGGAAGGTGGTGGGCGTGGTGGGCCAGCCCGGAATTACACTGGGCGGCAGTCAGGATATTTTGTTCCTTGTGGTTATTTTCTGCGCCTTTTTGGAGCTGCTGATCTGTATGAACTTCTATCTGTCCCAAAAGCTTACCGACCCGGTACGCATGCTGGAGGAGTCGGTCTCCCGGCTGGAGCAGAGCATGGAGGGCTCCATTTATGTGGGAGGCACGTCGGAGACTCGGGCTCTGGGTCGGGCGGTACAGAAGCTGGTGGACCAGATGCGCAAGCTTACCGATGACATTGTGCGGGAGCATGAGCAAAAGCAGAAGAGTGAGCTTAACGCCCTTCAATCTCAAATTAATCCCCACTTTCTTTACAATACCCTAGACACCATTGTCTGGATGATTGAAAACGGCAGGCAAGAGGACGCGGCGCGGGCCGTGACTGCCCTGGCCCGGTTTTTCCGCATCAGTCTCTCCAAGGGGCGCAACATCATTCCCGTTCGGGACGAACTGGAGCATGTGCGCAACTATCTGCTCATTCAGGAAATGCGTTACAAAAATAAATTCCGCTATACCGTCACCGCCGACGAGGGGGTGGAGGAGCTCTCCACCATTAAGCTGGTGGTGCAGCCCATTGTGGAAAATGCCATTTATCACTCCATGGACTTTATGGATGGGGACGGTCTTATCGAAATTAAAGCCACGGTGGAGGCGGGCGAGCTGCGCATCCGGGTGGAGGACAACGGCTTGGGCATGATGCCTGACGTGGTAGAGGGCTTGCTGGCCGGAACCGCGGAACCAAAGGTACCCGGCCGTGGCTCAGGCATCGGCCTAAAGAATGTGCAGGAGCGTATCCGTCTCTATTTTGGAACCCAGTACGGCGTAACCATCGACTCAGAGCCTGACGAGGGCACCCGGGTAACCCTGCATATGGCGGCCATACCCTATGGAGAAATGGAGGAGTCGTGATGAGAAAGGGAGAAAGACGGCTCTTTTTTGTGGTGCTGGCTATTTTGCTGGCAGCGCTGGCACTGCTGGTGGCCCAGTGGGTGCGGGGCGGGAATATGCCAAAGGTCTATCATGTGTCGGTACTTCTGGACGGCGCGGAGAGCGACTACTGGAAAAACTTTCGGGCGGGACTCAATCAGGCGGCGCTGGAGTATAACGTAGATTTACGCATGGTCTCACGATACGACGGGGAGAACACCCAGTCCCAGGTACTTCGCCGGGAATGGGAGGGACAGGCCGACGGCGTGGTCATTATTCCAAACGATGGGGAAGCGCTGGCACATACCCTGGCCGATGCACCTGCCAAGCTGGCGGTGGCGGTTATGGGGCCCCGGCTGGATACCGACCGCGTGGATAGCTATGTGTCCCCCGAGTATGACCAAATGGGCCGAAAGCTGGCCCAGGAAGCGGCGTCGGACGGGGGACGGTGTACCCTTTTTATAAGTCCCGATGCCGGGGCGGCGGCCCTGCAAATTGCAGCCGGACTGGAGCAGGGGCTTTTGGAGCGGGGTGTCACCTGCGTGCGCAGTACGATCCATCCCGCCGCGATAAGCGCTATTCCGAAAAAGGGGGCGCTTTTGGCGGTGGAGCCTGATATGACCGAAACGCTTTGCCAGCTTGCGGGTGCGGGCAGGCGGGTCTACGGAATCGGCTCCTCCAGCCGCCTGCTTCATTATTTGGAGGACGGCACGTTGTCCGCCCTGGTCGTGCAGAGCGACTATGACGCGGGCTATCTAACCCTTTCCCACTTGGTGGAACAGCTCTCCCAGGGAAAGACCGGGGACGCGGTGCTGGAGAGCTATACCGCCACCGGTGAAAATATGCTTCAAGAACCCATGATCAGCATTCTCTTTTCCACTTATTAAACAGGAGGGGATGGTCTGCTTGAAACGAATTTATGCAGGGGCCTTGGCGGTGCTCCTTTTACTAACATCGGGCTGCGGCAGGAATGAGCAGGACGACGGCGCGGTGCGCATCGGCATTGCGGTGTACAAAGGGGACGATACCTACATCTCCAATATGACCGCCGCGTTGCAGGAAAGCGTGGACGCTTACTGCCGTGAAACCGAGGCAAAAATCTATGTTACCATATCAGATGCACAGGAGAGCCAGGCCACCCAGAACGACCAGATTGACCGCTTTCTTTCCCTAGACTACGATGTGCTCTGCGTCAATTTAGTGGACCGCACCGACGCCGGACGCATTGTGGATAAGGCACGGGCTGCCGATGTGCCCGTCATTTTCTTTAACCGGGAACCTGTGTTAGAGGATTTGACCTCTTGGAGCAAGGTCTACTATGTTGGCTCCGACGCGCGGGAGTCTGCCGAGCTTCAGGCCGGCATTGTGCTTGAGACCTGGAACAAAAACCGGGCGGCGCTGGATTTGAACGGGGACGGCATTCTCCAGTACGTCATGCTGGAGGGGGAGAGCCGCCATCAGGACACCATTATCCGCACCGAGGTACCCATTCAAATTCTCAAGGATGCCGAGGTGCCCCTGGAGCGGGTGGACGGCGGCCTTGCCGACTGGAACCGCAGCCAGGCGGCCGCTTTGGTGGAGGGGTATTTTGAAGCCCACGGGGACGCCATTGAACTTATTTTCTGCAACAATGACGATATGGCCCTTGGGGCCGCCGACGTGGTGGCGCGGCTGGAGCTCGACTTCTATAACATCGTGGGTATCGACGGGACGCCACAGGGATTGGCGGCGGTAGACGACGGGCGGCTTCTGGGCACTGTGGTAATGGACTACGCCGCCCACGGCGACACGATTTTCCGCATGGCCCACGCCCTGGCCGTGGGAGGAGATGTGGGCTCGGTAGCCAACATTAAAGAGGATCGTTCGGTGCGTATTCCCATGTATGTCTACATGGGGGAGCCGTAGAAGCTCCGTGAGGGGGTTTGCTTTTATTGGTTAAAATGTACAATGAAAAATAACAGAACAGGAGATAATTTATAAAAGTCAGTAGGATTTTCTATGGTATTCTTTCTTTATTTACGTTAGGATTAAGCCAGACAGGGTGCTCACCCTGCTCACAAAAATTAAGGAGGAACCTTTGACATGAAGAAACTGACCGCTCTGCTTCTGGCTCTTGTTATGGTTGTGGCTCTGGCCGCCTGCGGCCCCACCAACCCCGCTACCCCCAGCACCACTCCCGCCGGTTCGGGCGAACCCACCACTCCCCCTGCCGCCGCTGAGCTGAAGGTAGGCGTATTCTACTACCAGTTCTCCGACGTGTACATTTCCAGCGTGCGCACGAATATGGACGCCAAGCTGACCGAGCTGGGTGTGAACTTCCAGAACTTTGACGGCGGCAACAGCCAGCCCACCCAGACCGATCAGATCAACACCGCCATCACCAACGGCATTAACCTGCTGATCGTCAACATCGTGGAGACCTCCTCTCCTGAGGCCGCCCAGAACGCCGTTGACGCCGCCAAGGGCGCCGGTATCCCCATCATCTTCTTTAACCGCGAGGTTTCTGACGATGTGGTCAAGAGCTACGACAAGTGCGCCTTCGTGGGCACCAACGCTCCCGAAGCCGGACACCTCCAGGGCAAGATGATCGGCGACTACGTGCTGGCTAACTTCGACGCGCTGGATCTCAACAAGGACGGCAAGATTTCCTATGCCATGTTTAAGGGCCAGGAAGGCAATGCCGAGGCCGAGGCCCGCACCCAGTTCGGTGTTGAGGACGCACACGCTGTCCTGGCCGCTGCCGGCAAGGGTACCGCTGACGAGAGCGCCCTCTCCTACTTCGCCGGGGATGCCGGCACCAAGTACCAGGTCGACACCAACGGCGCTTGGTCCTCCCAGGCTGCCTTCGATTACATGAGCACCAACCTGGCCTCTTACTCCGAGAAGAACAACAACATGATCGAGCTGGTCATCTGCAACAACGACGGCATGGCCGAGGGCGCAGTTTCTGCCCTTAACGACGCCGGCTATAACCTGGGCGACGGCGGCAAGACCATCCCCGTGTTCGGCGTGGACGCCACCGACTCTGCCAAGGCCCTGATTGACGCTGGCAAGATGACCGGTACCATCAAGCAGGATGCCGCCGGCATGGCCGACACCATCTGCACTCTGGTTGGCAACATCAACACCGGTGCTGCCATCATGGACAACACCAGTTCCCTCAACGTGGACTCCGGCGTTGCCAAGATTCGCGTTCCCTACGGCATCTACGACGCCAACAACAAGGGCTAAGCGATTTCTCGCCCCGACAAAATTGTTCGAGCGGGGCTGCCAATTAGGGCAGCCCCGCTCGTTCCAACGAATTCCCATTGTGCGAAGTCCCTGCTTGAGCCGCGCTGTGGCATTCGCCGCGGCCGAAGCGGTGGCTTCGCAAGAGAGGAGGATACATATGGAAGGAACCGCTCTGCTGGAGATGCGTGACATCTCAAAGGAATTTCCCGGCGTTAAGGCGCTGGATCAGGTCTCGATTACCGTTCGCCCAGGTACTGTTCACGCCCTGATGGGGGAGAACGGCGCGGGCAAGTCCACCCTCATGAAGTGCCTGTTCGGCATCTATGCCAAGGATAGCGGCACCATTGTCTTGGATGGTAAAGAGGTCAACTTCAAAAGCTCCAAGGAGGCACTGGAAAACGGTGTTGCCATGGTGCATCAGGAGCTCAACCAGGCCCTTACCCGCAGCGTGCAGGATAACCTCTGGCTGGGCCGCTACCCCACGTTAGGCGGACTGATGGTCAGCGAGGGCCATATGCGCAAAAAGACCAAGGAGATTTTTGAGGAGCTGGGTGTGACGGTAGACCCCAGCACCATCATGCGCACCCTGCCCGTCTCTAAGCGGCAGATGGTGGAAATCGCCAAAGCCGTGTCATATAACGCCAAGGTCATCGTGTTTGACGAGCCGACCTCCTCCCTCACCGAAACCGAGGTAGAGCATCTGTTCCGGATCATTCATATGCTCCGGGAGCAGGGCTGCGGTATTATTTACATCTCCCACAAGATGGAGGAGATTCTGCGCATTTCCGATGATGTAACCATCATGCGTGACGGCACCTGGGTGGCAACCAAGCCGGCCAAGGGTCTTACCATGGAGGAAATTATTAAGCTGATGGTGGGCCGTGAGCTCACAAACCGCTTTCCGCCCAAGGACAATGTGCCCGGCGAGACCATTCTGGAGGTGGAGGGCCTTGCGGGTAAATACACCCGGCTAAAGGAAGCCACCTTCCGGCTCCGCAAGGGTGAAATTTTAGGCATTGCGGGTCTGGACGGCTCGGGCAGAACCGAGGTGCTGGAAAACCTTTTTGGCTCCATGACCAAGTCAAGCGGCACCATTAAGCTCCACGGCAAGCAAATTCGCAACCGCACCCCACGGGAGTCCATTAAAAACGGCTTTGCCCTGCTGACAGAGGAGCGCCGTGCCACCGGCATCTTTGGCATTCGGGATATTCGGGAAAATACCGTGATTTCCAACCTGAAAAATTATCTGATTGCCGGCGTATGTCTGAGCGAGAAGAAGATGAGAGAGGACACCGACTGGGCCATTGAAGCCATGCACATCAAGACTCCCAGTCAGGATACCCAGATACGTGCCCTCTCGGGCGGCAACCAGCAAAAGGTCATTATTGGACGCTGGCTTCTTACTAGGCCCGAGGTGCTTCTCATGGACGAACCCACCCGGGGCATTGACGTGGGCGCCAAATACGAAATTTATCAGCTGATCATTGATTTGGCCAAGCAGGATAAGGGTGTTATCATGGTCTCCTCGGAAATGCCCGAGCTGCTGGGTGTGTGCGACCGTATTTTGGTCATGTCCGGCGGCCGCCTGGCCGGTGAGGTAGACGCCAAAAACACCAGCCAGGAGGAAATTCTTACTCTGGCTGCCAAATATGTGTAGGAGGGAAAGCAAATGAGTGGAAATCCCCTTTCCAAAGTACGGGAGTGGAACAGCAGGGAGCCGTGGTCGGCCAAGCGGGTTTGGAATATCTTTCTGAATAACGCCCTGGTTATTTTGATGGTCATTGCCGTTATCGCCATCGCCTTTACCAATAAGAACTTCCTGTCCACATCGTCTATTATCAATATTATTTCTCAAACGGCGGCCTATCTGCCCGCCGCACTGGGTATCGCCGGGTGTATCGTCCTGACGGGTACCGACCTGTCGGCCGGCCGTATCGTGGGCCTTACCGCGTGTATTTCGGCATCCCTGCTCCAGAGCACCCTGAATATGGCCAACAAAATGTGGCCGGAAATCGGTACTCTGTCCGTGTGGCTGGTCATTCCCATTGCCATGCTGGTAGGCGCCCTCATCGGCGCGTTCAACGGCTTCTTTGTGGCCAAATTTAAGCTTCACCCCTTTATTGTTACCCTGGGTACCCAGCTGATTATCTATACCATGCTTCTGGTCTATGTGGGTATGGGCAACAATAACGGCATGGCCATCGCCAACCTGGATAAGAGCTATACAGACTTTGTCAAGGGCCCCCTGTTCAGTGTTGCCGGCACGCCCATTCCCCGCTATGTCCTGTACGCCGTCATTCTCACCGTGGTCATGTGGTTTATCTGGAACAAGACCACCTTCGGCAAAAACATGTTTGCCCTGGGCGCAAACGAGGAGGCTGCCAAGGTTTCCGGCGTTAACGTGTTCCTGGTTACCATTCTGGTCTTTGCCCTGGCAGGCGCCATGTACGGCTTTACCGGCTTCATTGAGGGTGCTCGTATCGCTTCCAACACCGCCAACACGGGTGCCAACTACGAGCTGGACGCCATCGCGGCCTGCGTCATCGGCGGCGTGTCCTTCGTGGGCGGTATCGGCAAGATTTCGGGCGTGGTCATTGGTGTGCTCATGCTTCGATTTATCTTTATCGGACTGAATATGATTCCGGGCATGGATCAGAACTATTTCTACCTGGTCAAGGGCGCCATTATTCTCTTTGCCTGTGCACTGGATATGCGTAAATATTTAGCGAAAAAGTAAGGGCTTTGAAAGCCGGAACCGCGTTGCGGTTCCGGCTCAGGCTGGCGACTTTGTCGCCAGCCTGAGCCGATCTCGGCAGTTTGCCGAAATCGGTCGCCTGCGGGCGGGTTCCTGCACGCGAAAGCGGGGGCGCCGCCCCCCTTTCA
>CAZDDZ010000004.1:0-95980 GCA_964504285.1 uncultured Pseudoflavonifractor sp.
TTCTCAAAATCCAGACCTTTGGCTACCATCTGTGTACCGATAAGGATGGGCACCCGCTCTCTTGCGAAGCGCGCGAGCAGCTTCTCGTGGGACTGGGTGGCTGTGACGGTATCGGTGTCCATACGCATGATTTCAACGCCGGGGAACAGTGCTTGCAGCTCCTCCTGCACCCGCTGGGTACCTGTGCCAATAAAGGCGAAGCTGCCGCCGCACTGAGGGCACGCATCAGGCAGACGCTCCGAGTGGCCGCAGTAGTGACACATAAGCCGCCCATTCGCCGAGTGGTAAGTCAAGTAAACCGAGCATCGGGGGCATTCGGGCACCTGTCCGCACTCTCCGCAAGACACCATACGGCTGGCACCCCGGCGGTTAATGAACAAAATGGACTGCTCCCCCCGCTCTAGGTTGGCCTGCAGCTCGTAACGGAGCAAGCTGCTGATGGAGGTGCCGTTTCCGCTACGGAGCTCCCGCTTCATGTCGGCAAGGAGCACTTGCGGCAATGCCTGCTCGTTATAGCGTCTTTTTAGCGTAAAAAGGCTGTAAACCCCGGCTTTGGCCAGATACATACTCTCCACCGACGGGGTGGCCGAACCCAAGAGAAGAAGAGCTCCGCTGCGTGCGCATCGGAATTTAGCCACCTCTCTGGCGTGATACCGAGGAACATTTTCTGATTTATAAGTGTACTCCTGCTCCTCGTCTAAAATGACAAGTCCCAAATTTTGCAGCGGTGCAAATACGGCGGAGCGGGTACCCACCACCACTCTGGCCCGTCCGTCCTGTACCCGTTTCCATTCATCGTACCGCTCCCCTGCCCGTAAGGAACTGTGAAGCACAGCTACCGCATCCCCGAAATGGGAGGTGAAAATGGACAGCAGTTGCGGTGTTAGGGCAATTTCGGGTACCAACACCATGGCGGTCTTGCCCCAATTCAGCGTCTCCTCAATCAGTCGAATGTAAACAGACGTCTTGCCGCTGCCGGTTACACCGTAAAGAAGTGCTGCATGGGACTTGCCGGACGCTATCAGGGAGTTCAGTCCGTCAAAGGCGGCCTGCTGTTCCTCGTTGAGTACTACCGGTTCGGCGGGAGCAGTGTGCTCCACCGCCACGCGCCGGAGCACCTCTCGCTTGGTGAGGGTGACAATACCGCTCTTTTCCAGAGATTTTAGAGTGGCGGGGGCCGCCCCTGTAAAATAACAAATCTCCTTACTGGAGGATTCCCCTACGGCGGCGAGCAACTCCACCACCGCATAACGTAAAGGCGCCGATTTCCGCTTCGGAGTCACTAATGCCAGAGCATCCTCCGGTGGCATAGCAAGGGCGGCAAGCTGCTCGGTTTTGTCTCCTACGCCACGCATGGCGCTGGTTTCCAGCTCTAAAACCCCTTTGTCTATCAGGTTTTTAAGAGCTGGATTAGAGTCCTTTCCCTCGAAGGCAGCTCTGAGTTGCCCCAGCTCGGCAGACCCGCCGTTGGCGTAAAGCATATCTAAAATACGCCGCGCATAATCGGAGCGGCCCGCGTTCTCGTAGGCCGACTCCCTGTCGATGCCTTTGACCACATGACAGCGATCCTGAAGGGAAAAGTATAGTCCTGCCGGGAGCATAGCTCTAGCCGCGTCGTACACGGTGCAGAAGTACCGCTCCCGCATCCAGAGCGCCATTTGAATCCCATCGGCATCCAGCACCGGCTTGGTATCTAGAATAACTGCCACCGCTTTGAGATTGGGTGTGCGCGCTCCGTCCACAATGGCTAAAATTATACCTTCCGTCCTGCGATTTCCGGCCCCGAAGGGCACCAGAACCCGCATTCCGGGCAACGCCGCCTGGGCAAGCTCTGCAGGAAGAAGGTAGTCATAGGGCTTGTCAATGGCAAAGGTGGCTGCGTTCAGTGCAATCTTTGCCAGCTTGACCTGCTCCATCTCCTTCTCCCTCCTCGCTCATTTGCAAAAGGCAAGTGAATGGACAAATGTGCCCTTCACCTGCCTTTTCCATGGTTTTATTCCTGAATCTGAGGGGTACACTTCCCCTCCGCTACCTCGCGGATAGCCATGGAAACCGGCTTGTCATCCAGAGGAATCCCGGAATCCTCGGCCTCGTTGGCAATTTGGCGGGCCCGCTGGGCCACCACATTAACCAGCATATAGCGGCTGGGCACCTGCTTGAGCAGTTCGTTCATGGGGGGCTTGAGCATCATAATCCATCAATCCTTTCAAATAGGCGGTGGGCTTTTATACCCCTTCCACCAGACACATGCGGTTTCGGGTTTTGCAATCGGTGGCAGTAAGAATAGAGATAATTTCCGCCACCGCGGAAGATACCTTGTCGTTAACCACCAAGTAGTCATAGTAGGGAATCTGTCGGTACTCCTCCCGCGCCTTTTGGAGCCTGCCGGCAATGACCTCCTCACCGTCGGTGTTGCGTCCGTGAAGACGGCGGGAGAGTTCCTCGAAAGAGGGGGGGATAATAAAAATAAAGACGGCGTCAGGGCACTTTTCCCGCACCTTAGCGGCCCCCTGAACCTCAATATCCAGCAGTACATCAGTACCGGCAGCCAGATGGTCCAGAATCACCTTTAGAGATGTGCCGTAGTAATTGCCTACATACTGGGCGTATTCCAAAAGCTCGTTGCGGGCAATCATACCCTCAAATTGCTCTTTCGTGACAAAGTTATAGTTGACTCCGTCCGCCTCACCTACCCGCGGGGGACGCGTAGTGTAGGAAACCGAAAAATGAATGTTCTCCCGCTCACTCAAAAGCTCTGAAATCACCGTGCTTTTTCCAACCCCGGAGGGGCCGGAAAGCACAATGAGCTGGCCTTTTGTTTTTTTCTTTTTTATCATGCCTCAATCTCCTCTTCCGCCGGGTCCGGCGTATCCTTTCCCGCCAGCCGGCCCGCCACCGTCTCGGACGGTATGGCAGAGAGAACGATGTGGTCGCTGTCCATCATCAAAACACTGCGGGTTTTGCGGCCGTAAGTCGCGTCAATTAGCACGCCCCGCTCTCTGGCCTCTTGAATGGTGCGGCGAATGGGCGCTGAGTCAGGGCTGACAATGGCGATGAGCCGTTCTGCCGAGACCATGTTGCCAAAACCGATGTTGAGTAGTTTCATGGTCGCCACCTCCATCATATCCGTTTCTATGCACGTGCCTACGCTCACGCTTCTTTGTTATTCCAGGTTTTGTACCTGCTCCCGAATCTTTTCGATCTCGGCCTTAATGTCCACCACATGGCGGGTGGTTTCAATGTCGTTGCACTTGGAGCCAATGGTATTGGCCTCGCGGTTAAACTCCTGAATAAGAAAGTCCAGCTTGCGGCCAATAGCGCCGCCCTGACCCAGCATTTGCTCTAATTGGGAGAGGTGGCTGCGCAGGCGTACGGTCTCCTCATCCACTGCGACCTTGTCGGCAAAGATGGCGGCTTCTGTCAGAATACGGCTGGGTTCAATTTGAGTGTTTTGAAGCACCTCTGCCATTCTGGACTCCAACTTGGCTCGATAATCGGCAACAATACCGGGAGAACGCTCCTCTACCATTGAGGTAAACATTTTAATGGTTTGAGCTCGGCCGAGAATATCCTCCCGGAGCTTTTCGCCCTCGCGCTGGCGCATGGTATTGAAGTCTGCCAGAGCCAAATCGGTTACAGCGCAAATATCGGCGGCCATTTCATCCATGTCCTCCTGGCTTTTTTCCACCAGAAACACGTCTTGGAATCGTGAGAGTAAGGAAACTGAAATATCGTCACGCAGGCCATAAGTATCCCGCATTTCAGTCAGGGCAGCATAATAACCATCCGCCACCGGCTTGTTGAGAGAGACTGACACATCTCCCGACTCCGACTGGCCAATGGTAACAAAAACGTCTACCTTGCCGCGGGAAATAGCGCTTTGAATCCGGGACTTAATCGCATCCTCGGCAAAGACGTAAATACGAGGCAGTTTTATCGTACAGTCCAGATAGCGGTTATTCACTGAACGAACCTCTACCGTGATAGTGCGTCCGCTCTTTACCGCCTCTCCCCTGCCATAGCCGGTCATACTTTTTATCAAGTGAGTCCAGCCCCTTTCAAAAGCGTTTCTAATTATTATAACAGAAATCAGGATTCAAGGCAACCCCTGTACTATCTGCGGACCGCCTTATCCACTCGCTGGACATAGAGAGCGATCAGCTTGGAAAAGCCCAAGTCATAGATCACAAAGACAATGTTACCCACTAAGTAAAGCATCCAGACCTGTCCCAAAAAATCAGGCAATCCCGCCAGCAGGGCTGCGCGTAGGAGGAACCAGCATAGAGTCAGCACACCATTAAAGAATATCAGTTTACACGTCCACTCCAACGGCTGCTTCCGCAGCCGTTCAATGAGACATTTTACCAGTGGGTACAGGCCAAAAAAGAGCAGATAAAATGCGGCATTCCCCTTGTCGGGGGATAATATCAGGCCCAAAATACCGGTAGCGGCATAGCAAAAGGTACCGGCAGATAAGTTGGCCGATACCACTGCAGCAGCAGGCATAAGCCCGGCAATGGCTACGATGCCCAGTCTCCCCGTGGGAGACAAGGCTGCCAGGTAGAGAAAGATGATGGACAGCGCGGTAAGTATACCCACAAGGGCCACCCTGCCCGCGCCAGCTTTATAACGGCCGGGCATGTCAATTACAGCCCCCGCACAGGCAGTTAAGGCAGAGGAGCGAGGTGCAGCAGTCCATATTCCCCATACCACCCGCATTGGAGCCGTAAGGGCGGTAGGCCTGTCCCCCCTGCTGCATCATGTTATACGCCTGACGGTACTCCATATTGCCAGGATCGCTGTTGCAGGCGATTTGATACTGTTGGCGGGCTTCGTCCAGCCAACCTCGGCGATAGGCGATACAGCCGGACAGGAAGTGCCACTCGGCATCCTGACCGGGCGCTCCACGCAAAAGCTCCTCGGCAGCGTTGATGTTCCCGCTGTTAATATTCTGGCGTACCCGTTGATAGAGGGGGCTGGCAGAGGAAGCGGACTGGCGCTGGTAGGCGCTCTGATAGGCTGTGCCGCCATAGCTGCCGCTCTGACCCCCTCCGCTGCGCATACGATTTATTTCCTCGTATGCCTCGTTGACCTCTTTCATCTTCTCCTCGGCCAGATCGGCCAGCGGATTATCCTGATAATTGTCGGGATGATACTTTCGGGCCAACTCACGATAAGCCTTTTTAATCTCGTCGTCTCCGGCATTTGCTGATATACCCAGTACGCTGTAAGGATCCGTCATCTGTCTATCTCCTAAAATTCAGTCTTGGCCCTCCGGCCCATTTCTATATGCTTCACCTGTGCCCAATCGCCGCGAAAAACTAATTCCTCCACGGCGGGTAAGCCCAGATACAGAATGTTTTCTATGGTACCGCCCCAGCCGCCAAAATTAATTAAACCAAAGGCGGCGCGGGACAGGTTCAGAGAGTGGAGCAGGGTGATACGCAGATAGTCCCGATCCTCCTCGCCGCCAAAACGGGCGTGAATGGGATTATACCTGCCGTCGGCCACGTCCTCCTTCAGGTCGTCCAACGCATCCACCAAGTAAATCCAGCGACCCACATGGTAGAGGAGCTGTCCCAACGCTCTGTCGCGGGTCGCATCCCCTGTGGTGAGAGCGGCTCCTTGTAGAATACGGGCAAAGGTATCGGCGGTCCTGTCTAAGGAGGGGGATTTGTCTCGCTCTAGGACATGAAGTTCGTCCAGGCAGGCTCGCACCTGCCGGTCAAAGTCCGGCCGGTAGGCCGCAGCCTTGCGGTATCCCCGGCGCAGAAGCAGAGAGAGGACTCGCGCAGGCAACCCCTTCCAAAAGCCACTGTCTGAAACATTATCCCGCAGCTTCCAATAGCTTAAAATTACGCTCTCATCGGCAGCGGCGTTTAATCCGTCATGGACAGTACAAGCACATTTTTTGCGTAGTCCCAGCCTTGCCGGACAGCGGCAACGCATGGTAGCCGGTCTGTCCTCCGGCGGTGCCAGCAGCATGGCCAGAAACACGAAATCATAGTTGAGGAGCATACGAGCTGTAAACCCGTGGCGGCGCCCCATAACATGACATAGGCCGCAGTACATGGCCTGATAATCGTCAAGCTGACGCACCTTTAGCTCTTCCCGGTAGGGTCTTACATATCCAAACATAGGCTCCCCGTCAATCTCTCAAAATAGCAACGATGTGAAAGGCGGGTGTGTGCCGACGATGCAAGGCACGGTTTAAACACACATCAACTCCCGCACCCGATAGAAAACCAATGCCGCCCAAAACCAGTGCGCCGACCTCGGAAAACTCCAGCGCACCGCCCAGAAAGTAGAGCAAGAAAAAGAGTGCAAAGGGCAAAAGATACACAGCGGCGGCCAGCCCCAGAACATGGGCGGTGCCGGTTTCCACCTCTACCCTGTCCCCAACCCTGGCACCCACGGTATTTTCTGCCAGCGCCATAACCTGAGGCTTGTCGTACATTTTACAGCCGCCGCAGTCCGCGCATTCATGACCACAGGCCGACGCGCGCAGAACGGAAATTTCAGCCCTTTTTGCGCTGACAATGCGTCGCACGGTGGCTGTCTGGGTCATGCTCTCACTCCTATCTGCTTAAGGATACCACAATGTTATAGGTGCCCACCACACCAACCGTATTGCTGCCGTCCAGATAGACCTTGGCGGGAATGGTAAAGCGTCCCACAGCCGCCTTGGGAATACCGGCTGTCACATCGGCCACAATGCGCAGCTGGGACTTGAATATTGCGTCTACCGCCTCCTTGGGACCGCGGATCATCACCGACCGAGATAAGGTTACCATCTCTGCGGTGTAGCCCTCTGGTACGTTGATGAGCTGGATATTGTCTACATCAAATTCACGGGTAACCAGGTTTTTAATGGAAATATTGACAGTTACTTCGGTAATGCCGCTCTCGTTGGTCAGCTCGGGTGCCAAGGCTATGGGGAAGGTCAGCACATCGTCACTAACTACCTGTGCTAAGTCAATTTGACCCACTACAATTTCCTTAAGACCGGTCAAATCCTCCTCGGCACCGCTGACATCAATGGTCATTTCGGACTTTTTATCGGGGCCAAAGGTAAGCTCAATATGCTCGGCCGTGGCTCCGCCACCGGAGAGAATATTTACCTTAAGTGGTACCTGCTGCACACGTACCACGGGGAATACCACATGAACGGTGTCCACGTTGGCCTTAATATTTAGGTCTGGCAGTTCCTTGCCATCGGTACCCACATAGACAAATGCCAAATCACCGGTATAGGTTTTGTCCATATTCTCTTGAGTCAGGGTTACCTTAGCGTAAGCCACCTGGTTGACGAGCTCCTGCTGGCCACTGATGCCAACGGTGGCGGGTGTTACAGCGATATCCCCCAGCTGATGACCCTCGGCCACGCTGCCGGCGAACTCACCCTTGACTGGGATTTCCTTGGTCTCCAGCTTAGAGACCTCAAATTCCACATAAAGCTCGTCCGTGCTGTTATCTACCGTGTAGGTTCCTGGATTGACGTTAGCAGGCGGAGTAATTTCCACCATCAAGCGGTAGTCGCCCGGCTCCACAATTTTAGATACATCCACACGGAGAGTGATATTATCCCGTCCAAGCTTAGTGTAGACATCCAGCTTAGCCTGAATGGTCAGGGACATGGTCTGCTCGGCACCGCTCGAAATGATGAGGTTGCGGGTTGCCAATACATCGGTTCCGATAAAGCTGACGGGAATATTGTTGATGGTCTTGGTCTGATCGGGATTGACATCTTTAATGACATATCCCCAAAGAATAACCGACATCAAAATGGAGAGCACCACATAGAGCCATTTACTGTCTTTTACCTTTTTGAACATCTGACGGCTCTCCCCTTTTGGTTTTAAATAAGCCCGTGATAGCATTTAAGCTGAATTTGGGACTTGACTGGGTGTTTTGCTCCGGCATGAGCTCGTTGCGCAAAAGCCTCTCCAAGGTTTCGGGAGCCAGATGGCGCTTGAGCATACCGCCCACGGCCACCGAGATAGAGCCGGTCTCCTCCGAGACGATGGCCACCACCGCGTCGGAGTGCTCACTGGCACCAATGCCGGCACGATGCCGCATGCCTAGGTCACGTGAGAGGTTTACATTGCCCGACAGAGGTAGCATGCAGCCTGCTCCGACAATCCGTCCCCCCCGAACAATGACCGCCCCGTCGTGGAGGGGGGCTTTGTTCCAGAACATATTCTTCAAAAGCTCACTGTTGACCTGGCAGTCCAGGGAGGTACCTGTTTTAATTGCGTCATCCAGCAAGTTTTTGCGTTCAAACACCATAAGAGCGCCGGTCTTGGTTTTGGATAAATCCGTATAGGCAGCTACTGTCTGGGTGATAGCACTTTCCAAATCCCCGGGACGCTCGTCCCGAGAAAAGACGCTGCCAATGCTGCTGCGGCCCATCTGCTCCAGAAAGCGGCGTATCTCGGGTTGAAAGAGAATGACCAGGGCCAAGACGCCCCATTCCAGTGTTCTGCCTAGGAGATAGCTAAATACGGTGAGACGAAAGGTGCTGGCCAGGGCAAAGGCCACTAAAACAATGAGCACGCCCTTAACAACCTGTCCAGAGCTGGTTCTGCGCACCAGCATCAGAAGCTTATAGATCAAAAAGGCCATGATTGCAATATCAATTAAATCGGCAATACCAACGGCAGGGAGTTTTTCCAATACCCCCTGCCCCCATCCGATAATTATGTTCATCTTCCAATCACCCACGTTTCAACACAAGTTGCCTATCTTAATAATTATACTTTATGCAGGTACAAATGGCAATACGGGGAAAATGAATTTTCTATTAAAAAAACAGCAGTTTCAGGCATAAAAAGAAGAAACGCTATGCCTTTAAGATCTAAGGCATAGCGGTTCTTCTTTTATTTGCGGCTGAGGTGTTCCACAGCGCGGACAAACCGCTCCACCTCGGCTGGGGTATTAAAGGCAGAAAAGCTGGCTCGAACGGTGCCCGTATCCATGGTACCCGCTGATCGGTGGGCGAAAGGCGCACAGTGGAGCCCTGCCCGGACAGCCACACCTGCCCGGCTAAGCGTCTCCCCCACAGACTCGCAGTCCATGCCGCGAACGATAAACGAGAGCACACCTGCCTGATAAATCGGGCGTTGGGATACAAAGACCCTCACGCCGGGAATCCGACTAAGGCCGTCAGCCGCCTGAAAGACAAGAGTGCGCTCGTGATTCATAATTTGCTCCGGGCCTTTTTTCTGGACATAAAAAATCCCTTCCAGCAAGCCCGCAATACCCGGAACATTATGGGTTCCTGCCTCCAGTCGGTCAGGCAGAAAGTCAGGCATGGTTTGGAGAGCCGACAGGCTCCCCGTGCCTCCCTCCAGCAATGGTTTGGCATCGGCGCCGCACAGGAGCAGCCCGGTACCTTGTGGGCCGTAAAGGCCCTTATGGCCTGGCATGGCAATAAAGGCAGCTCCCAGCTCTTCCATGCGGATGGGAATGGCTCCCGCTGACTGGGAAGCATCTAAAACAAAGGGTACTCCACGACTCTTGCAGAGCGCTGCAATGCGCTCAATGGGCAAGATATATCCAAAGACGTTTGAGACATGGTTACAGACCACCAGTGTCACCTCTGAGGTCAGCGCCTCCTCAAAGCGTCTGTAAATCAGGTCAGGCTGAAATAAGGGTGAATCGGCCACCTTAATGGTAACCCCTTCTATACCGCAAAGGGGGCGGATGACGGCATTATGCTCATACCCGGAGACCAGCACTGTATCCCCTGGTTTTGCCAGGGACTTAATAGCAATATTCAGCCCATGGGTGGCGTTAAAGGTAAAGACCACCCGCTCCGGGTCGGAAAGCCCGAACAGCTCAGCCGCCGCCTGTCGGCAGGAAAAGGCTGTCTCGGCGGCCACCATGGCCGGGCGATGCCCACCCCGTCCAGGACTGGCCATATGCCCCATGGCATAAGAGGCCGCCCGCACAACAGCGGGCGGCTTCTGCATGGTGGTAGCGGCGCTGTCCAGATAAATCATAACAGCCGCACCTCTTTGTAGCTACCATCGCTGGAGAGAATATAGACCTGTTTCGGGGAAAGTCCTACTCGCTTTAGTACAACCAGGGCGTCGGGCAGATTGCGTTCCGAAACCTTGACGGCATAACTGCACCCCTCTCCCGCAATGACTTTTGGGGAGCGGAGCACATAGGCAGTGATGCCCGCGCGCTCCAGCATCTGAGCGGACCGCTGGGCATAGGTGAGTGAACGGCAGACGATAAGATAGTAGACCATAATGAAACGCTCCTCTCGTGACAGTGTATGCCACGGAGAAGCGTTCTGACAAAAGCCTGGATAAAATGAAGTGAGAAAAAAGAATAATACCCTCGCTGACAAAGTACAATACGCCTCAGGCGCCGAAAAACAGTGTTTTAACGCGTTATCGTCCTTGCTGGGCATCAGCCCGACCGCGTCCTCTGCCTTCTAAAACACTGCCTTTTCAGCGGCTGAGGTCCTGCGGAGTTTTTAGGTGCATGGCCGTGCTCCAGGCAAGGCAGACGACACAGCCTTACTTGCCGTAAGACAAGGAGGATAACAAAGCATGGGGCACGGCCATATGCATAAAAACCGTGTTGTATTTTGTCAACCGAGGGTAAAGAAAGGATAGCATATCAGCTCATACAATACTGTTATTAAGATGATTAGGGGCAATTTTTCTTTTTACGCTTCCTCAATTAACACCACCGCATGGGCGGCCATGCCGTCTCCGTTGCCGGTAAAGCCAAGCCCTTCCTCGGTGGTGGCCTTAACGTTGACCCTGTCGGCGGGAATACCCATACACTGCGCAAGCTTGCTTGCCATCTCCGGGAGGAAGGAGGCCAACTTGGGCCGCTGGGCGAGGATGGTGGCATCCACATTGCCCACTTGAAAGCCACTGCTTTTGAGCCTTTTTATCACTTCTTCCAGCAAAATCAAGCTGGAAATTCCCTGATAGGCAGGGTCGGAATCCGGAAATAACTTCCCGATGTCTCCCAGTCCGGCGCTCCCCAAGAGAGCATCCATTACCGCATGGGTCAGTACATCCGCATCAGAATGACCTAAAAGCCCCATCTCACTAGGTACATCTACCCCACCTAAAATAAGCTTGCGCTGAGGTACCAGTCTATGCACATCATAGCCGTGACCAATTCTCATACGTACTCTCGCCCCCTTAAAATTGCCTCTGCTGTGAGCAAATCTATCGGAGTGGTAATTTTCATGTTCTCGTAAGAGCCGGCGGTCAGGGCCACAGTCATACCCATACGCTCTACGGCGGCGCAGTCATCGGTGAGTGCGGCCCCGTCGTTCTCCGCTTTTTGAAGGGCACCCAAAATCAAATCAGCGTCAAAAACCTGGGGTGTCTGTACAGCAAAGAGACTCTCACGCTCCAAGGTTACCTCTACCAGACCGTCCACAGCCCGCTTGATTGTATCCTTCACCGGCACGGCAGGTGCAGCTGCGCCACATTGGGCGGCACGGAGAATTACCTCGTCAACGACCTCCGGCGGCACCAGGGGCCGCGCTCCGTCATGAATTGCAATTAACTCCGCTCTCTCGGAAACCTCCCGCACGCCGCAGAGCACCGACCGGGTGCGGGTATCCCCCCCTGTCACGACTTTCGTAACTTTAGAAAGCGCAAAGTCCTTGCAGAGCTGGCCGATGGTCACAATTAAGTCACCACGGGTCACCACCACAATTTCGTCAATAAGACTACTGCCCTCCAGTGCTTTTAAGGTGTGCATGAGCACAGGCCAGTCGCACAGATCGGCCAAAATTTTATCCTGACCCTCCATACGGGTGGCACTGCCCGCCGCAGGCACCACCGCCGTGCACCATGGCCTGCTTGCTGCTTTTTTCTTGCGCAGCCGGTCAAAAAGCCCCATACCTCGTCCCTCCTATTTGCATGACCCGGAAATAATGATACCGGCCCGGTTCAGATAATCATTGCCAGGCCGACTAAAATGGAAAGAACGGATTGCCACATATCTGTGACAACCCGTCTCAAGAATAGCGCAAATTATCCTATTATGCAAGTGCTCGATTTATGCGGTCTTCTACTTCCTCGTAGCTGGTACTCTGAGAGAGCACGATTTCAGAAATTAAAATCTGCTTTGCCGAGTGGAGCATTTTTCGTTCTCCGGTGGAGAGACCCCGATCTACGTCCCGAAGCATCAGCCCCTTGACAACACGCGCAACCTCCAGTAGATTTCCGCTCTTTAAGCGCAGCATGTTCTCGCGGTAGCGTCGGTTCCAGTTCTGGGTCATATCTACCTCAATATCCGGCATAGCAGCAATGACCTCGTCAGCTTCTTTCTTTTCCACCACGGAACGAACGCCGATTTCCTCGCTGTTTTCCGTGGGTATCATCACCAGCATACCGCCAACAGGCAGCTTGAGGATATAATACTCCCGCACCACACCGTTCACCTTTTTCTGCACAATGCTGTCAACCACACCCGCGCCGTGCATTGGGTGAACGATCTTGTCGCCTACCAAAAACATGTCACACCTCCTGTAACCCCATATGTTTTAAAAAATCCTATGAATGCACTCTTATTATACCACTTTTGCAATCTTTTGCAAGCAAAATCAAAATTTACGGCTATTTAGACAAAAAAATACCCCTGTTTCTGTACAGAAACAGGGGTATTTTCTCATTTAACAAAGTTTACTCAAAATCGGCGGCAACTTCGGTGCCCTGGCTGTCAGAGGTAGCAACCAGAGTATCCTCGCCGTTCTCGTCAGAGCTGGTGCGCTGCGCATCCTCCAGAAGGGCGCGGATGGAAAGGGAGACCTTCTTGTGATCCATGTCAATCTCAGTGATTTTCACGTCCACGTTTTGCCCCTCGGTCAGCACATCGCTGGGCTTGTCAATACGGCGGTCGGCAATCTGAGAAATATGAATGAGACCATCTACGCCGGGAACAATCTCGGCAAATGCGCCGAAGGTCATGAACTTCACAACCTTGACGGTGGCGGTATCACCAGCCTGATACTTGCCGGTAAACACGGTCCAGGGATCCTGGCCGCGATCCTTCATCCCCAGAGAAATCTTCTTCTTCTCCTTGTCAAAGGAAATCACGTAGACGTTGACCTGATCGCCAACCTTGACCACCTCAGAGGGGGTCTTAATACGGCTCCAGGACAGCTCGGAAATATGAACCATACCGTCCACACCACCGATATCCACGAAAGCACCGTAAGAGGTCAGGCTCTTTACCACGCCCTCATACTTCTTGCCTTCCTCAATGCCTTCCCACACAGCCGCGGACTTCTCGGAACGCTCGGCGTCGGTGACCTTCCGGATGGAGCCAACCACACGGTGGCGGGCACGGTTAATCTCGGTGACCAGAAGGCGGACTCTCTTTTTCATGATTTCACTCATGGAAGCCTCGCGGGGCAAGCCGGTCTGGGAAGCGGGGACAAAGACGCGGACGCCCTTGATAGAAACCACTACGCCGCCCTTATTTTCCTCGGTAACAATACCCTCGACAACGGTGCTCTCCTCGCAGGCACGCTCCACGTCTTCCCAGCTCTTTACGGTGTCAAGACGCTTCTTGGACAGGGTAACAATACCCTCCTGGTCGTTAACGCGGACCACGAAAGTTTCGATCTCCTGGCCGACCTTGATGAGATCCTCAACCTTTACAGTGGGATCGTCGGTCAACTCAGACACCGGTATGTAACCGGCGTGCTTGGTTCCCAGGTCGACGTAAATCTCGGTGGGCGTAATGCCAGTAACGACGCCGGTAACCTTCTCCCCTGTATTTAAAGTTTTGATCGATTTCTCCAGCAGTTCGGCAAAGGATTCTTCGATCTCCATGATTTCTTCGCTCATTTTGTCATAGACCTCCTTTATAATCCACCCGGGCGTAGATGCGCCCGCAGTGATTCCGACCAAAGCCTTCCCGTCCATGACAGAAGGCCCCAGTTCGTCTGCCCGTTCAATCCAATGGACCTCGGGACAGAGCACGCCGCACAATTCAGCCAGGCGCTTGGTGTTGGAACTCTTAGAATCTCCGATGACCACCATAGCGTCACATTGAGCGGCCAAAATTTGGGCCGCCTCCTGCCTCTTACACGTAGCACTGCATATTGTATCAAATACTTTTAAATTTGTACACACTTTTTTTGCTTTTTTTATACAGGATTCCCATCCGGCCCGGGTGGAGGTCGTTTGAGAGACCATGGTAATAGGCTGGGTACATCGGCTCGGCTCCTCCTCCAGCCACCGCTCAAGAGCTTCTGCGTCGGCTAAAATAACAGGATTTTGGCACCAGCCGGCAATGGCAGTAATCTCCGGATGGTCAGGGGTACCGATAATAACACTGCATCGCCCCTCCTCCTCTGCCTTTGCTACCAGCTTATGAATAGCCGATACATTGGGACAAGTGGCATCCAAAATTTCAGCGTCTATTTCTTCCAGCTGCTGATAGACCTCCCTTGGCTCACCGTGAGACCGAATAATGACAGATGCACCACGGGGAATATCGTCTACACACGCTGCCGCTGCAATACCCATGCTCTCAAGACGGGACACCACCGCGTCGTTGTGGATGAGGTGACCCAGCATAACACACTTCTTCCCTGTTGCCGCCGCAGATTCGGCAAGCTCTACCGCCCGCTTGACCCCATAGCAAAATCCTGCGTGCTCCGCAAGGCGAACCTGACTCATTCTGCCACCTGCTCACCCAAGGAGCGGATACGCTCCATCAGATCGTCGGCGATTACTCGGTAGTCCTCCATCGTGGCCCGTTTTTCTGTGGTTTCAGGATAGTAGGGTTTTCCGATGACTACTGTGGTAGGGCGAAACCAGCGCTTTTTCTCGGGAACGTACACAGGCACCAGGGGCACGCCGGTACGCATAGCCAGCATGGCCGCACCAGCCTTGGCCTCACCCGCATTACCGTCCTTGTCCACGCCGCCTCGCACCCGGGTTCCCTCGGGAAACAGAAGCACCTTTTCCCCTGTCTTTAAGTACTTCATGGCTGTCTTAATAGCTCCCACATCGGCCTTGCCGCGCTCCACGCCAAAGACTCCCGCTTTTTTCAGCAGCCAGCCCAGCACAGGTACCCGCATCAGCTCAGCTTTTGCCATGACCCGCATTTGATCCTTTCTCCCAATGGCAAAGACCACAAAAATAGGATCACTCATAGCGGTATGGTTCCCGCAAAACACGGCACTTCCCTCGGGAATGTTTTCCCGCCCAATATGCCGCACAGGGTGAAACAGACAGAAGAAGGGCCAAACGACACTCCAGATAATTGCGTAAAATACTCTCATGTGTCCATTCGCTCCTTTATGGTTGCTAAAAGCATTTTAAAACTCTCCTCCAGTGAGTTCCCGGTGGTATCCACCAGCACCGCGTCCTCCGCCTGTCTGAGAGGGGCAGCGGAGCGGCAGCTATCGTTTTCATCCCGCTGGATGATGTCCGCTAAAATCGTGTCTTGGTCGCAGTTCTGGCCTCGAAGCAGCAGCTCTGCGTGGCGGCGGCCTGCCCGGTCCCGGGGACTGGCGGTGAGAAAAATCTTTACGTCAGCATCTGGTAGCACCACTGTGCCAATGTCTCGTCCGTCCATAATTACATTCTGGCGGCTGGCCAAATCCCGCTGCATTTGAAGGAGAAAGGCACGCACAGCGGGAATGGCGGAAACATTGGAGGCATAGCTGGAAATTTCATGGCGGCGAATCTCATCCGTCACATCCTCACCATTCAGATACATGCGCTGCAAGCCGTCTTCCCCATGTCTGAGGTCAATGGCTATTTCGCCCAGCAGCGCTATCACCGCAGAGCTGTCAACAGGCTCTACCCCTTTACGGAAGGCATACAGGCCTACCGTACGGTAAATAGCCCCCGTATCTACATAGAGAAAACCCAGTTTTTCGGCCAGCATTTTGGCCAGGGTGCTCTTTCCGGCACCGGAGGGGCCGTCAATGGCAATGCTTTGATAGGTCATATTCACACATCCAGTCCGTTTTGTAATCAAGGCGTCCGGCAGAGTTGCCGAACCTACAAGGCCGCCGCAGTTGCGGCCGCCTCCCCTGCTGCATGGCCGGTGCTCCAGGCAATCTGGAGATTAAATCCACCGGTATAAGCGTCTGCGTCCAACAGCTCTCCCGCCAGGTAGAGACCGGATACCAGCTTGGATTCCATTGTTGTCGGGTTTACCTCAGCGGTTTTGACACCACCAGAGGTGATGATAGCCTCCGCTACCGGTCGGGGCCCCTGTACAGCAATGGTCAGTCCCTTTAATATTTCCAGCAACCTGCGGCGCTGCTCTTTGGTAATAGCGTTCACCTTAGTGTTACTGGGGATGCCGGTGAGATCCACCAGCACCGGCGCCAGGAGCCGGGGCACCAGGCCATCCAGCACATTATGAAAGTCTCGGTTAGGGTTTTCGCCAAAGTCGCGCAGCAGTCGGGCGTCCAGCATTTTCTCCTCCAGGCCGGGTTTTAGGTCGATGGTAACGGTATACCGCTCTTTTTCAAAATCCCGCATATGGGCACTGGCACTTAAAATCAATGGCCCTGAAAGTCCGAAGTGCGTAAAGAGCATCTCTCCCAGCTCGGAATAAACAACCTTCCCCTTGCTATTCTTGACCTTAACGGACACGTTGCGCAGAGAAAGCCCCTGCATCCTGGCGCAGAGGTCCCCCACGGCCACCAGAGGCACCAGTGAGGGTTTGGGCGGGATAATGGTATGCCCCAGCTCCTCCGCCATACGATAGCCGTCCCCTGTGGAGCCCGTGAGCGGGTAGGACGCTCCACCTGTGGCAAGGATAACCGCCTTACACTTATGTGTGCCGTGCTCGGCCTTTACACCGCAGATATTACCCTGCTCGGATAAAATGGAAACCGCGCGATCCTCCACAATATCTACCCCTGCTCTGCGCAGGCCGATTAAAAGCGCGTCAATTACATCCGCAGCTCTGTCCGACTGAGGAAATACTCGGTTTCCACGCTCGGTTTTAAGGGGTACTCCCAAGCTTTCAAAGAACGCCTTCACCTCAGACGGCGGAAAACGGGTAACGGTGCTCATAAGAAAGCGACCGTTTGTGGGCACGTTCTTCAGCACTTCGTCTGCCGGGCTGTCATTCGTAAGATTACAGCGGCCTTTCCCGGTAATATACAGCTTGCGTCCCAGCTTGGGATTGCGCTCCATAAGGAGCACCGACGCTCCCTGGCGTGCGGCTGTCAGCGCAGCCATACAGCCTGCTGCGCCACCGCCAATGACAACAATATCAGTCATGTTCTTCCTCTACCTTCTCATAGACATCGTACTCGTCCCAAATCTGCTCCAACGTCTCAAAAGTCTTGGAGAGGTCATCGTTTTTCTTTCGTCCCACCGCCACGATTAGGGCATTGACGAGAGACAGCGGTGCCACCAGCGAATCTACAAAAGAGGCCATATCGCTCTTGGCCAGCAGTGCGTGGTCGGCAATGGCAGCCACAGGCGAGGTCCGCCCGTCGGTGATGGCCACCACGGTGGCTCCTCTGTCACGTGCAAAGCGCATTGCCTTTACAGTCCTCTGCGAATAACGTGGAAAGCTGACACCAATGACGACATCGTCCTTTCCGACCCGAAGCATTTGCTCAAAGATTTCGCTGACTGAAGTTGTATGTACTGTAACCACATTTTCAAAAATTAAATTAAAGTAAAAATCCAAAAAACTGACAATTGCAGTGGCTGACCGCACGCCCAGCAGATAAATGCGCTTGGCCTCTACGATGGCATCCACCGCCTGATTAAAGTCAGCGCGGTTTACCTCCTCCAAGGTCAGGCGTATCTTATCTATATCAGACTGCATGACCATGGGCAAAATATCATGGTTGCCGATGCGGTCGTTGGAGACTTCTATCCGCTGGATGGAGGTAAGCTTATTGCGTATCATCTCTTGAAGAGCCTTCTGCATAGCGGGATAACCGTCGTACCCCAATTCTGTGGCGAAGCGCACCACGGTAGATTCACTGACGTTGACCGTATGACCGAGCCTGCTGGCGGTCATAAAGGCCGCCTTATCATAGGAGCGTAAAATAAAATTGGCAATGAGCTTCTGTCCCTTGGAAAAGCCGCTCATTCCACCTTGAAGTACAGACAGAATATCTTTCGACATTTCAAAACCTCCCGGTTTTTGGTTTATTCACAGGGATAATCATAACGAGATTTTCATTTAAATGCAAGTTCATTTTGCAGGAAAACGAAACAATTCTTGCAAAATCATTGCATTAGCAAGGTTATCTCCTGTTCGGTCAGTACCCGCCATTTGCCCACAGGCAGGCTACCCAAAACAAGACTTCCCTCACGCACCCGCTTGAGCCGGGTGACCCCGAGACCGGCAGCGGCACACATCCGGCGTACCTGCCTGTTCTTCCCCTGGTGAATTACCACCGAAAGCTTCCCCTCACTAATCTTCTTTACCTTGGCAGGAGCAAGGGATTCTCCGTCCAACGTCATGGGGCCGGCCAAGATAGGCAGTGCCTGATCCACGTCCCCGGTGACAGAAACCAAATATTCCTTTTCCACCTCATGGCTGGGGTGAAGGAGCCGATGGGTCAGGTCACCATCGTCGGTCATAATCAGCAGCCCTTCCGAGGCATAGTCCAACCGGCCAACCGGCCAGACTCGCACACCACAATCGGCGGTGAGCTCGGCCACGGTGTGCCTTCCCTTCTCGTCAGAGAGAGTCGTCACATAGCCACGGGGCTTATGTAACATGAGGTAGGTGCACCCTTCGCGCCGGCGAAGCGGTACACCATCTACCTCAATTCGGTCTCTTTCCAAATCGGCCTTATCACCCAGGGCGGCAATTTTTCCATTTACGGTTACCCGTCCAGCCTGGATATACTCCTCAGCCCCGCGCCGTGACGCCACTCCGCAAGCGGAGATTAGTTTTTGCAGTCGCTCCTCTATGAGGCTCACCACCTAAATTTTAATTTCACTGTAAAAAGCAGCCAGGAAGCTGCCGGTCTCCCTCCCACGGAAAAAATCCAGCACTCGCTCCAGCGGAGTTTTTTCTTTGGTTTGGTTGTTGGCTACACTGGCAGCGTACTCCAGATATGTTTTTCCGATTTCTTTGTCTTTTAAATAAAAGGTCATGCTTCCTGCAATGGAGCCTTTTGAAATAGGAGACGCCACGCTCTCGGGCAATTGAAGTTTGGAGGTAACCTGTTCCCCCACCGCAAGCGGGTAATACACGTCCTCCGTGGTGGTGACAGAAACCATGCGCACCAGGCTGCCGGTAACCGGTACGCTCTTAACCTGTCGGCCAGATAAGGCCAGCATCTGTTTGGGGTAATTGGAAAATCCATAATCAAACAAGGCGGCATGATCTTTCCAGTCGTTGGGTGCATTGAGGGTAACCACAATCAGCCGCTGGCCGTCTTTTTCCGCACAGGAGACCAGTGTACGGCCCGCTTTATCGGTATAGCCTGTCTTCATGCCGATACAGCCCTCGTACTGCCAGAGGAGCTTATTATGGTTTGACAGGCTCCGGTCGCCGATGGTAATGGACTTGGTAGCCACAATTTTGGCCAACGTCTCATCCTCCATCACTACGCGGGCCAGTTTCGCCATGTCGGCAGCGGTCGAGTAGTGGGCATCGTTGGGTAGCCCATTCGGGTTTGCAAAGTGGGTGTTCTTCATACCCAGTTCAGCGGCCCAGTCGTTCATCCAGCCCACAAAGGTCTCTACATCTCCGGCGCAAAAGTCCGCAATGGCAAGGGCCGCGTCATTGCCGGAGACCAGCAGCAAACCATAGAGCAGGGTTTCCAGCGTCAGCTTCTCCCCTGCCTTCAGATACATGGAAGAGCCTTCTGCCAGAGTGTACTCCCGCTTGACTGTAACCTCCTGGGTAAGATCAGGAACTACACGCACAGCCACCAAGGCGGTCATAAGCTTGGTAATACTGGCAATGGCACGCTCTTCATTTGTACTCTTTCCATAGAGCACCCGTCCGGAGTCTGCGTCTACCAAAATAGCACAGGCCGCCGAAAGATTCGGTTCCGGTAGGGACTGAGCCCCTGCCGGAACCGTTGTAAACAGAAATAGTACGGCAAAAAAAGCCGCAATAATACGCTTCATACAGCACCACCTCAAAGCACGAGATAATGCTATTATGAGCCTTAGAACTCGTCTTTATCCTGCTGTTTTTCAATAAATCCGGTGACCTTGTCAATCACCTCGGGCACCATCTCAATAACCCGGTCCACACCGGTAACCGGATAGGGGGAGACGGGAATCAGGCGCACCACATCACCCTTTACCACCAGGAAAGATACCGGAGTAATATTCACGCCGGAACCGGCAGCACCGCCAAAGGCATTGCCGGCATCCGCCTTTTGGTTTTTGCCAGCCCAGTCGCTGCCTCCTGACGCAAAGCCAAAGCTAACTTTGGATACCGGAATAATGGTGACCTCTCCAGCCGCAATGGGCTGGCCGATGATGGTGTTTACATCCACCATCTCACGAATTTTCTGCATGGTGGTGCTCATAAGTTCACCAATGGGATGTTGCTTGTTTTCCATGGTCAAACCGCCTTTTTTTCTATTTTTTCTGTTGCCTTCACCTGAGAAGAAATTTTATAAAATTGAGCTGCCAGTCGCAGTCCAAGCGATACCGCCTGCCCAATCGTGAGGGAAAGGGCAGCATAGAGATAGACCGTTGGCTTTGGTAAGGTAAAATCTACCGCCGTGCGAATCCGCCGATCCTTGATGGTAAAATTATTCTCCAGTAGGGGCAAAATCATACCTACTGCCGCGTTGGCATAGCCGTACCCCATAGCGGCGGAAGCCGGATCGTTGGCGGCGGCAATCAAGTCCAAGTAGAGCCTGTCCACCTGTATCTTCCGGCACAGCCGCCCCGCCGTGTCGGTTAGCATAGGCAGATATTTCTTTAGCATCACCAGTGAGCCACCGGGCTTGGAGGGCAAATTCTCCTCCGACTCTTTCGGTTCCTTTTTCTTTTTTATTTTTTCTTTTTTCTCTTTTACCGGGTAGACCGTGATGCGTACGGGGCCTATCCTGACCTTTGCCGTAAAACCAGCGGCGCTATATTCCGCAATGCCGCCCACGCGCACAAGAGACAAAAGGATTAGTACCGCCAAAATACAGACCACAACAATCAAGGTTGTCATAGGCTTTGCTCTCCGGCAGTGCCAGCTTCCCGCTCCGCTTCACTTTTGGCATACTCCTCGGCAGCCTTAAGAATTTCCTCCTCGGTGATTCTATCAGCAACCGTCTCAGCCTCCGTTTTTTCCTGCTCGGCGCGGAGTTGCTCTACGGCCATTTGCATCTCCATAGTCAACTGGCCGTCCTCCAGGCTAGCGCTGGGCAGCTCGGGCAGCTCTTCCAGACTTGCAAGGCCAAAGGAGCGCAGGAAATTCTGTGTGGTACGGTAAAGAATGGGACGGCCCGGCACCGCCAGACGACCATTTTCCTCAATTAAGTCACGCTCCAACAGCAAGCCTATGGTGTAGGAGCTATCCACGCCGCGAATCTGATCAACATAGGCACGGGTGGCAGGCTGGTAGTAGGCAATAATAGACAGTACCTCCAGCGCGGGCTGGGATAGGCGGGCGGGTTTGCGGCTTTCAAATGCCTTGCGGATATACGCGGCGTACTCGGGCGCCGAACATAGCTGATAGCTATGTTCCAAACGTACCAGACGCACTCCCCTGCGCTCGTAGCTGTAATAGTCAGCCAGCTCACGGCAGACTGCGTCTACCGTGGCTCTGTCTGCCTCCAGCGTCATACAAAGGCGCTCTACGCCCACTGGGTCCCCTGCGGCGAACAGTATACCCTCAATCGCCGATTGCATTTCTTTTAGTTCCATACATTAACCTCGGACTTCCCTTAATATGCGTCGGTGGAGAATGCAAGTTCTTCCTCGTCACCCTCACGGGTACAGGTAACGGTGCAGTCCGCCTCTGTACCGGCCAATAGAATACGTCTAGCCTTGCACAGCTCCAGCACGGCAATGAAGGTTGCCACAATTTCAGATCGGCTGCGGTTCCCTTGAAAGAGTGCCCGAAAACGGGTAACTCCAAACTGTATAAGCCTGTCTACAATCTCCGTGGCCTTATCCCCAACAGGATACGGCTCTCGGCCTACGATGCCCTCAAAGGCGGCCATAGGAGGCGGCAAATGATGATCCACCCGCTCCAGCACCGCCACCATGGCACGGCGCAAATCTTCTTTCTTGTGGACGTAGCGATAAACTTTGTTGACCGGAACAGCCTCAGGCACCTTGGTAATGTAGTCTTGACCAATGGAAAAGCGGTCGGATAGTTGCGGAATCACCCCTTTGACGCGGTTAAAGTTCTCGTGCCGCTGATGCTCCTCCAGCGTGGCAATGAGCTGCTCCATCTCTGTCATGGCTTCTTCGTCATTGAGTGAAAGAAGCATACGGGTTTTAATGAATACCAGCTGAGCCGCCATAGTAACAAATTCGCTGGCTACCTCCAAATCCAGTTGCTTGCGTCGTGACATCCAGTCCATGTACTGCTCTAAAATGATTGAAATCTGAATATCCTTAATTTCCATCTTGTTCTTGGACAGCAGACTTAGAATCAAGTCCAAAGGGCCGGTAAAGTCCTCCATATCCTCTGTTTTTACCTTTATTACCTTTTCAAGGTGAAAAATAGGAGTATCCATATGGGCCGCCCTCTCTCATGAATCAAATAAACAGTACGCCAATTTGCTGGGCCCAGGCCGAGCCGGCAAGGAGCAGATCCATGACCACACTGCGCATTGCAATGAGGGGCCCATCCAAAAAGCCCAGCCATAGCATTGCCATTAGCGCCAGCATGCCATACCGCTCATACCGTAAAATGACATAGTACATTCTGTCCGGCAACAGACTCTCTACGATTTTAGAGCCATCCAGCGGCGGAAAGGGAATGAGATTGAACACACCCAGACCAAGACTTAACGAAGCCAGCAGAAAGAAAAAGTTAAACGGATACACCGCCCAGGCCGTATAGGATACCAGCGGGGCCAATACATTGACTACAATGAGCGCCAAAAACGCCAGGATGAAGTTGGAAAGGGGCCCTGCCAGAGCCGTTATGGCCATGCCGCTCTTCGGGTGCTTAAAATAGCGCATATCCACCGGTACCGGCTTTGCCCAGCCGAAGCCAAAAATCAGCATCATCAGCGTGCCGAATGGATCAAGGTGGCGCAGGGGGTTGAGCGAAAGACGATGACGGCTTTTTGCCGTCGGATCACCCAGAATGTAGGCCGCTAGACCATGACTCACCTCATGCACCATGAGACAGAGGAGAACTGCCACAGCCTGCATGCAAAACAGAAGAAGCCTGTCCCAGCTCATGTTCTGAAAAAAATCCACAAAGTTTCGCAAAGCAGCCCCGCCTTCCTAGCAATCCAATAATGTAACAGTATATCAAAAATTACCTTAAAAAACAAGGAGGAGACGTGTTTTGTCTCCTCCTCGCCTTCATCATACAATATAATTGCGCAAAACGCCGATGCCTTCAATTTCTACCTCAACCGTGTCGCCCGACTTCATAGGGCCGATACCGGCGGGGGTGCCGGTGGTTACCACGTCCCCCGGCTCCAGCGTCATGGATGCAGTAATAAACTCCATAAGCTCGGGCAGGCTGTGCATAAATAGGGACGTGCGTGAAGACTGGACAGTTTTCCCGTTGAGCCGGGTCTCAATTTTCAGGTCGATACCGTCTACCTCGTCAGAAATCCAAGGGCCAATAGGGGCGAAACCGTCCATACTCTTGCCGCGTGTCCACTGACCGTCCGACTTTTGGATGTCACGGGCCGTCACGTCATTTAAGCAAGTGTATCCAAGTATGTAATCCGCAAAGTCAACTTGTTTTACGTTTTTGGCACGCTTCTTTACCACGAAGGCAAGCTCGCCCTCATAGTCCAGCCGCTGGACAAAGGCGGGGGCTTGCACCTTCCCCTCGTGGCAGTTAACCGTATTAGGTGCTTTCAGGAACAGGAGGGGCAGCTCCGGAATTCCCTCTCCCATTTCCTTGGCGTGGTCAAAATAGTTTTTACCCACACATACGATTTTGGTGGGCTGACAGGGTGCCAGCAGGCGGCAGTCGGACAGAGGGATAGTCGCTCCGGTAAAGAGCACCTCGTCGTACGGTGCCTGACTAAGCAGGCGCACGTTCTCCCCCTCCGCCACGCCCCAAGCGGACTGCCCGTTGTGCTCAAAGCGTAAATATTTCACGTCGTTCCCTCCATACTGGCATAAATTTCGCCCAGTAACTCCTGTCTGCCCTCTCCCTTTTCAGCTGAAAAGGGAATAATCTTTACATCATCTTCAATTTCAAGTGTTTGGCGAATTAGCGCCATATTGGATTCAATCTCACTCTTTTTGATTTTATCCAGCTTGTTGGCTACCACCAGGAAAGGCTTTCCGCTCTGCTTAAACCACTCTGCCATAATGCAGTCATCCACCGAAGGCTTGTGTCGGGCGTCTACAATCATTACACCTAAGGTCATAAGTGAGGGATCGTTAAACCAGCTTTCGATAAGCTTACCCCAGCGGTCCTTCTCCGACTTAGATACCTTGGCATAGCCATAGCCCGGCAGGTCTACTAAGTAGAGCTGTTTGTCAATTAAAAAGTAGTTAATATGCACGGTTTTACCCGGTGCGGAGCCCACCCGCGCAAAGTTCTTGCGCAGAAGTACTTTATTAATTACCGAAGATTTACCCACATTGGAGCGGCCCGAAAAGACCACCTGGGGCAGACCGTCCCGCGGAAAATCCTTGGGGCCAGCGGCAGAGCGAATAAACTCTGTCTTTTGTAAGTTGAGCATCATGGGGCCGCCTCCTTTGTTATTGCTTGAGATGAACGGTGCGCTCTACCTTGAGGCACTCGGGCGGCAGGGCGTTTTCCTGCGGTTCTCCTGCCAAAAAGTTTCCGGTGCAAAGGGCCTCAGCCAAGGCTGCGTCGGCCTGCTCTACCGGCACAAATCGAAGGGCAGCGCGGACAGTTTGGTCGATGTCTGCCAAATCCTTCTCGTTGTCCTTGGGAATAAGCACTGTGCGAATTCCGTTGCGGAGCGCAGCCATGGTCTTTTCCTTTAGGCCGCCAATAGGCAGCACCCGACCACGTAAAGTGATTTCACCTGTCATAGCAATTCCAGATTTAACCGGTGTGCCCGTCAGTGCGGAGACCATTGCCACAGCAATGGCAACTCCGGCAGAGGGGCCATCCTTGGGTACCGCACCCTCCGGGAAGTGAATATGAATATCCTTGGCTTTGTAAAACTCCGGCTCAATCCCCAGTTGCGGGGCCCTGCTGCGGATATAGGACAGCGCTGCATGGGCTGACTCCTTCATCACATCCCCCAAATTGCCGGTAAGTTCAATCTTTCCGGTACCAGGGACCACATTGGCCTCTACTTCCAGAAGCTCACCGCCCACACTGGTCCAGGCCAACCCGTTTACCACACCTACCTGTTCCGTTTTGGGAAGCCGCTCAGGGTGATATTTGCGAATTCCCAGGTAATTTTCCAGGTTGTCTCCTGTAATGGATACAGACTTCACACCATCTGTTACTACACGCATTGCAGATTTTCTGCACAGACTTCCCAGTTCTCGCTCCAGCACTCGCACCCCTGACTCTCTGGTATAGGCGGTAATGACCTCACGAATGGCATCATCCGTAATTTTCATCTGACTTTTTTTCAAGCCGTGACGGGCAAGCTCTTTGGGCAGCAGGTGGCGTTTTGCAATTTGAAGCTTTTCCTCGTCGGTGTAGCTGGTCAGCTCAATGACCTCCATGCGGTCGAGCAATGGGCGTGGAATGGTGTCGGTTGTATTGGCCGTGGTGATAAAGAGCACATCGGACAAATCAAATGGTAGCTCCAAGAAGTGGTCACGGAAAGCACTGTTTTGCTCCCCATCCAGTACCTCTAAAAGCGCGGAGGCCGGGTCACCGTGAACACTGGAGGCCAGTTTGTCAATTTCATCCAGAAGTAGCAGTGGGTTGGCACTGCCCGCCTGCCGTACTGCGGTAATCATACGGCCGGGCATGGCTCCTACATAGGTTTTTCGGTGACCTCGTATTTCAGCTTCATCGTGAATACCACCCAGGGAAATACGGGCAAGCTTGCGGCCCAAGGCCTTGGCGATAGACATGGCAATAGAGGTTTTGCCTACGCCGGGAGGGCCCACCAGGCAGAGGATTTGTCCCTTTAATTCAGGGGCCAATTGCTTGACTGCCAGAAACTCTAAAATCCGTTCCTTAACCTTAGAAAGACCAAAGTGGTCGGCATCCAGCACCTTTCGAGCCGCCGCTACGTCAACCCGCTCCTTGGTCTTTTTCGTCCAGGGTAACTCGAGGCAGACATCCATGTAGCCGCGTAGAACACTGGCCTCAGCAGAGCCAAATGGTTGTTTTTCCAGACGGCCCAGCTCTTTGAGGAGTTTTTCCTCTACCTCTTTTGGCAGCTTAGACCCAGTAATTTTATGCCGGTACTCCGCCAGCTCGCTGTCTCCGCCCGGCTCCTCCCCCAGCTCCTCCTGAATGACCTTCAGCTGTTCCCGCAGATAATAGTCCCGCTGACCGCGGGAGAGTCCATCCCGAACTTTGCTCTGCATATCTTGCCCTAACTCCAATATCTCTACCTCGCGGTGAAGAATTTGGGCCAGCTTTTCCAGTCGGCGAACAGGTCGCAGCTCCTCTAGCACCGCCTGCTTATCACCCGAGCGCATAACAATGTTCTGGGCAATATAGTCAGCAATATATCCCGGGTCCTCACTGGCCAGAACCGCTAGAAGTACATCGGGAGTCATCTTGGGAGCCAGCTCGGTGTAGGACTCAAAAAGGTCATAGGTGCGGCGAATAAGAGCTTCAGTACGGGGAGAAACCTTCACCGGGCCATCGGCCGCAATTTCCTCTATTTCGACCTGCAAATAGGGTGTGGCCTGGTGAAGATCTATCAGTCGACCGCGGGCAATTCCTTCCACCATCACTCGTACATTATCCCCGGGAAGACGCAAAATCTGCCGAATGTTGGAGGTGGTACCAATGGTGTACAGGTCCTTTATCCCGGGATTCTCTACGGATAAATCACGCTGGGCTACGAGAAAGATAGGCTGACCGGTGGCCATAGCCTCGTCCAGCGCCTTAATCGAAGCGTCCCGGCCCACATCAAAGTGCAGGAGCATGTTGGGGAAAATGGTCAGCCCTCTTAAAGCGAGGGCAGGTATAATGACATTATTCTGCATGGAACGTCACGTCCTTTCAAAGCACCCAGCCCGAAAATGGTAATCAGTGCTTATTAAATCATATTCAGGCTGTTTGAACCCTTTTAAAATCTTATAAACGATCCTTTTAAAGAATTTTTTGCGGCAACCAGCCAGGCCGACAAAAGAGTGGTTTAACGTGTCCGATAGCCTGTATTTTTTAATACTCTCTAGCAGAAAGAGCGGGGGCAAGCCCCCGCCCTCCTTCTGGTAAGCAATGTTAAGATACATTAATCTGAGTGGCAAGGCCACCCTTCTCCGAACGCAGAGAGGCTCCGCCCAAACGGGGGCGCTCCTTGCGATTTGGGTCGTGCTCAATAGCAGGCTGGCTGCGCTCCTTTACACTCTCCTCGGTGATGGTCACCTTGGCGATGGTGGGGTCGGAGGGCACGTCGTACATGACCTGAGTCATGACTTCCTCCAGCACAGCGCGGAGCCCTCGGGCACCGATACCGCGCTCAATGGCGCGGTCGGCAGCTGCCTCCAAAGCCTTAGACTGGAACTCTAAAGTAACATTATCGTACTCCATGAGCTTTTCGTACTGCTTAACCAACGCATTCTTGGGTTCGGTCAGAATACGAACCAGCTGTTCCCGGTTGAGCGACTGGAGGGCGGTGATTACAGGCAGACGACCCACCAGCTCTGGGATAATGCCGAACTTTAGAAGGTCATGGGGCTGAATTTCCTTGAGGAGAACAGAGACATCCTTCTCCTTCTTGCTCTGAATTTCCGCACCAAAACCAATTCCCTTTTTGTCCAGACGTTGCTCGATGATTTTTTCAATACCATCAAAGGCGCCGCCGCAGATAAAAAGAATGTTTTTAGTGTTGATTTGAATAAACTCCTGGTGAGGATGCTTGCGGCCACCCTGGGGGGGGACGTTGGCAACAGTGCCCTCCAGGATTTTCAGCAGTGCCTGCTGTACACCCTCGCCGGAAACATCACGGGTAATAGAGGTGTTTTCGCTCTTGCGGGCAATTTTGTCCATTTCATCAATATAGATGATACCGCGCTCCGCCAGCTCTACATCAAAGTCGGCGGCCTGAACCAAACGAAGCAGAATGTTCTCCACGTCGTCGCCCACATAGCCGGCCTCGGTCAGGGTGGTGGCATCGGCAATGGCAAAGGGTACCTTTAAAATACGGGCCAAGGTCTGGGCAAACAGTGTTTTACCGCAGCCGGTAGGACCCATCAGGAGAATATTGCTCTTTTGGAGCTCTACATCCTCCCCGCCGCCGAAGTAAATGCGCTTATAATGGTTGTACACCGCCACCGAAAGGGCAACCTTTGCATCCTCTTGGCCGATAATGTACTGATCCAGCACATCCCGAATTTCCCGCGGAGTGGGAATCACGTCCGGAATGTCGGGGGAAAGCTGCTCCTCGGGATCGTATGCATCGTCCAGAATACTCATGCACAGGTGGACACATTCGTTGCAAATATAGGCACCCGGCCCCGCAATGATGCGGGTAACCTGCTCCTGATGTTTACCGCAAAAGGAACAGCGAACCGGCTTCTTCTCGTCGTTTTTCGTGGGCATGGGTTTCACCTCATTACAGACATAACTCGTCATGTCTTTAAAAAATCACTGGAAAATATGCTGGCAGGAGCGGGGACGGTTGTCCCCGCTCCTCTCATAGCCTTATCTCTGATAAATGACCTTATCTACCAGACCGTACTCCTTGGCTTCCTCGGCAGACATAAAGTTATCACGCTCGCAGTCGGCAGTGACGACTTCCAGGGGCTTGCCGGTATTTTCAGCCATAATTTTGTTCATCCGGCTCTTAATAATCTCCAGGCGCTTAAGGTGAATTGCCATATCGGTAATCTGTCCCTGAGTGCCGGCGGAGGGCTGATGAATCATAATTTCGGCGTTGGGCAGCACCAGACGCTTGCCTTTGGCGCCGGACGAAAGCAGGAACGCACCCATGCTGGCGGCCATACCGATGCAGATGGTGGACACGTCGCACTTGACGTACTGCATGGTATCATAAATGGCCATACCGTCGGTGACGCTGCCTCCGGGGCTGTTAATGTAAAACTGGATGTCCTTATCAGGATCCTGTGCCTCCAGATAAAGCATCTGGGCCACGATGAGAGAGGCGGTAGTTGCGTTTACCTCCTCGCCCAGAAATACAATGCGGTCGCCCAGCAGGCGGGAAAAAATGTCGTAGGAACGCTCACCACGGTTGGTTTGTTCAATGACATAAGGGACTAAGCTCATGGTAAAATCTCCTTCTAGATACAGTCATACTTCAAAAGTATGCCCTGCCATAGGAAAATTATTCTTGGTCAGCCTTCTTGGCAGCGGCCTTTTTGGCAGAAGCCTTCTTGGGCTTCTCCTCGTCAGCGGGCTTTTCAGCCTTGGCAGCAGTCTTCTTGGCGGCAGCCTTCTTGGGCTTTTCCTCGTCGGCAGACTCCTCGGTCTTGGCATTTGATTTCTTGGCAGCGGCCTTCTTGGCAGGAGCCTTGCCTACCTTGGCGCTCTCAAAAATCAGCTCAGAGGCCTTCTTGCTCTTCATGTCAGCGGTCATGTCGTCCACGTGGACAGCGGCCTTAACCTGCTCCTCAGTCATGTGGTACTGGTCGGCCAGACGCTTAATTTCAGCATTCTTGTCCTCGTCTGAGATTTCAATTTTCTCGGCGGCAGCCACAGCGGAAAGTGCCAGATCAATCTGTACCTGACGGAGGGCACCCTCACGAGCCTGGTTCTTCATGTCCTGAACCGTCATGCCCATCATCTGCAGGTAGCTCTCGAAGGGGATGCCCTGGCTGGAGATGCGGTTTGCATAGTCCTCTACCATCTGGTCCGCGCGGTAGTCCACCATGGCGTCCGGAATTTCCACCGTCATGTTGTCCACAACCTGCTCCAGGATGGCATTTTCAAACTCACGCTTGGCATCGGCCTCGCGGCGCTCGGCAAGCTTGTCGCCCAGATCCTTCTTAAGTTCGGCAAGGGTTTCAAACTCGGAGACATCCTTTGCAAACTCGTCATCCAGCTTGGGGGTCTGCTTCTCCTTAACCTCGTTGATCTTCACGTGGAATACCACGGGCTTGCCTGCCAGATCGGCATGGTAATCCTCGGGGAAGGTAATATTAATATCCTTCTCATCACCGGTCTTAAGTCCAACAAGCTGATCCTCAAAGCCGGGCACAAAGGAATTGGAGCCCAGTTCAAGGCTGTGACCTTCTGCCTTACCACCATCAAAGGGCACGCCGTTGTCAAAGCCCTCAAAGTCGAGCACAACGGTGTCGCCCATCTTGGCCTCGCGCTCCACGGAGATAAGGCGAGTCGCCCGCTCCTCGTAGGGCTTAAGCTCGTTTTCGATATCCGCATCAGTGACCGAAACCTCAGCCTTGGGGGCGGAAAGGCCCTTATACGCTCCCAGTGTCACCTCAGGGCGCACGGTGACGATAGCCTTAAAGGTAACACCCTCCTTGCCAGCTTCCATGACCTCCACCTTGGGGTAAGCAACTGCGTCAATCTTCTGCTGCTCCAGCGCCTCGGCATAAGCGGTGGGATACACCTCGTTAATGGCATCCTCATGGAATACGCCTGCACCGTACATGCCCTCGATGATTTTACGAGGGGCGTGGCCCTTACGGAAGCCGGGCACATTGATACTGCCCCGCTGCTTCATATAAACCTTGTGAATCGCAGCCTCAAACTCGGCGGCGCCCACCTCAATAACCATCTCTACGGTGCTATTTTCCTTTTTCTCTACGCTCTTGACGTTCATGTGTTATTTCCTCCTGTCGCGGCTTTCACAGGTTGTTTTCCCGTGGCACAAAGCCGCCTTTTACAATATCCGATTTATACTATCAGAAAACAATTGAAATTTCCATAGTTTTTTTAAATTTTCTATGTTTTGTGAATCACAGCGCTATTATGGGCAGATGCGCTGCGGTTTAAAATCCAAATAGTCGGCAGAGATTAAATGATACACCACTTTGCCGTACTTCCCGTTAATGGCCAGCCGATGACTGCCGCCGTGAAGGTGACCGTAATAGCACTCCTTTACGCCGTACCGCTCCAGCAAGTCCATAATTTCGGGGCAGGTATAGCCCTGGTAGCAGGGCGGATAGTGAAGAAAACAAAGCTTTTCACGCTGGCCTGCCGCTTTTAGGGAAGATTCCAGACGAATCAACTCTCGCTTAAAGACTTTTTCGTTGTGACCGCCCTTATCCTCCTCATAAAACCAGCCCCGGGTACCGCAGAGTGCAATATCCCCGTATTCTCCGCAGTTGTTGTGAAGCAAATTCAGCGTGGTAAACTCATTTTCTGCAAAGAAGGTATTCATTTTGGAGGCTGTATTCCACCAATAGTCGTGATTTCCTTTTAAAAGGTACTTCTTACCCGGCAGTGCATCGAGAAAAGCAAAGTCCTCTTTGGCCTCTGCCAGGTTCATTCCCCAGGAGAGGTCACCACAGAGCACCACCGTATCCTCGGGCTGTACCGCCGAGAAACCGGCGGAGAGCTTTTCCACGTACCCCTCCCAGTTTCCGCCGAACACATCCATAGGCTTATCACTGTTTAAGGACAGATGTGTATCTCCGATTGCATAGAGTGCCAAGCTATCACCTCGGTTTGGTTATTTCAGCATCTCCAGTACCTGGTCGGCCATCTGCTCCTTGGAAACCGTCTTGCCGAAGCGCACCTGCTTATCCTTTAGCACAGATAGAGGTGCAGGGGCGGATACGCCGGTCTTTTGTGTCAGCTGATCAAGGATGCCGGTACCTTCAGCCAAATTGGTAACACCCAACGCACCCAGCACGCTGTCACAGAACTTAAATGGGCTGGCGGTGGAGACCACCAGTGCCGGCGTATCGTCTCCGGTCTCCGCGCGATACTGCTCCAGCACGTCGAAGGCCACGGCGGTATGCGGGTCGATGAGGTACTTGTGCTCGTTCCATATGCGGCCAATGACCTTTTGGGTCTGCGCGTCGTCACAGCAGCCGGAGTAAAATATCTTCTGAAGCTTGTTTTTAATTTCGCCGCTTACCTCATATCTTCCGTTGGCGGAAAGGGCTTTCATATAGTCTGCCACCTCTGGGGCATTGTTGCCCGAGAGTTCAAAAAGCATACGCTCCAGGTTGGAGGAAATGAGAATATCCATGGAGGGAGACATCGTATTATAAAACTTACGGTTGCGGTCGTACACGCCGGTTTTCAGGAAATCGGTGAGTACGTTGTTGCTGTTGGAAGCACAGATGAGCTTTTGAATGGGTACACCCATCTGCTGGGCATAGTAGCCTGCCAGAATATTACCGAAGTTGCCGGTGGGTACACAGACATTAATGGGATCACCCATGGCAATTTTCTCACTTCGCACCATATCACAGTAGGCCGAAACATAGTAAACTACCTGTGGCAGCACACGCCCCCAGTTAATAGAGTTGGCCGAGGAAAAGAAGTAACCGCGTCCCTCCAGCTCGGCGCGGAGTGTCTCATCAGAAAACAGGGTCTTTACACCAGTCTGGGTGTCGTCAAAATTACCCACAACAGAGCACACACCTACGTTAGCGCCCTCCTGGGTATTCATCTGAAGCTCCTGAATAGCAGAAACGCCGTCCTTGGGATAAAAGACTAGAATACGAGTATTCTTTACGTCCTTAAAGCCCTCCAGTGCGGCCTTGCCTGTGTCACCGGAGGTAGCTACCAGAATACACACCGTCTTTTGCTCCAACGTTTTTACAAGAGACGCCGAGAGCAGATGAGGCAGCATTTGCAGCGCCATATCCTTAAATGCACAGGTCGGGCCATGCCACAGCTCAAGGCAGTGGGTGTTTTTATAAACCGTGCGAACGGGCGCAACTTCCTTGTCGTCAAACTTGTCCTGCCCATAAGCGGCCGTCGCAAAGGCGGAGAGCTCGGAGGCCGAAAAATCGTCCAGGTAGGGATTCATTACATAAACCGCCCGCTGCTGGTAGGACATATCGGTCATGGTTTTTAGTGCGTTTTGACTCAGCTTTGGGAACACCTCCGGTGTCAGAAGTCCGCCGTCGACCGCCAGACCACGGGCAATTGCCTCGGCGGAAGACAGGCGTTCCTCTGTATTTCTTGTGCTTACATAGTACATACTTCGTTCACTACCCTCATTAGATTATCGTAGAACACGCCGCGCACCAGCGCCTCGTGATAGTTCCGCTGTAACAGCCGCTCATAGAGCTTATCCATATCCCAAATCCCATCCAGATCCCGGGGTGTGGAGGATATACCGTCCCAATCTCCGCCAAGAACGACATTTCTTTCTCCACCCAGGGCCAGAAAATGCTCCAGATGGGCAATGACAGTGTCTATTCCGGGGGCTTCGCCCAGAAATTCCGGGAACATGTTTAGGCCGGCCACACCTTGATGTTCTATTATGGCAGTAAATTGCGCATCGGTCAAGTTTCTTTGTGCGGGGAAAACCGCTTTTGCATTGGAATGACTGGCGAAAAACGGTTTTTTTGTCATGGCGGCAACATCCCAGAAGCCGGGCTCTGAAATATGGGATACATCCACCAGAACGCCCAGCGCCTCCATGCGCCTTACAAAAACCCTCCCGCGCTCGGTTAATCCGCGGTCAGGTTCCTCGGCAATACTTCCGGAGAGAGCGTTAGCATGGTTCCAGGTCAGGTTTACCGCCCGTACCCCGGCCTCATAGGCCCACTCCAACTTATCTATGTCGCAGTCGAGCAGCTCCCCCCCTTCCACCGAAAGAAAAGCGGCGGTTTTTCCGGCTCGAAAGGCAGATTTTGCCTGAGCGCCTGTCCGGCATTGGGTAATAATGCTGCTATTCTTCTCCAGCTCCCGCTGAAAAAGGGCAAGCTGCTTTTGGCACAGCATCCAAGGAACAATTTTCCTGTCGGCACTGTCGCCGAAAATGGCAAAGAATTGGGCATAGCCGCAGAATTTCCGGGTGCGCCTTAAATCCAGATGGCCGCTGTTCTCCCAAAGTCCCTCGTCACACTCCAAAATACGGGAAACGGTGTCACAGTGTCCGTCAAAAATGCAGATGTTTGCCATTATGTAAATCGCCCCTTAAAAAGCGTTCTCAAGGTACACAATATGCGGCTTCCTTGTGGCTGTGCCTTGGGGGGCGTAAATCTCTGCTACATCGAACCGGGGCTGGAGCGAGGTAGGGTGCTCAGCCAGATAGAGCGCAGCGGTGGTGCGGATACGCTCCTGCTTTTTTGCGTCTACAAAGACCCGCCCCGGAGCAAAGCTATCGTTCTTTCTAAGCTTTACCTCTACAAAAAGAAGATACGCGCCATCCTCTGCAATGAGGTCAATCTCTCCAAAGCGGCAGCTATACCCGGCTGCCAAAAGACGGCAGCCCTTCTTGCGCAGATAATCGCCAATCCGAGCCTCTCCCCAGCGTCCCAACAGCTTGGTATCGCTGCTCACGGATGTTCTCCCTCCCATACGGCAGGCGCAAGCGCCCCGTTCTATAAGTTCTTTAAAAAGGTCAGTCGGTGTATGGGGCAGGGGCCATATTTCCGCAGCAACTGATAGTGAAGCTTTGTAGGATAGCCCTTATGGCGCTCAAATTCATACTGGGGGTATTGGAGCGCCATTGCCTCCATGTAGCGGTCACGGCTCACTTTGGCGAGGATGGACGCCGCCGCAATGCTGGCGCTGCGCCCGTCCCCCTTAACGACAGTCTCGTTCGGAATAGAAATACCCTTGTTTCGATTGCCGTCAATTAGGGCGTACTCAGGGGCGGGAGTGAGCATATGAATCGCCCTGTCCATTGCCAAAAGGCGGGCGTTAAGAATGTTAATGGAATCAATTTCCTTCTCGTCCGCCGAGGCTACCGCCCAAGCCACCGCATCGGTCTTGATAATATCAAAAAGCTCGTCCCGTCTTTTGGGGCTTACTCGCTTAGAGTCGTTGAGACCCTCTATGACCAGCCCGGCAGGTAAGATAACGGCGGCGGCATACACCGCCCCAGCCAAGGGGCCTGCCCCTGCCTCGTCACAACCGCAGATTAAGCGAAGTCCTCGGTCAAAGCATGTCCGTTCTATTTCCCATAAATCACTCATACAGCACCTCACACCGGTGGCAGTTCAAGTGTAAAGCGCCCCAGCTTGCCGCCTCTAAATTCGTCTAAGAGTATTTTGGACATGCGCTCGGTATCGATCTCGCCGCCTGAAATGAGAAATCCCCTTTTCTTTGCTGCCTGCTGTAAGAGAGCATAGCCGTAAATCAGGGGTTCCTCCTGAGCATCTCGGGAAGAGATGTTCAGCTTGTATCGCTCCTGAAGCGCGTTGGGATAACGTTGCGCCAAGGTATCCATTAGATGGCAGGCTAGAGTCTCCACGTCCATTATTTCGTCCTTGACTGCGCCGGTAAAGGCCAGGTGCATCCCAATTTGCTGATCCTCAAATTTGGGCCAGAGAATACCTGGGGTGTCCAGCAAATCCAAGCTGCTGTCCACCGCCACCCACTGCTTGCCCCGCGTGACACCAGGCTTGTCCCCTGCTTTGGCCGATTTCCGCTTTGCAACTTTATTAATAAAGGTTGATTTCCCGACATTGGGCACTCCCACCACCATAGCGCGGACGGGGCGGCCCACCTGCCCTTTGGCACGCCACTGCTGAATTTTATCCTTCAGGGCAACCTGTATCACGCCGGAAAATTGCCCCACGCCTCTGCCCTCTTTTGCGTCGGTTTCTAAAATAGCGTAGCCCTTGGCACGGAACCAGTCACCCCACGCCCTGTTGCCGACCGGGTCTGCCTGGTCTGCACGGTTTAAAATAATGAGACGGGGTTTCTCCCCCACCAGCTCGTCAATGTCGGGGTTTCTGCTGGAGATAGGAATTCTGGCATCAATTACCTCAGCCACGATGTCCACCAGCTTCAAATTCTCCACGATCATTCGCTGGGTCTTTTTCATATGGCCCGGGAACCACTGAATATTCATGGCGTCATATCCTCTCTTTGCGTTGTTATACGTATGGCTGCAAAAAAATCGGCTTGCCCGACAAAAAAATCCTGCGTTTCTGTGCATTCCGCTACGTTTCAAATACGCTCTAGTATTATACACAAGATATGGATGAAAAAAAAGGGGACGGCCCCAGTTTTAGTAAAAATAAAAAGGTGCTGCCATATGACAGCACCTTTTTTGTGCAATTATTGTGCACAGCGGGTTTTTTATACTGCAATGAGGTTTCTAACGATATTAAAGATCGAGATTCCCAGCACCAAAAGCTGAACGGCATTGAATGCCTTCTCCACCGTGGCTTCCTTGCACTTTTTGTTTAGGCTGGCCCCGACAAAGCCGCCGGCGATGGCACCCACTACCATAACAGGCAGCATACTCAAATCAAAAATGGCAAACCCCGTGGTCATTGCCACCGTGCCCAGCTTTGAAATCTGGGCAAAGAGAATGGTGATGAGGGAGCAGACGGTAGCTGTCTTGGTGTCCATGGAGAACAGGTAGATGATGAGCGCCACGTTAATGGGCCCGCCCCCAATTCCTAAAAAGGACGAGCAGATACCCAAAAACACGCCTACCAACAGTGACACAGAAATGCCGGTCAGCTGCAGGCTTTTAATCCTGCTCTTATTACGCATGTAAAGATAGACCGCCAAAATCAGCAGGCTGAGCAGGATATTCTGTACCACGGTGACCAGTCGATCCATTTGAAAAGCTGTCACAATAGCGGAGAGCATCCACTGCCCGACAAAACCGCCCAACACCGAACCCATGGCCAGTGGAATGGCAGTGGCAAAAGGGATTTTTGTTTTAGCCAGCATCTGCTTACCGATGGACACCACCGACATAGAGAATACTGTAATTGCTGAGAGAACGCCAATGGTCTGCACGTCGAAGCTATTTAGCACATCCAGCAGCGGCTTGATGATAACACCGCCCCCCATGCCGGTCATAGACCCGGCGGTGGTAGCTCCGATGGCGATGAGAAAGTAGAGCAAAAGCTGGAGCATGTATTTGCCTCCGTTAGGATGGATTTAACAGCCGCAGGGATGGGCGTTGGCAGCGCTGTCCCGGGCGGTGCTATTCTGGCCTGGGTCCTTCATGCACAGGTGAACGGCGGCAGTGGTAAAGGTCTGCGGAAGGGCCAGAATATTGGGGCTCTCCCCTACAAACTTCTTCTTTGCGTCCTCCAGTGCCTCCTCAAAAGTGGCGCGGGTCTTGAGCCCCATGCCTCTGGCAATGCCAGGCTCCCGAGCACCAACAATATAAATGGCGCTGGTGTTCATCTCAGCAATGTGTCCGCAGCTCATCATGGAAAAGCCATGGAAGGGGTGGAACGCATTGGCGTACCGGTACTTGCGGATATAATCCTCTCGGGTGGCGAATAGCTCGCCATACCGGTTCATATCCGCCAGTGTGTTCATATAGTCGTGCTGGAAAAGGTTATAGAGCTCCCGCAGGTAGGGCCAGCGCTCGTCGTGAAAATACCCGTCGCAAACACTGCTGACGATAAACACGCACTTGTCGGACAGGATGCGTTTGTGGCGAATAACCTGGGCGGAAAGCGCCTGCATCAGCTGGATGGGGTTAGTGCCCATGCCGTCGCCGTAGTGAAAGTTCACAGGCATTCCGAATACCACGATGTCGTACTTTTTCTCTGCCCAGTGTACATAGGTGCGCTTATCGGCAGTTTTCCAGGCAATGGGCTGCATTTCCTTTGCCCAGCCGGAGTTAATCTCAATTTGGCGTGAGTATGTGTCCAGCACAGCGTCACAGCAGAAGAACTTTTTGCCCATCTTCTCCTCCATGAGCATGCCCTGCTGGTCAAACTTGTTGCGCATCTCGCTGCTGGCGGAGACCGGCACGAAGTCGGAGCGGTGCATGACCTTGGGAACGTGGTGAGCCGAAATGCTCTTCCAGTGGGAAATACCGGTGGCACAGTGCTTGTAACCGCCGGAGTAGCCGCCGTAGGGGTTACCCTGGGTGTGCCCGATGAGAATAGCCACGTCGGCATCATAAACGTACTTATTCATGATAACATGGTCGCCCTGGGCGGTGTAGCCGATGTCGACCAAGTGCTCGTAATCCTCGCTGTCGTGACTGGTGATTTGCCCGTTAGGGTAAAACTCGCCAAAAAGTTCAGGCCCAAGAATGGTGCGCATCTCGGCCTCTGTCGCACGGGGATGAAGGCCGTTGGAGAAAATGAGAAGTACGTCTTTTTGCTCCACGCCCACGGCGTACAGCTCGTCTAAGCAGGCGCGGATAGCTACCTTTCGGTGGCTGGTGGGCTGGTTGCCACCTTTGACAATATCGGGGATGATGATAGCCACAGTGCTCCCCTTTTGGGCCAACTCTCGCAGGGGCGCCATGCCGATGGGGGTGCGAATGGAAGTCAGTGTGGCAGTGTAGAGAGCCTCCCAGGTCTGCTCGATGCACGCCGGGTCTGGCACTGTAGTGCCGGGGATAAAGACATCGGTGCTGTCGGGCAGCTCGGCGGACATCATGCCATTTCCGTATTCAAAATTTAACTTCATATTAAGTCCTCCTTAGTGTCCCAAATACAGCCGAATGATCTCCAAGTATTCCTCTGGGTAGAAGCCTATCTCTCCCGAGAAACGGGTCAAGGCAATGAGCCCGCCGTCAATCTCCGGGATTGAGGCAAGCATGGCGGCATTTTCGGCCTTTAGTCCACCGCCGTACACCACGTCAAGCCCGTTGGTATTCTCTTTAATAAAGCGAGCAATTTTTTCAATGTAGGGCTTGTCGGCGGGCGTCTTGCCGGGTCCGATAGACCAGATGGGCTCATAAGCAATCACTACCCGGCTTGCGTCCACCCCATCCAGGCCGATAGAGAGCTGGTCACCCAGCACCTGCTGCCAGCAATCCAGCTCCTCACTCTTCTCGCCAATGCAGTAGAGAACCTTAAGCCCTGCCTTCTGTGCCGCCTTAATCTCCTTGTTTAGGATGCGGTTTACAGCGGCGGTATCGGTCACACCAGCCTCAGCCAGAATACCTGCTTTATCATTGCGCTCCTCACAGTGGCCGATAAGCGTCCACTCGCAGCCCAGCAAGGCTGCGATGCTGGCAGGCCGGTTGGTGGTAAAGGCACCGAAGTTCCCGCCCACCGCTACATCATCACGGAAAACGCCCTGACAGCCGAGCTGAATATGGGAATGACCATTCCGGGCAGCATCTGCCGGAATGAGGTGTGCCTCCGGAAAAAAGTCTACAAACTCTACCTTATCGGCATCGTATTTACCCAGTCCCTTTTCTGTTTCATTGACAATAAACGCGCCCCAGTCAGCCGGATCTGCAATGCGGTTCACGCCGCCTGCGATGGGCAGAATGTCAAACCGTTTTAAATTTAAAAAAATATGCTTCATACGCCACTCCTCTCAATTTGCCCAATAAGCTGTTCCATGCTGGGAGGAACGGCATGCTCTACATAATAACGGGTGGTAGCGTTGGCAACCAGCAGCCGCGCCCGCAGCCCCAGCCCCTCTGCCATGGAGGCCACCATATAGCCTCCGTTAAAGGTGTCCCCCGCGCCGGTGGTCTTAATGGCGTTGTTGCAGTACTCCTGGGGAGCGGACGCACACCCCTCCTTCTCCGTGGCACCCACTGCAAAGTAGAGGGTGTGGATAATCACCTCGTCCAGGCCAATCCGCTGCCGAATTTCTTCCGCGGCGGAGAGTACCTCCCCCTCGCACTCCGGCCGATTCACATGCTCAGGATATGCAATGCCCAACTCACGGGCCAGGATACCCCCCTCGTGCTCGTTCAGGCTAAGGGTTTGTGGCAGCAGGCGATTCAGCTTGCCCAGCACTTCCAGCGCCTGGCCGAGAGCCTGGGGACTGCGCTTGTTAAGGTTTGCAAAGTCGTGAAAGCAGCGCTTAGTCTTTCCGTTTTGCAGGTAGTCGGTGACAAGGCTGGTCATGATGTTTTCAAAATCATAGAGATTAGACCAATAGCCCACGCCCATGATGTCTACGCAGCAGAGGTCGCGCAGCCGCTCCTCCCCTACTCGCGCCACCACATCCTCCCATTTAAGGTTAATGAGATCCTCCAAATTTGGCAGCATGATTTTGCCGTCCGGGAACTCCAGGACAAGGATGCTCAGGGGGTCGCCCACCGAGACCAGAACAGCCTGATCCCGAAATTCGTCAAACACAGTGTCGGTGTGCTCCCTGCCGAACATGCCCAGCAGCGTGGTATCGGCGCCCAGGTTCATGGTGGCTCGGCCTGTGTTGCACACAAAACCGCCACTGACACGGCGCTTAAGCAGGCGCTCCTTGGCGAGCCCCCCGGTTCCGCGCTCCGTAATAGCGGAACCGAACTCCATCATCTGCTTCATCTTAATGTACTGTTCGGCCCCGGTGCGGCTGTTGAGCAACTCCCACACCTCATCAATCATACCGTCGATGCCCAGCATGACAGTGGGACGCGTGCTACGCAGGGCGTCAATTATCTTTTCCTTTTCCATCTGATCCCCTCATCTTGAAATTCCATGGACTTAGGTACTCTTACGCTCAATCAGCCGGGTGCTGAATCGGATCGGCTCGGTGGGAACAGTCCCCTCCGTGTGCATCTGGTAGAGCATCTCCATAGCGGCCTTGGCAACGCCATCCTTCTCCACCTCCATGGTGGTGAGCGCAGGCTGAATAAAGCGGCTCATATCAGTGCCGTCAAAGCCCATGACGGCTACATCCTCCGGCACCTTCAGCCCCATGGCCAAGACAGCCTGCATTCCAATGCAGGCCATATTGTCATTGCGCCCGAAGATGGCATCTACCGGATGCTCACGGAGATGGGCTTGTATCTTCTCGATTACCTCTTCCTGGGTAACACAGCCGGTAATAACACGGCCCTCTACCGGCAGCCCAAGCTCTGCCATCTGCTCCACAAAGCCCCGAAGGCGGTAGTCTTCCATGGTGCTAAAATGGCCTCGTGCCGAGATGCGATCCAGGTAGAGAATGTTGCGCCGTCCTCTTTCATAGAGGTAGCGGACACATCGGCGGGCTCCTTTATAGAGCCCTGTGTGGACAAAGCCGGCGCCCTTCACCTGATGGTAATCTCGGTTTTGTAAAATGACCACCGGGATGCCCGCGTCAATAAACTCCTGAATGAAGTTTTCCGGGAAGCTGATAGAGCTAATGACGATACCATCAAACCGGCGGCTGATGATTTGTCGGACGAACTCCTCTGTATTACGGTTGGTACACAGCGAGATGAGGTACCCCTTCTCGTAGGCCCAAGCATCCATCCGGCTCATCAGCTCACCAAAATTACCGTTGGTAATGCGGTCGGCAATGAAAATAATGTGGTTACTGCTCTTCCCCTTTAGGGCGCGGGCAATACTATTGGGCTGATAGTGGAGTTCCGCCATTGCCTTGAGTACCCGTGCGCGCTTCTCCTTGTCTACGTAGCGATTATTATTCACCACGTAGGAGACCACTGTCACACTCACTCCCGCCCGCTTTGCCACATCTGCCCGAGTGGCGCACGCTACCTGTTTTTCCATGGCACTTTCTCCTTTTACTGGTTGTCAATTCGAGTGTAGCTGTTGATTTCAGTATAATAGGATAAAACTGCCAAGTCAAGCCATACAGGTTATAGACCATTGGGTTGTCCAGTGACCGAATGGAGGCAGCCGAATTAAATCGGGCTGCTCCGACAGTTCCTCCACCACGTCCTGTCGGCTAGGCAGACTGGTCCATGGCTCAATGCAGAGATAGGGCGCGTCGGTACGGGGCGCATGCCAGAGACCCAGATAGGGCATGTCCGGAAATTCCACCATAACGGCGTGGCTGTCCCTTGGGCTACGGAGGGTAACTGAATGTGGCATATTTTTGAGAATAAGGGCATCCCGGTCAAAGAGACTGTGCTTAAGCGGAAGCATCCGCTCCTCTTTTAGCTCCAGAGGCCTGTCCGGTCCTTGGACAAAGCAGGCGTCCGAAATCCCCACCAATGCAGGCGTGCAGGGTTTTGAAAAAGAGATTTCGTAGTCCTCAAAATTCAGTCCCTCCGTCAGCGGCACCCGAAATCCGGGGTGTCCACCGTAGGCAAACCACATGGTTCTCTCGTCCAGGTTTTCCACGCGGATGTGCTGGGTAATTTTCTCCCCCTCAAGACGGTACTCCAGAAGAAATTGCCAGCGGCGGGGATACTGGGCCAGTGTCTCATTGTCGCTCTTCATACTCAAGATGAGATGGCCGCTCCCCTGCTCCACCAGCGCCATTTCCCGCCAGCGGAAGAAGCCGTGGGTATCCATGGCGCAACGCTGGCCCTCCAGGGTGCATAAGCCGTCGGTGAGACGTCCTACCACCGGAAAGAGATGGGGCGCCCGCTTCTTCCAGTAGACAGGATTCCCCTGCCAGAGGTACTCGATGCCGTCTGCGCCGAGGATACTCATCAGCTCACCGCCGCAGGAGTCTACCTGGACGGTAAGCCTTGTGTTGGAAATCGTGTAAAGCATAGTAGCTTGTCCCTTTCCTATGCCTTACCAACGGAGCCAAAAAGCTCCATCTTCTGGCGAACCGTCTCCTTGATGGCGCTAACGCCGCCAGCCATCAGGGTTCGGGGATCATAGCCGCCGCCAACTAGGTCGTTCCCAGCCTCAATATAGTGGCGTACCTCCTGTTGGAAGGCCAGCATACACTCGGTGTTCACGTTAATTTTGGCAACTCCCATGGAAATTGCTCTGCGAATCATCGCTTCCGGGATACCGGAGCCCCCGTGCAGCACCAGTGGAATACCGCCCGCCGCCGCTGAAATCTGCTCCAGTACCTCGAAATTAAGCCCCGCCCAATTGTCGGGGTATTTGCCATGAATATTGCCGATTCCGGCGGCCAGCATGGTTACACCCAGCTTCGCAATCTGACCGCACTCCTCCGGATCAGCGCATTCGCCCATGCCCAGAATACCGTCCTCAATGCCGCCGATAGAGCCAACCTCAGCCTCCAGGGAAAGTCCCAGGATGTCGCAGGCGGCGGCCAGCTTACGAGTATTTTCCAAGTTCTGGGCAAAGCTGTCGTGGCTGCCGTCGTACATAACCGAGGAAAACCCGGCTTTGATGCAGGCCTTGGCGCCCTCAAAGGTTCCGTGATCCAAATGCAATGCTACCGGAACCGTAATGTTTAAATCCTTTACAAGCGCCTCCGACATTTGGGCGGCTACACGGTAGCCGCCCATGTAAGAAGCCGCTTTGCCGGCCACTCCCAGAATGACAGGGCTGTGTTGCTCTTGGGCAGTCTCCAGAATGGCACGTGTCCACTCCAGGTTATTGATGTTGAAATGCCCCACTGCGTATTGTCCCGCCCGGGCCTTTTCCAGCATCTCTTTTGCAGATACAAATACCATTATTTATGCCTTCCCTTCAGAGCCTGCCAGGCGGATAATGTCCTTTACGTCCTGGCGCAGCCGCTCTTCCACGTAGGCAGACAGTCTCCATGCGTGGCCGCTGTCCTTCCCCTGCTCCAGTCCTTCCTTGACGTACTGGATGTACTGGCAGCGGATTTGGGTGCCAAAGTTAATTTTGGCGACGCCCAAATCAAGGGATTTGCGAATTAAATCATCCCCCATGCCGGTGCAGCCGTGAAGGACAAAGGGAGTATCCGTAAAGGAACGGCATTCCTCCATCACGTCTAAACGGATGTTTACAGGGCCATTATAGAAGCCATGGGCATTCCCGATACCAATGGCCAAACTGTCGGGAGAACATAGCTCCAGATAGCGGCGGACATTGGCCGGATCTACCACATTTGACGCGCCGATTTTATTACCCTTATCGTCCAGCCGCGCCAGCTCGCCAATTTCGGCCTCCACGGGCACGCCGAAAGCGTGGCAGACCTTAATGACCTCCTGCGTGGCGGCAGCGTTTGCCTCTACATCAAGGGCACTGCCGTCGAACATGATGGACGTACAGCCCAGCTTCAAAAGCTCCATACAATGCTCAAAGCTGTCGCCATGATCCAGGTGAATAGCAACCGGGACAGAAACCTGGTTTGCCATCCACTTGGCGGTCTCCACAAACCAGTCGTGGCCCGAATAAGTTCCCGTACTCAGGTAGTGCGCCAGAATTACGGGAGAAGCAGTCTCTTCCGCCGCCATACAAATGGCGCGGATAATATCATAGGTACCGCCCTGGGTATTGATGGCGGGCACCGCGTAATGGCCCGCATAGGCCTTTTGCAGCATTTCGCTTGTGGTTGTCAGCATCTTTCTTCTCTCCTCCAGACGGTGTATTTAAGCCATCCGACCTTTATATCTTGACAACCACCTTGAGATAGTCCGCAGGGTGGTCAATCATGTCCCGGATGGTCTCCTCAGTCTGGGAAAGCTCGATGGTTTTGGTAATAATCGCATCGGTGGGCACCTTCCCCGCATTTACCAGTTCAATAGCACGGGGGAACTGTGCGTTGGAATTACGCGAGGGACAAATGTCCAGCTCTTTTTGCATACAGCGCACGGTATTAATGCTCACCGGGGCGTTGGGCCAGCCCACCAGGGCTACGCGGCCGCCGTGGCAGACATAGTTGTGGAGTTCAGACAGAATGGAAGGCGCGCCGGTGCAATCAATCATGGCCTCGGGCAGCTTGCCGCCGGTCACCTGGCTGAGGTACTCGGCCACACCACCATCCTTGGAGTTAAAGACATAGGGCACACCCAGCTCCTTGGCATGATCCAGACGCTCCTGAACGATGTCTACAAGGATAGGCGTAGCGCCGTTGTTGATACAGGCAAAGGCAGCCAACAGGCCGATAATGCCCGCGCCAAAGACCACGCAGTGCTCTCCGGCGGATACACGGGCCCGGGCTGCGGCGTGAAGACCAATGGTCAGGGGCTCCACCAGGCAGGCCCGGCGAAAATCCAGGGTATCGGGCAGTTTGTAGCAAAGCTGTACGGGGTGCTCAAAATAGTCGGCCATCATGCCGTTTTTGTGAACACCGCAGACGCGGATGTCCGCACAGTTATTGAAGCGGCCCACGGCGCACATGTGGCACTTGTTGCAGGGAACATAGGGTTCCAGGGCCACCCGGTCGCCCACCTTCAGGCCCTTATCGTTGGAGCCGATTTCGGTAATAACACCTACGCCCTCATGGCCGATGCCGTCCACGGGGTATTTCATGGTAGGATTAACTCCCTTATAAGCGCTCACATCAGAACCACAAATACCGCACATCTCCATTTTAATAACAGCCATGCCCTCGTGGCATTCCGGCACAGGAAACTCCTTCATTTCCAGGCTGCCCTTGCCGGACATACAGAGAACGTTCATAGTTCTTCCTCCTTATAATCGTTTTCACGGACATAATCCAGGCCGTCCGGCATGATGCCCGTACACCAGCCGCCATCTGCAAAGATAATCTGACCTGCGATATAGTCCGACTCGTCGGAGGCCAGGAAGCAGGCGAGGTTTGCGATTTCCTCCACCTTGCCGAAGCGGCCGATGGGAGAAACGGAGAGAATTTTTTTCTCATCCAGGATGCCGGATTTAAGAGGCTTCTCTACCATTTCAGTGCGAATCCAGCCCGGAGCAATGGCATTAACCTTGATGTTGTACATAGACCACTCGGCAGCCAGTTGCTGCGTAAGCAGGTTGATTGCCCCCTTGGTAATGCCGTAAGGCACCCGGCCCACATTGATCATGCGAGTATTGCCGCTGGAGATATTGACGATGGCGCCTCCCCCCTGCTTGCGCATATACCGGCCCACGGCCTGACAAGTAAAGACAGGCGCCTTCATATTAATATCGATGACCTCGTCCAGAGTTTCCTCCGTGAGTTTCAGCGTGGGGCAAGGACGGGCTACCCCGGCGCAGTTGACCAGGATGTCAATATGTCCGTACTTGCCGTATATCTCATCCGCCATGGTGAAAATAGCTGCGCGGCTGCGCAAGTCGATACGGTAAAACACAGCCTTTTCGCCCAATGCGGCAATCGTCTGCTCGCCTTCTGCCAGTACGTCGGCAACCACCACAGTTGCGCCCTCCGCCAGATACTTTTTTGCAATGCCAAAGCCGATGCCGCGGGCGCCGCCGGTAACAACAGCAACCTTGCCCTCAAGACGTTTTCCATCCATATTGCTCACCACCACTTGATTTTATCGGTAATATAGTTGCGGTACTCGATAAACTTAGGATCAGTAATATCCCGAGGCCGGGGAAGATCTATGATAAGTTCCTCTTTAATACCGGCGGGCTTGTTGGTGAGGATGAGCACCTTCTCGGCCAAGTAGACAGCCTCTTCAATGTTATGGGTAATAAATACTACCGTACTCCCCAGCTCCTTCCAGAGCCGGATGACCTCGTCCTCCAGATAGAAACGAACTTTAACATCCATCTGTCCGTAAGGCTCATCCATCAGCAGCAGGTCTGGCTGCATGGCAAAGCTGCGACCGATGATAATACGCTGCTCGGCACTCACAGAGAGCTCACCGGGGTAGGACTTTCGGAACTCCTGAAGACCCATCAGATCCAGTATCTGATTTACGCGACGGTCGATCTCATCCTTGGGCAGTTTCTTAATTTTCAGTCCGTAAGCCAGGTTCTCCTCCACCGTGAGCCAGGGCAGGGCCGAGGGCTCTTGGAAAACGAAGGAAATGTTGTGCTTCTGCGGGTCGGCGGGTTCACCGTCGATGTAGAGGTCGCCCTCAGTGGGCTGGTGGATGCGGGTGAGGCAGTTTAGAAAGGTGGTCTTGCCGCAGCCGGTAGGGCCCACGACGCAGACAAATTCATTTTTCTTAATATCAAAGTTTAGGTTATCCAGTACCAGCAGGTCTCCGAATTTCTTGGTCAGGTTCTTGACCTCGACCTTGACCGGCCTGGTATCTTCAATTTGAGCCATGGTCTATTCTCCTTTCAGGCCGTCAGATGGCAAGGTCAGTATTGTCGGAAATCATTGTACGCAGGTCTAGGAACTCACGGCTCACCATATCCCGGGGCCGAACCATGTCAATGGGATAGATTTCCTTCACCTTGGCAGGACAGTCGCTGAGGAGGATAATCCGGTCTCCCAGATAGCAAGCCTCCTCAATGTTGTTGGTGACAAAGATGATGGTACGCTGTTCCTCGTTCCAGATACGCAGAATCTCGTTTTGCATGGAGTAGCGGGTCTGGGCATCCAGCTGACCAAAGGGCTCATCCATAATGAGAACCTTGGGATTGGCGGCATAGGCGCGGGCAATACCCACCCGCTGCTTCATTCCGCCAGAAAGCTCGTGGGGGTAAGACTTCTCAAAGCCCTTAAGACCCACCAGTTCAATGTACTTTTGGGCAATAGCCCGGCGCTCGGCCTTGGCCATACCGCTAAACTTCATGCCCAACTCTACGTTCTCCATAACGGTCTTAAACGGCATAAGGGCAAGCTTTTGGAATACCATGCTGACCTCTGGGTTAACGCCAGAGATTGGTTTTCCGTCGTAGAGAACCTCGCCGGAGCTCTTCTCCAGCAAACCTGCAATAATATTAAGGAGAACGGTCTTGCCGCAACGGCCAGGCCCCAGCAGCACCAGGAACTCGCCCTCCCGCACATCGAAGCTCACGTCCTCAATGGCGGTAAAATAGCCCTTAGGGCCATAAAAGGTTTTGGAGATGTTTTTAATCTCCATCTTTTTGCTTACTTTCTGGTCCACGGACAGACCACCTCCTCCATCTTGTTCAGGATAATTGCCAGAATAGCGCCGATGATGGCAATTGTAATAACAGCCACCAACACCAGAGCCATGTCGCTTCCCTGCCAGCCGCGGGTAACGAGCGCGCCCAGACCCTTCTGGGCACCCAGCATCTCAGCCGCCAGCACGGTGGTCCAGCCGCTGCTGACCGAAGTACGAATACCGGCAAAGATAGAGGGCAGCGCGGTGGGGATGACGATTTCCTTTAAAATCTGGCCGTTACTGCCGCCAAAGACTTTTCCAACGTCAATATTAATCTTGTCCACCATGGAAATACCGGTGGACGTGTTAATGACCAGCGGCACGAAGGTGCCGATGAATACCAGCAGAACCTTGGGAAACTCACCAATGCCGAACCACATAATGACAATAGGAATCCAGGCAATAGGCGGAATGGGGCGGATAAGCTCAAAAATGCTGCCAAAGATGGCCTTGCACTTCTTGTTCCAGCCAATCATGATGCCAAAGGCGATACCAAACGCCCAGGAGAACAGAAGTGCCAGCAGCACTCGGCTGAGACTGGCCCAGGCATGGCCGAAGAGGGTTGTTTTGGCAATGGGCCGCTGAAAGGTCTTGATAAACCGCTGCCACACGTCGCCGGGCGGGGGCATGAGCCGGGGGTTATTGGCCGAGAACATTACCCACGCCACTAAAATCAACGTCACCGCCAAAATGGGAAGTCCCCAGTAGAGGAGGTTATGGATGATCTGTTTTCTTTTTTTAGTTTCCATTTCTTGCGCCTCCTTTAGCGGTTGACTTTCCATCTGAGGAAGTATTTTTCGAGCTTAGAGAGCATGGCCGAGAGGATAGCGCCTGTTGCGCCGATGACCACCATGCCCACCAATACAATGTCCGGTCGGGCCACAGTGCGGCCCACCTGAATCATGTAACCCAGACCCGCACTGGCTGCCAGCATCTCAGCTGCCACCAGAGTGGACCAGGAGTTGCCCAGTGCCACGCGGATTCCTGCAAAAACCATGGGCAGGGATGATGGAATGCCAATTTTATAAAAAATCTCAAAGTTTTTCGCGCCAAAAGTTCGTGAGACATTGATGAGGGTCTGATTGGTGAGCTTAATGCCTGTGTAGGAGTTAATTACGCAGGGTACGAAAGCTGTGAAGAAGATGATAAGAGCCTTGGCCTTAAGTCCAATGCCCATCCATACCACCACCAGAGGTATCCATGCAATGGGAGGTACCGGACGAACCAACTCGAAGATGGGTCGGATAAAGCGATCCGCATATCCCCACCATCCCATGAGGAGCCCCAGAGGTACGCCGATAACAATGGCGATCAGGAAGCCGGAGAGGGCCACCTGGAGACTAGCCAGCAGGTCTACGATGAGAATGTTGCCGTCGGGGGGTGTGTTGCCGAGTTTGTAGATAAAGGTGTCCAGAATAGTCGTGGGAGCGGGCAGTAGCTTGGCATCCACCAATCCAGTCATAACTACTACCTGCCAGATGAGCAGAAACCCAATAATACCTGCCGCACTGAGAAGGAGGTACTTGACCCCCTCCCTCTTCTGTCCTTGCTTCCAGTTCTGAAGACCCTTTTCCAGCGCCTGTGTTTCCATTGCCATGCGCTCCAGCTCCTTTCCAAACGCTGTAAAAATTGCTCATTTAAACTTACTTTTTGGTTCCTAATTGAAAAAAGCGTAAAAAGGGCCGCAGGACAATTTTGTGTCCTACAAAAAATGTCCTGCGGCTGTTGCTTACTTTGCCGCCAATACGTCGTTGAGCAGCTTGCTGTCCATGTGGTTCATAAACTTCTGGTCATCCCCAGCGCTGTAACTGCCGCTGGTAATAAAGAAGTTGAGCACATCCAGAATCTTGCCCTCCATCTCGGAGTAGTCCTGGCCTTCGGCCTTGGTATTCATCATATCGCAAGCCTCTTGGAGACTAAAATAGGTGTCGGCCTTCAGGTAAGTAGCTGCGGTCTCAAGATCCAGGGAGCTGCCGCTCTCGTCGTTAAAGTCTACCAGGTACTGGGTGGCGGCGTCGGGGTTCTTCTCCATCCAATCCAGGGTCTCAAAATAGACCTTCATGAAAATCTTCATGGCCTCGTACTTTTCGGGATCGGCATAGCTGTTCTTGTTGGCAACGAAGCTGCACATCAGGCCGGTGTCGGCCCAGTTGCCGCTGGAAATCGCGGTGTAATTCTCGGTGTCGGCCAGCATGGGGAAGGTGCCGGCAGAGCCGGTCAGCACACACACATCACCCTCACCCGCCAGGAAGGCACTGTAAGCGGTGGGTACGTCCATTGCCATGAAGGTCACGTCGTTGGTGGTAAGACCGAAGCCGTCCAGAGTTTTGGTCAGCAGGTACTGGAGCACAGTGCCGGTGTTGCAAAGAATCTTGGCGCCCTTCCAGCTCTCGGCGTCTCTGTAAATTTCAGGGCTGAGGGGGTTGTTGCCCTTGCCTGCCGCCACAATAGGAGAATCGTTCCGAGCAAAAACGTATTGAGTGCCGTTATCGGTATTGCTGGAGCCTACCAGAAGCGCATCGTAGCCCAGCACACCGGCCAGCACGCCGCCCACGCCGGTGCAGCCCAGGTCCCAGCTGTTGGAAGAGAGGGCTTCCATTTGCACGGGGCCGTTGGTGAACATCACATCGGTGATCTCCAGGCCGGCATCCTTAAACCAGCCCTCCTGCTCAGCGATGTATACAGGGATGTAGTTTAAGCTGCCGCCGATACCGGAAATAGTGAGCTGATGGGTTGTTTCACCAGAGTCGCCGGATCCGTTTTCTTTTGGGCCGCAGCCTGTCAGACAGCCGAGGAGCATGCAGAGCGAGAGAATCAGAGCGAGAGAGCGTTTCATGTTGTTATCCTCCTATTAGTTGGTGTTTTTATATTGCCGACAGATTGGAAGTCGGGCAACAACAATTTTACCGCGGCGTATACATACGTGTGTACACCTTTTCTAAAAAACTCCCGCCGAAAAAAGCGGGATGTAAACTCGTATGTATCTTTATTGGCCTTATTTTACGGCGGCGTGGTTTAAATGTCAACGATTCTTTTGCTTCCTTCTGGAACTTTGTGCACTTGCCCAAAAATATACACTCGTATTTATACACTGTATACAGCGTCCTTTCCCCTTTCTTCGACAAATATAACAATTAGAAATCCAGTCCGAATCCCTTTGCGGTATTTTTATGCCTCGCGTGTAAAACTTAAAATTTTTTAGATATTTTTTATCCGTTGTTGCATCCGCAACATAACCAGGCGTCAAATCCAGTTATACTGTACCCATAATCCATCATCATTCCAGAACAATACAGGAGGATACATAAAATGGAAAACAAGATGTTCTGCTATCAGTGCCAAGAAGCCGCGCTGAACAAGGCCTGTACCTACTCCGGCGTATGCGGTAAAAATTCCGAGGTCTCTAACCTTCAGGACGCTCTGGTCTACATCACACGGGGGCTGGCTCAGGTGGCTTCTGCTCTGCGCACAGAGGGCAAAGCCGTGGGCACGGATGTGAATCACCTGGTTTCTCTCAATCTCTTTGTTACCATCACCAATGCTAACTTTGATGATGAGGACATTGTTGCCCGCACTTTAACCACCACGCGGGTAAAGGAGCTCCTTTTGGCAAAGCTCACCAATCAAAATTGCCTTTCCGACGCAGCTCTGTGGTCGCCACAGAGCCGTGCTGAAATTGAGGAAAAGGCTCCCAGCGTGGGTGTGCTGGCTACCAGCGATGACGATGTGCGTAGCCTTCGCTGGCTCATTATCTATGGTTTAAAGGGCATGGCGGCCTACTCTAAGCATGCAAGTGCCCTGGGCCACGACAGTGAGTCGCTTGACGCATTCCTCCAGGAAGCTTTGGCAAAAACCTTGGATGACTCGCTCTCCGTGGATGACCTCATCGCTCTCACGCTAGAGACGGGTAAGTACGGCGTGGATGTAATGGCCCTTCTTGATACCGCTAACACCCAGGCCTATGGCAGCCCACAGATCACAAAAGTCAACATTGGCGTGGGCAAAAAGCCGGGTATTCTAATTTCAGGCCATGACCTTAAGGATCTGGAAATGCTGCTAAAGCAGACCGAGGGTACCGGCGTAGATGTCTATACCCATAGCGAGATGCTCCCTGCTCACTACTACCCCGCCTTTCAGAAGTACCCCCATTTTGTGGGCAACTACGGCAACGCCTGGTGGAAGCAAAAGGAGGAATTTGAAAGTTTTAACGGCCCCGTTCTCATGACTACCAACTGCCTGGTGCCCCCCAGTCCCAGCTATCGTAACCGTGTGTACACCACCGGCGCGGTTGGCTTCCCCGGCCTCGCTCATATTCCCGGCGGTATTGGTGAGGAAAAGGACTTCTCCATGATTATTGAGCACGCCAAAAAGTGCCCGCCTCCCACCGAGATTGAAACAGGCGAAATCGTAGGCGGCTTTGCCCATGCCCAGGTACTGGCCCTGGCAGACAAGATAGTAGACGCAGTTAAGTCGGGCGCCATAAAGAAGTTTGTTGTTATGGCTGGGTGCGATGGCCGCGCTAAGAGCCGAAACTATTACACTGACTTTGCCAAAGCCCTTCCCCGTGACACCGTCATCCTTACTGCTGGATGCGCCAAGTATAAGTACAACAAACTGAACCTGGGTGACATTGGCGGTATTCCGCGTGTGCTGGATGCGGGCCAGTGCAACGACTCCTACTCCTTAGCCATCATTGCCCTCAAGCTCAAGGAGGTCTTTGGTCTCAGTGATGTGAACGACCTTCCCATCGTCTACAACATTGCCTGGTACGAACAAAAGGCGGTCATTGTCCTGCTGGCACTTCTCCACCTCGGCGTGAAAAATATTCACCTGGGACCTACCCTTCCCGCCTTCCTCTCGCCTAATGTGGCCAAGGTACTGGTAGAAAACTTCGGCATTGCAGGCATTGACACCGTAGAGCATGACATTGAGAAGCTCATCGGTAAGGGTACCCTTTCATCAAGCGGCAAAATTACCGCTGATATGACCATCGGTGAAATTCTCCGGGTCAATCCCGCCTTGGCCGAGTCCCTTATGGAATTTGGCATGCACTGCCTTGGCTGCCCCTCCTCCCAAATGGAATCCCTGGCTGACGCCTGCACCGTCCATGGTATCTCTGTGAATGAGGTTCTCACCAAGCTTAACACCCATTCATAAAATTGGGGTATCGCGTGCACCGCGACCATGTACCCGCAACTATTAGAGTCTTTGTTTCAGCTTAAAATAAAAAGGTGCTGCCATAAGGCAGCACCTTTTTTGTGCAATTAGAGCTTTTCCTTGATCTTGGCGCTCTTGCCCACGCGGTCACGCAGGTAGTAGAGCTTGGCACGGCGTACTTTACCATGACGCACCAGTTCAATCTTCTCAATGGAAGGAGCATGAATGGGGAACACCTTCTCAACGCCAACGCCATAGGAAACGCGGCGAACGGTGACGGTCTCTTCAATGCCGCCATGCTTTTTCGCAATAACGGTGCCCTCGAAGATCTGGATACGCTCGCGGTTGCCTTCCTTAACCTTGATGTGGACACGGACGGTGTCGCCGACTTCGGCTACGGGGGGCTCAGCCTTGAGGTGCTTTTCGGTAAAAGCCTGCATGAGATTCATTTTATTTCCTCCTGATTTATAGGCGTTCATACCGACTACTCACTGGCCGCTCATTCCATCGGAGCGACAGCCGCAGAGGACCACCCTTTCAATTTAGACTAAAGTATAATACCACAGGAGGTATTCGTTTGCAAGATAAATTTACTTTATTTTCTTCTTTTCGGTGCGCTAAGTGACATAGTAAGCCAGCTTGCCGTTATCAAAAGGGTAAAATTTGTTTTAGTCACCCAAAGCAGCGCCGTCCCCACCAGCAGGAGACAACATGCCGTTACCTTAGAGAGTATCTCTACCACCTGCTCCGCTATATGACGCGACCACAAGAGCGACACAAGGCTGTACACCGCGCGCCCGCCATCCAACTGAACCACAGGCAGCAGATTAAAGGCCGCCAGACTCAGGTTTAGACCCGCAAAAAGATACCATCGGTCCCCTGCCCAGGCTGCCAGAAAAGCCAGCGCGAAGTTGACCCCGGGCCCCGCCAGTGCCGCAACCAGATTGCCGCTCAAGCTCAAAGGCCGGGCCGCCGAAAGTGTCATCTCCGCTCCGGAGAGGGAGAGCCGTATTCCTGCCACACGACCACCCATTGCGTAAATAGCCAACATATGTCCCAGCTCGTGGCATAGGCAGGCACAGACTGCCCAGGGTAAAATATTTTGTCCGTCCAAATAGTACAGGGCGGCCGCCATCAGCAGAAATCCCCCCGTCACCTCCACCCTTCCCCATCGCAGCATAAGCTACTCCGCGGCAATATAATAGAGCGGGTTTAGAAGCACGCCGTCCTTCTTAATTTCAAAATGAAGATGGGGGCCAGTGGCGTTTCCGGTATCTCCTGACTCGGCAATTTTGTCTCCGGCCTTTACCGTTTGTCCCTGCTGAACGCAGAGCTTACTGTTGTGCGCGTAAAATGTGGTAACACCGTTGCTGTGCTTAATTTGCGTATAAAGGCCATAAATTGGGCTTTCACCGATATAGTCCACCACGCCGTCCCCGAAGGCAAGCACACTGGAGCCATTATTAACCGCCAAATCTGCCCCATTATGAAATTTTTCCTCTCCGTCCACCGGGTGCTCCCGCCATCCAAACGCCGAAGAAACCCACCATCCTTTTACCGGGCAAACCGTCTTTCCCACGTTCAGCGTATATTGATCCATGGTGGCGTTGGCAGGCAAGGCCGGACCGGAATAGTCCATGTGGATTACCGCCGGCGTTTCGGGCGGGGTGCTCTCCTGGGGAGGCGCGGTTTCAGCCGGTGGCGCGCTCTCCGCCGGCTGTACGGGTGTCGGCTGGGGCTGTGATGTCTCCTCCGGGCCGAAGCTATATTTCAAAACACTTTGTGCCGTTACCGGCTGGCTCAAAAACACCTTTTGCTCCTGATAGGTTGGCAGCAACTTCTGAATGGGTGGCGCAACCGTCACGCGGCTGCCGCCGAATACCTCTACAAAAAGCTCACCCATGGTATCCAATACCGGCTCACCATCGGAGATGGAGCGGCCAAGGCTGGAAAATGCGGCTCTGAAATCGGTATCACTGCCCATCAGCCCGGTCAGTTCTTCCCGCAGATAGACCATTTTATCCGGGAAAATGCCTTTACCTATAAAGACCACCAAAAAGAGCGCAATACATACGCCCAACTGTGCCAGCCTGCGCTGCTCCCGTGGGCCAAGCGCCATCTTTCCCTTTCGTTTGCCTGATGAGTGGGTGCTCCCTGCTCTCTCCCGCCGCTTTTCCCAACTGCGATATGCTGTTTCCATATGGGCGACCTCCGTTCTTTCGTGGCACAATACAAGTTGTACCTATATCTATTCGGATAGGACGCCGGATATGCAACAAGCCTCCCTTCTGACCGGACAAGCTTTCCTTCTAAACAATAAGGGCCGGAACATAACTGTTCCGGCCCTTATTGTTTAGAAGGAGTGTAAAATCGGACTGGCCGATCTCGTTTACAGTCTATGCCCGAGGGTGGGCTTTATTGTATACATCTTTGAGCTTTTGATTGACAAGTTGCGCATATATCTGTGTAGAGGAAATATCGGCATGCCCCAGCATTTCCTGAATAGAGCGTAAATCAGCACCATTTTCCAGCAGATGGGCGGCAAAGGAGTGGCGCAGGGTGTGGGGGGTAATCTCCTTTTTAATGCCCGCCTTTTCCTGATAGTGCTTAATGATTTTCCAAAAACCCTGACGACTCATACGCTCGCCGCTCATATTGACAAAGAGGGCATTTTCATCTGGCTGCTCCAGCATCTGGGGCCGAATATGATTAACATACTCCGACAGCGCACGGACAGCGGCAGGATAGAGTGGAATGATGCGCTCCTTACTTCGGCCCACACACCGGATAAAGCCAGCGGAGAGATTGGTGTGCTCCATGTTTAGCCCAATTAGTTCCGACACTCGGATACCGGTGGCATATAGCAGCTCCAGCATGGCTTTGTCCCTACAGCCCTTGGCATCACCAAGCTCCGGCTGCTCCAAAAAGAGGTCAACCTCTTTATTGGTCAAAATCTGGGGCAGCTTGCGCTCCACCTTAGCGGGGGCAATACCGCGGGCAGGGTTGACACTGACCACTCCACCGCCCATAAGATAGCTGTAAAAAGACTTTAGAGATGCAAGGCTGCGGGTAACGGTAGCAACCGATTTCCCCTTTCCGGAAAGGCTCTTTACATAGCGTTCAATATCCTCCTGTTCGGCCTGGTCGGGCGAAAAGCCCTCATTTTCCGTCCAACGGAGGTACTGCCCTATGTCCCGCAGGTAGGAGCTCAGGGTATTGGAGGCAGCCTTCTTTTCAGTTGTCAGATATGCCTCATATTCCTTCAAAAACTCCATAATCCTGCCGCGTCTCCATCCTATGTAATCTTTATGCCCCGAGTAAACCTGCCATGCCGGACAAAAGCCCGGGCACAGCCAGATACTCCAGCAGTACACACACACAGAACGCCCCGGCACACACACCGCAGCGTAGAAAATAAGCTCTCCCAACCGGAGAACTCCGCCCGCTCTCTCCCCATGCCCTTCCCGCCAAACCGCGAGCTGAAGCAAAGCCCTGTACGCCTAAGGCAAACAGCGCGGGAATTGAAATCAGGCCCGAGATACCAAATACCACCACGGCTAGCATACTTCCCGTCCCGCCAAGCATCCGGGTAAAGGAAGCAATGGCAAATGAGAGGAGAAAGCCGCGTACAGAAAAGAGAATTGGAATTCCAATTACGCCAAAGGCGGTGAACCCCAGCACCACAGTGAGAAGCGGCCAGCGCAGCACCTCCCACAAGAGCGGCAAAAGCAGGGGCGGCGTTACCCCATCTGTCTTAGCCACTGCAAGAAGCCCCTGCATATAGGCCGACAGACTTTCGCTGCCTCCTCCACCTACATTGGCGCACAGCACACAACCGGCCACGCCGCCAAGTAAAAAGCAAATGGCTGTTACCGCCAGGGCTGGCGTAGCCCCCTGCATAGGCACGTCCCAAAGCCCGGCAACCGCTCTGCGCATCACTCATCACCTCCGTGACAGCTTATGCGTTCAAATGGCGGGATAGCACCGAAACTTAGAACCTGTATCCATAGGCCACCGTGGCCGAATTTTTGAGGTGAAATAGTCTCAGACAAGGCGAAATGTCGCCGTCATGCTAATGTATTACAAGGCTTTTGGCCGATGGCATGTGGCGATTTCACCCGAAAAGGCGGTTGCGCGAGCCTATGAATACAGGTTCTTATTTACCAAGCTCTCTCGAACGGCTTACACAGCGCTCCATGGCCCGGGAAATCATTTCTTCAAATTGGTGCTCATCAAAGGCGGTCAACGCCGCCAGGGTGGTGCCGCCCGGAGAGCAGACCTGACGAGTCAGCTCCCCTGCCTCCCCGCCGCTCTCCAAAAGCATTTTAGCGGCCCCCTCCATGGTAAGCGCGGTGAGACGCAGCGCTTCTTCCGGGTCCATCCCCAGCTTGACTGCCCCCTTCACCATGGCGTCCGCCATGCGGAAAAAGTAGGCGGGAGAGGAACCGGATACAGCAATAACCGCATCCAGCATGGACTCAGGGACAATGGACACCTCACCCGCAGCGGAGAACACCTCCACCACGGCGTTAAACAGCTTCTGCGGAACCAAGGGAGCCTGAGCCACGGCGGTAACGCCCTTGCCCACCAGCAACGGAGTATTGGGCATGGCACGTACCACATGGCAACCGGGCAACTGAAGGTTTAAGTAACTTGCGGAATAACCGGGCGAGATAGATACCACACACTTATCCCATAGAAGAGGCGCGATCTCCGGAAGCACAACTCCAAACATCTGAGGCTTAATGCCTAAAATGATGAGGTCGGCTTCCTGTGCTACCACACGATTGTCGGAGGTAGTGTTCACCCCTCGGCGAGCCGGTATCTCTAGTTTTTCACCGCTACGGTTTGACATATAAATTTGGTCAGGGGGCAATAGCTCAGTCCTAAGAATTCCATTGAGAATCGCACCGGCCATATTTCCGGCACCAATGAACCCTAATTTAAACTCCAAGCAATGTGCCCCCCTCTATGGTTGATAGCATGTAACAACTGCACCGCTGTTGTTACATGCGCATTTCGGCACTCCGTGCCGAAGCGCTTAGATTTCAGCCAGCGGCCGGGACGGCCGCATGGCATATTATATCACGAACAAAGTTCATGATGTAACAACAGCGGTGCAGTTGTTACATGCGCATTTCGGCACTCCGTGCCGAAGCGCTTAGATTTCAGCCAGCGGCCGGGACGGCCGCATGGCATATTATATCACGAACAAAGTTCATGATATAATATAGCCCTCAAACAACTGTAACGCAAGGAATACATGATAAAAAACATATTTTTGTATATTATGACCAAATGTTATGTAAACAAAATTATGTAAACTCCGAAACCAAAAGGAAGGGCACCGTACGTTGCGGTGCCCTTCTCACAGCTATATCTAGTATGTCTTGGCCTGTAGTCAGCCAATATGTGCTATTTTGCCGCAAATACAAGCGATTACAGAATGTATTATTACGTTCTGTATACTCACTCTGCCATACCGGCAGCAATGGCCCGCAAGGCAATGGCACATTCCAGTCTTTTGCGCTCCAGCTCACAGCCAACATGGTGCGGTTTTTTTATGTCACCATTGACAAGCAGGTTAGAAGCACTGCATCCCCCGCTGCAATAAAAACGTGCCCAACAGTCCTTGCAATCCTCGCGGGTATAGATATTCAGCCCTGCAAAGCGGTGAGAAACCTCCATGTCAAACGTGCCGTCAAAGAGATTGCCCAGACGGTACTCCTCGTTGCCCACAAACTGGTGGCAAGGATACACATCACCGTCAGGTGTGACGGCCACATACTCACATCCGGCGCCGCAGCCGCGCATACGCTTAATCACGCAGGGGCCCTGCTCCAAATCAACATTAAAGTGAAAGAAATTCACTTGTGGGTTCTTTCGCAGCGCCTCGGCCAGCTTCTCGTACTCAGCCAAAATAACGGGGATGTCCTCGTCGCGCAGCGCATAGGGATCGTCTGCCCCCCCTACCACCGGCTCTACCGAGATATGTTTAAAGCCTTCGGACGCAATGTGCATCACATCAGCAGCAAAGTCCAGATTGTCCCGAGTAAAAGTGCCGCGGAGGTAGTAATCCTTGGTGCCGCGACCCTCCACCAGCTTTTTGAATTTAGGTACAATCACGTCGTAGCTCCCCTTGCCATTCATGGTGGGGCGCATGCAGTCGTTGACCTCGGGGCGGCCGTCCAGAGAGAGCACAGCATTGGACATCTCGCGGTTAATGTAGGCGATGTTCTCGTCATCGAGCAAAACGCCGTTAGTTGTAATTGTAAAGCGGAAGCACTTGCCGTGCTGCTTCTCGATAGAGCGGGCGTATTCCACCGTCTTTTTCACGGTGTCCATAGCCATCAAAGGCTCTCCACCGAAAAAGTCGACCTCAATATTCCGGCGCTTTCCCGATTTGGCAATGACAAAGTCGATGGCCTTTTTCGCCGTCTCAAAATCCATGGTCATGCGCTTTCCGGTGCCGAAGTCACCGGTGGAGGCAAAGCAGTACTTGCAGCGCAGATTGCAGTCGTGGGACACATGAAGGCAGAGGGCCTTGATAGGGGCCTCCTGCTGCATGGCAACAGCGGCGGCAGGGTCAATGTACTCATCGGTGCAAAAGAGGAGTCCCTGGTCGTAAAGGTCCTTCAGTTCCTCCCACGCCTCTCCTGCTCCTTCCGGCTTCTTGCTAAAGTCAGGCGTTTGCCCCTGTTGTGCCAGAAGCTGATTAAGGGTGTCGTAGCCTGCCTGATCCAAGACGTGAACCGCGCCGCTGTTTACGTCTACGGCGATAAAAACGCCCAGTGCGGTAAATGTATGTACCATAGCGAAATAATTCCTTTCTTTTGGGACAAAATCATCATGTCCTCATACGCATGGAAAAGGGTGGGTATTCACCCACCCTTTCACACTACATGCAACTTACTTGTTGTCCTTGTTCTCGCACTTCTGGTTGGCAACGGTGCAAGAGGTCTTACAAGCGGACTGGCAGGAGGTCTGGCACTCACCGCAGCCGCCATGGGCGGCGCTCTTTTTCAGAGTAGCGCCGTTGAGCGTCTTAACATGCTTCACTGGTTTTCCCTCCCATGCAGGTGTTTGTAAGGATTATAACACACCTATGCCGCCTTTTCAATTATTTTCTGCGTTTTTTCTTCGGCTTTCCACCCATAATTCCCGCTGCCGCTCCACCGCAGAGGGCTCCGCAGAGCAGGCCCAGCCCCCCCTCCTCCGGAGTAATGGCATCGTAGAACAGTAATCCTACCGTCAGCATCAGCAGAAACAGCACACAGCCCACCAGCAGGCCAACAATCAGCGTTCGGGAGCGGCACCGCCTCACAGCCACCATGCCGCCCACAAACCCGCCCAGTACACAGCCCACAATGGTCAGCTGATACATGAGCTCCTCTCCCAGCCAGCCGCGTGAAATACCGATTGACGCACCCAGAAGGAACAAAAAGCAAACCATCAGCGCAACCGCGCCGCCCAGCAGCACATCCAGCACGTAGCGCACCAGCTTGGCGCCCTGGTCTTCCTCATTTTTTCTCATAGAAATCCTCTCCCTCTGATATTCCTATCAAAGAATATGCGCAGGCTGGGACATCCATGACAGGAAAAAACGCACCGGCCAATCGGCCGGTGCGTTTGGACTGATATTATTTCTTCTTGTCGTCCTTCTTGTCGGCGGGAACTTCGTTCTCGGCAGCCTGAGTGCCCTTGGTGGATACAGCCCACTTGGTAAACTCCACGCGGACACGGTCAGCGCCGGTCTCAATGACAATGGTGTCTTCCTTCAGGGCGCAGATGGTACCAACAATACCGCCGATGGTAGTAATCTGGTCGCCCATCGCCAGCTCGGAACGCATCTTTGCCATGGCCTTCTTCTTCTTGTTCTCGGGACGAATGAGCAGGAAGTAGAAAATGGCAATGAGGGGAATGAACATGAGAAGTGACATCATATTAGGATCCAAAACAATTACCTCCGATACATTTGAAGAACATAATACACGCAAAAAGCATTATACAGGCTCGTCCGGAATTTTACAAGTGTTTTTAGCGTTTTTCACTCAATAAAACAGAATACTTGGCTCTGAACGCCTCAAAGTTTCCCTCATCTAATGCCTTCCTGATGCGTTCCATGAGCTCATTATAGAAGTAAAGATTGTGTAACACGGCCAGTCGCATGGCCAGCATTTCTCCCGCCGCAAACAGGTGCCGCAGATAGGCGCGTGAGAAGGAACGACAGGCGGGGCAATTGCAAGTGGGGTCAATGGGCAGTGGGTCAGTCTTGTACTTTTCATTCTTAATATTGATTGCGCCTTCCCAGGTGTAGAGCTTGCCGTGGCGGGCGTTGCGGGCCGGCATAACGCAGTCAAAGAAGTCCACGCCACGGGCTACCGCTTCGATAATATTGGAGGGCGTACCTACCCCCATAAGATAACGGGGCTTGTCGGCAGGCATATGGGGCTCCACCGCGTCGATGATGTCGTACATGACCTGGGTCTCCTCACCCACCGCCAGACCGCCGATGGCAAAGCCGTCACAGTCCAGGGGAGCAATTTCCTTCATGTGCCACACCCGCAGGTCTGGGTACACGCCGCCCTGATTGATACCAAAGAGCATCTGGTTGGGGTTAACGGTGTCAGGCAGTGCGTTTAGGCGCTTGTGCTCAGCAATGCAGCGCTCCAGCCAACGGAAGGTGCGCTCGCAGGAGGGCTTGACGTACTCCCGGGTGGAGGGGTTCTCGACGCACTCGTCAAAGGCCATGGCAATATCGCTGCCCAGGTTGGACTGGATGCGCATACTCTCCTCAGGCCCCATAAAGACCTTGTGCCCATCTATGTGGGAGGCAAAGGTAACCCCCTCCTCGGTGATTTTCCGCAGGCCGGACAGCGAGAACACCTGAAAGCCGCCGGAGTCGGTAAGAATCGGGCCGTCCCATTCCATGAATTTATGGAGCCCACCCATCTGCCGCACCACATCGTCGCCGGGGCGCAGGTGAAGATGATACGTATTGGACAGCTCAATTTGACAGCCAATGTCCTTTAAGTCGTGTGCGGAAACCGCACCTTTAATGGCCCCCTGGGTACCCACGTTCATAAAAACCGGGGTCTGTACCTCGCCACCATGGGCACAGGAAAATACACCGCGCCGTGCGCGGCCTTCTGTTTTGGTTACCTTGAACATGCTCTATCCTTTCGGACGCGACAATCCGCATCCCTACATAATCTTTTTTTAAACACGTCTAGCGCCCCGCTATCTCAATAAATAAACATGGCATCCCCGAAGGAAAAGAAACGGTACTGCTCCCGCACCGCCTCGGCGTAGGCATCCAAGATATGCTCCCGCCCGGCCAGCGCGGAGACCAGCATCACCAGCGTACTCTCGGGCAGATGGAAGTTGGTAATCAAGCAGTCAAGCACCTTAAAGCGGTATCCGGGATAGATATAAATACTGGTCCATCCCGCGCTCTCCTTCATGGTACCATCCTCACTCGCCCAGCTTTCGATGGTGCGGCAGGAGGTGGTACCCACGCAGATAACCCGACCCCCGTTTTGCTTTGTTCTATTAATCTTCTCAGCGGTTTCAGCGGAAATCATGCAGTATTCAGCGTGCATCTCATGGTCTGTAATTTCTTCTTCCTTGACAGGCCGAAAGGTACCCAAGCCAACGTGAAGGGTCACATAAGCAAGCTCCACACCCATCCGCTCCACCTGAGCCAGCAGCTCCTTGGTGAAGTGAAGCCCGGCAGTGGGGGCGGCTGCTGAGCCAACCTCACGGGAGTAGACGGTTTGGTACCGCTCCGGGTCATCCAGCTCTTCTTTAATGTAAGGGGGCAAGGGCATTTTGCCCAGTCTCTCCAAAATCTCAAGAAAAATCCCTTCATAGCAGAAGCGAATCAGACGGTTACCGCCCTCTACCTCCTCCACCACTTCGGCAGTGAGCAGCCCGTCTCCAAAAGAGAGCCTAGTACCCGTCTTGACCTTCCGTCCGGGACGCACCAAGCATTCCCACACCTTGTCTCCACGGTCAATGAGCAGAAGCACCTCCACCGCGCCGCCGCTGGGGTCGCGGTGACCCAGCAGCCTGGCAGGGAGTACCCGGGAGTCATTCATCACCAGGCAGTCGCCGGGCCGCAGAAATTTAGGCAAATCATAAAAATGCTTATGCCCGGTCTCCCCTGTTTCTTTATTTAGGGTAAGCATCCGAGAGCCGTCCCGCCTGTCCAACGGCGTTTGCGCAATTAGTTCTGAGGGTAAATCATAGGAAAAATCTGAGGTTTTCATATCGGTTTTATCTCACTTCCACGCCGGTATAGTAAAATTTTAAAATTTCATCGTAGGTCTTTCCTGCCTGTGCCATAGCCATGGCGCCCCACTGGCTCATGCCCACGCCGTGGCCCCAGCCAGAGCCGGTAAAGGTGAAGGTGTCCCCCGCCGGAACTTCGCCCAGCTGCTGGGTACCGGTACCGGTAATAACATAAGGTGTGCCGCCAACAGGGGTCACATTTCCGTTTCCATCCACGGCATAGGCTCCGGTAACAGAGTTTAAGGGCTCCCCTCCGTTTACAAAGTAGCTGCCTCCGCCCGAAACACTGTAACGAATGGATTTTAAACCCAAAAGAACCCTGCATTTATCTGCACCGGAAATTGTCCAGCTCTTTCCCGCAGTGTCCGTGACCTTGATGGACTTTACATTGCCCAGGGGTGTAATTTCGCTTATTTGTAGAGATGACAGCGTGCCGCAGTCGCGGCCGGAAGCACGAATCTTTTCCTCCAGTTGGGGCTTCGTGTAGGTAACAGACCAGTTGTACGCATATTGCTTGTTGATGCGGTCTGCCACAGTCGCCTCCCACGGGTCTACAATACCCTTTAGGTAAGGATAGCTGGCACTCCAGACATTTTTCACGTCCTCTGTGGCACCGCCATCAGAGGAAAAGTAATAGGTTTCAACAATTTGACCGTTATAGTACACATACTGTCCCGCCGTCTCAGAAGCGGCTCGGGTGGTGTTGGCACCGATGCGCCCCATACCGGGATAGGCTTGGCAGTGTGTGGTGCTGCACAGGTCAAAACCATTGGCAGTGTGGCGGTTTGCGCATACAGCGGCATAGTTTCGGGCGCAAAGCGCCTGTGCCTTAAGTGCCTCAATATGTGTGGAATCACTCATTTCCTGGGAGACTACGCAATTAATATAGTCCTCCCGATCAACTACGTTGACCACAGTAAGATTCCCGCCGCCCGTGCGCTGATAGCGAAAGCTACCGTAATACTTATATCCGGCAAACCATGTGGCGGTTTTTGTGCCGTCATCGCCCCCCGGCTTTACCGCCAGCATACCGCCCGTGGAGCCGGTATCAAACTGAAAGAGAATGGTGCTTGTCCCCGTCTTAACCACCGACATACCACCGGTGCTTGCACTTACGACTACAACACCCTCGCCCCCCGCTGCGGCAAGAGCCAGATTGGCCTCGTCAGCAGAGAGGTATGCACCCCGGCGCACATAATAAACTCCGCTGCTCCAGGCCGGAAAGCCGCCCATTGTTACAGCGGCGGCAGAAGCCTCGTCAAAATTGGTATAAGTAGCAGGCATTTGTAAATGGTAGCTCCCTATCGCCGCCCCGGAGGCAGAATCAACGTAGTTTTTGCCATCGTAATAGACATTTTGAGCTTTTACAATGGAAATAGCGGTCTCATCAGTATAGCCCAGCTGAATCAAGTTTAGCCCCTCGTCAAAATAACCCAGCTGGTAGCCGCTGCCAACACTGTTTAGGAGGTTGGCCCCCGGCATGGCTCCGCTGCCGTAAGCCAGCCCCACGCGAATGGTCCCGGGCACCTCGCCAGCTGCCTTTGCCGGGATCGTCGGCAGCAGCAAGGCTGCCAAGAGCAAAAATACTGCAAAATGTATCAAATTTTTTTTCATGTAACGCTCCAAATCTGTGGTTTTCATCTTTCGCTATTGATTGACACCCCAAGGCATTCATGGTACTATTACTAAAACAACTCTTCTACCTTAACTTGCTAAAGTAAAAACCCATTTTCCCTATTATATTACAAAATCAGCCGGTATGCAAACCCGCTGATTTCTTTTTTAAGTATCATGAACAAACAGGCTTTTATCTGAATAATATAAACATAGAGAAGTAATGGAGGTCTTTGTAATGAAGCAGTACAAGGTTGGCGTCGTTGGCGCTACCGGCATGGTGGGTCAGCGCTTTGTCACTCTGATGGAGCGTCACCCCTGGTTTAACCTTACCGTTGTGGCCGCCAGCGGCCGTTCAGCGGGCAAGACCTACGAGGAGGCTGTCGGCTCCCGCTGGGCTATGCCCACTCCTATGCCCCAGGCGGCAAAGGAGCTGGTGGTAATGAACGCTCAGGAGGACGCGGAGAAAATTGCCGGTATGGTAGATTTCGTGTTCTGTGCCGTGGACATGAAAAAGGATGAGATACTGGCATTGGAGGAGAAATACGCCAAGAGTGAGTGTCCTGTCATTTCCAACAACTCCGCTAATCGCTGGACCCCCGACGTACCTATGGTAGTTCCCGAAATCAACGCTGACCACATCAAGGTTATTGATGCACAGCGCAAGCGTCTGGGCACCAAGCGCGGCTTTGTGGCGGTCAAGAGTAATTGCTCCATCCAAAGCTATGTCCCTGCCCTGCACCCACTCAAGGAGCAGTTTGGGCTAAAGCGGGTGCTGGCCTGTACCTATCAAGCTATTTCGGGCGCAGGCAAGACCTTCGAAACCTGGCCCGACATGGTGGATAATCTTATTCCCTACATCGGCGGCGAGGAGGAAAAGAGTGAGCGTGAGCCGCTGAAGGTCTGGGGGCAGGTAAAGGATGGCGCGATTGAGACAGCCTCCTCCCCCGCCATTACCGCCCAGTGTCTTCGTGTTCCTGTCTCAAACGGCCACACCGCCGCTGTATTTGTAGCGTTTGAAAAGACGCCCTCGGAGGAAGAAATTAAAGCCGCATGGTCGGCCTTCCGGGGTCGTGCCCAGGAGCTGGACCTTCCCAGCGCCCCCAAGCAGTTTATTCACTACTTTGAGGAGGCCGACCGTCCCCAGGCCCGCCTTGACCGTGAGCTGGAGGGCGGCATGGCTGTATCGGTAGGCCGTCTGCGTCCGGACACCCAATACGACTATAAGTTTGTCTCCCTCTCTCACAACACCTTGCGGGGCGCAGCCGGCGGCGGTGTGCTTTTAGCTGAGCTGCTCTGCGCAGAGGGGTACATCGAGCCCCGCGCTTAACACCTTGTCAGGCACGGAGTTGCTCCCAGCCTTAAATGGAGGTCAATATAATGAGAACACCCGTATTTACCGGCGTTTGCCCCGCTCTGGTTACCCCCTTTGACAGCAGCGGTGCAATTAATTACCCAGCCTTTACAGCTCAAATTGACTATCAAATCAATAGCGGCGTGGACGCAGTCTGCGTCTGCGGCACCACCGGCGAGAGCTCGACCATGAGTATTCGGGAGCATATTGCCGCAGTGGAATTCTGCGTAAAGCATGTAAACCACCGGGTCAAGGTCATTGCCGGTGCAGGCAGTAACGACACATCTGCCGCTGTATATCTCTCCCAGCACGCTCAGGACTCGGGCGCAGACGCATTGTTGCTGGTAACCCCCTACTATAACAAATGTACGCAGGCCGGACTAATCCGGCACTATGAGTATATTGCAGACCGGGTGGAACTCCCCATCGTACTCTATAACGTCCCCTCCCGCACCGGCGTATCCTTTACGGCAGAGACTTATAAAACCCTCTCTCAAAATCCTAAAATTAACGGCGTAAAGGAAGCAAGTGGAAATTTCTCCCTGCTGGCTCATACCCGTTTTCTCTGCGGTGACGATTTTTATATCTGGTCCGGAAATGATGACCAGGTGGTGCCCATGATGAGTCTGGGTGCTAAAGGCGTTATTTCGGTAGCTGCCAATGTCATCCCCAAGGTCATGGCCGAAATGAGTCACCTCTGCCTGGAAAACGACTTTGTGTCTGCCTCCAAGTTGCAAGTGGCCTACATGGAGCTCATTGACGCCCTCTTTGTTGAGGTTAATCCCATTCCCATCAAGGCAGCCATGGAGCTGCTGGGGATGGAACCAGGCGGCCTGCGCTTGCCACTATGCGATATTTCTAAAGGTAATCTGGAGGTTTTAAAGGCCGCCATGGCTCGGGTAAGTCTCCTGTAATATCCGCGGCATGGCGGAAGTAATCCTCTGCTCCGCACAGGTTTACGTGCGCTTGTAGAGAGATGACTTATCCCCGCCATTTCGTTTCACGAAAGGATGTTAAATGGGTATGATAAAAATTGCCATTTCCGGCTGTAACGGACATATGGGTCGTGTGGTAGAGATGATTTGCGCCGCTGATCCCGAAATTTCCGTGGTGGCAGGCTTTGACCTGTTGGGTACCGGTGACCACGATTTTAAGGTCTACACCACCCCTGATAAATTTCCCGGGCAGACCGATGCCGTCATTGACTTCTCCTCTCCCGCCGCCCTAAAGGCGCTGTTGGAATTCGGCAAGGCCCGACGGGTACCCTTGGTACTCGCAACCACAGGCTATTCCGATGAGCAGCTTGCCGCTATTCACGAGGCAACCAAGGTCGTGCCCATCTTCCGTTCGGGCAATATGTCTCTGGGTATCAATCTGCTTATAGAGTTGGTCCGCCGGGCAGCCTCGGTGCTGGGCGAAGGGTATGACGTGGAAATCGTGGAAAAGCACCACCGCCGCAAGGTGGATGCGCCCAGCGGCACCGCCCTCATGCTGGCCGAAGCCGCCAATGAGGGTTTGCCCTATGAGGGTGAATACATCTACGACAGGCATGAGGTTCGAAAGCCCCGTGACAAGCGGGAAATCGGCATTTCCTCCGTTCGCGGCGGCACCATCGTGGGTGATCATGATGTCATCTTCGCCGGACGCGATGAGGTCATCGAACTCTCCCACTCAGCCCAGTCCCGAGAGGTCTTTGCCTCAGGCGCGGTCAAAGCCGCAAAATTTATTTCCGGTGTCAAACAGCCCGGACTTTATTCCATGTCGGACTTGGTGTCAAGCATTACATAAAAGAAAGCCGGAAAGTGAAATTACTTTCCGGCTTTCTTCTATCTCTCCGATATTTTTACCTGTACTCGTATGAATGCTAAGATTAGCCTGACCAGTATAGAATATTGTCTAAATGCCACCCAAAGGCCCGAGATTTCTGTCTCGCTATACAATGTCCACTGAACAAATGCGGTTTGCGAACCGCATTTGCATAAAGAGCAAAAGCTGCTCTTTATGGTGGCAAAACAGTTCTGTTTTGCCACTTCAGATGCATTGATGACTGTCTGTTTGGATTTGCGGGCACACGCCGCAAATCCAAAGTGCAAGATTTTTTGCCGTGCGCAGCAAAAAACCTTGCACTTGAACAAAACAAAAACAGGGTGAAAGTATTGCTACGACTTTGTTTTTGTTTTTTTCAGCAGACATTATATAGGAACGGGAGTCGCAAAGCACCTCTGCTTTCCGACTCCCACCCTGTCAAAAAATTATGTTATTACTTTTTTACCTCTTATTATTTCCCGTGTGCCTTTGCCGCTGTTAGGGTGTTTTCCAGTAACATAACCCTGGTCATGGGGCCCACACCGCCGGGAACAGGTGTAATGTAAGAAGCCTTGTCAGATACCTCCTGGTAACTAACATCGCCGCAAAGCTTTCCTTCGTCGTTGCGGTTCATTGCTACATCAATAACTACGGCGCCCTCCTTCACCATATCAGCGGTAATGAGATTGCGCTTCCCTACCGCAGCCACAAGAATGTCGGCGGTACGGGTAATCGAGCCCAGGTCTGGCGTACGGGAGTGGCAGATGGTCACGGTAGCATCCCGCCGGAGCATGAGCATTGCCTGGGGCTTCCCTACAATGTTAGAGCGGCCAACAATAACACAGTGTTTTCCCTTTGGGTCAATGCCGTACTCGTCCAGCATCTCCATTACACCGGCAGGGGTACACGGCAGAAACCCCTGCTCACCTGTCATCAGCTTACCGACGTTATAGGGATGGAAGCAGTCTACGTCTTTACCGGGAGCAATGGCCTCCAGAACAGCTTTTTCATCAAAGCCTTTGGGCAAGGGGAGCTGGCAGAGGATGCCGTCAATGTCGTCCCTGCCGTTGAGCAGGTCTATCAGTTCCAGCAGCTCATCCTGTCCGGTACTCTCCAGGAGGGCGTACTCCTCGCTGTAAATTCCGCACTCGGCGCAGTCCCGCTTTTTGTTGTCCACATACACACGAGACGCGGAATTATTTCCCACAATGATTACCGCTAAGCCAGGTCGCTTAGAAAGTGCCTCCACTTTACACTTAATGCGTTCCTTACACTTTTGTGCCAGAGCCTTTCCATCAATGATGGTCGCTGCCATGTTCGTCCTCTCCCCTTTCCATTTCTGCGGTCGGCGCCGTCATAGCCGCCTTCCGGTTTACCCAAAGCTCCTCCGGTCCTTTTTTACGCAGGTAGAAGAAAATGAGCAACACAATGCCTACTAGCGCCGAAGCGAAGCCCAGCACCTGGGATACACGAATGGGCGTGTTCATAAAATACAGGCTATCGGTGCGCAGCCCTTCGATAATACCCCGGCCAATGCCGTACCAGACCAGATAAGTGAAAAAGAGCTGACCGTCAAATTTGCGCAGCCTACGGGAAATCAGTACCAGCAGGAAGAAACCCACCAGATTCCAGACCGACTCATAAAAAAAGGTGGGGTGAACGCCCAGCGTACCGTCAATGACCTGCTGGTAACCGGCGGCATCCACCAGTCCCTGTCCAAAAAGCTCGCCGGCAATTTTGGGAGAACACATGCGCCAAGGCAAGGTAGTTACGCCTCCATAGGCCTCTACATTCACAAAATTGCCCCAGCGACCGATACACTGGCCAATGAGCAAACCAAACGCACCCAAATCAGCGAAGGCAAGGAAGGGAATCTTCTTATAGCGGCAGACAAAGTAGAGCACAATCGCGCCAGCGATTACGGCGCCGTAGATGGCAAGTCCACCATCCCAAGTGCGTACCATAGCCCAAAAATCCAGGCTGCCATCCGGGTTCTTGTATAGGTCAAGATAGAAGATAATGTAGTAGAGTCGTGCGCCAATTAATGAGAACGGCACTGCAAAAATTAGCATGTCGACTAGGTCATCACCGGAAACACCTAATTTCGGCCCCTTGCGGCTGCAATAGAGCCAAGCCAGCAAAAAGCCGGTGACAATAATTACAGCGTACCAGTAGATGGGCTTGCCGAACAGGGTAATTGCCACCCTGTTCAGCGTAAAATCAAGCCCCAAGCCGGGAAAAAATACTTCGTTTATCATGCTGTTGCCTCCTTGGGACTGACTACCGCCAACGTGGTACGCTCCGGGGTAATGAAAGCGCGAATGCAGTCCTCAATATCCTTTTTCTCTATGGTGTCAAAGCATTGTGGGAAGTTAAGATACTCTACGCCCGCAAAGTGGTTCATCGCGGTTTCAATGCAAATATTGTCGAAGGAATTTAATCCCCTGACCATATTTCCGTAGGCCGCTTTCTTCAGCCGCTCAAACAGGGCCTCATGAACCCCATCCCGGCCAATCCGCACGGCCTCGGCAGCAACGGCTGCCGCCACCGCGTCAGGGTCGCGGCTCTCACCCCCGGCAGCCAAAAAAGCGCAGGCGGGATAACTCTCATAGCCGTAGGAAAAGCTGGCGTTAATCAGTCCCTCGGAATAGAGCCGGGCATAAAGGGGACTGGAATTGCCTAAAAGCGCTTCGCAGGAAAGTTCTCCAACCAGTCGGCGGCGTAGGCGCTCCTCCCCGTTGGGGACAGGGTCACCCTTCCATGCTAGCTGAAAAATCGGGGTGGAAACCTCCATTTTTAGCTCGGTACGACTCTTGGCCACCGCAGACTCCTCTACCGCGCCATAGTCCCGCTGTATCTCTCCCCCGCTCTCGGTCGGCAACATCTCCCGGGCAACCCGGCACACCTGCTCGGGGTCAATGTCACCCGCAACGCAGAGCACCATGTTGCCCGGGCTGTAAAATGCCTTGTGGCAGGCATAGAGGGTGTCGGCAGTGATGTGACTGATGGACTCAATCGTACCTGCAATAGAGGTGCGCAGGGGATGATGGTGATAAAGCCCCTCCAGCATGGCATAGTAGACCTGATTTCCCGGGTCGTCCTCAATCATGCGGATTTCCTGTCCGATGATTCCCTGCTCCTTGTCTACACTCTCCTTAGTAAAATAAGGCACGGAGACAAAGGAGAGTAGGATTTTCAAGTTTTCAAAAAACTTTTCCGTGCTCTCAAAGTAGTACCCGGTCAGAGCTGCGCTGGTAAATGCGTTGGGGGACGCACCGTTCTGGGCCAAGTCCTGAAGAGCGTTTCCACCCTCGGTATCAAACATCTTATGCTCTAAGAAGTGTGCCACGCCGGCGGGCGTGTCGTGCCACTGTCCGTTCAGGTGGAACTTCATGTCCATACCGCCATAATTGGTGGCAAAGAAAGCAAAGCTCTTCTGGAAGCCGGGCTTGCGGTCTACATAGATATGAAGCCCGTTTTCCAGTTCGGCGTGATAGATTGTCTCCCCGATACGCGGATATTCCTTATTGACCACTGACTTCGTCCTCCTTGCCTTTGAGGAAATATACAGTATGAAGCTCTACCCGTTGGGCTGCGGAAACTACCTGCTCCATGGTGACCGCCTCATAGCGGCCAATGAGGGTTTCAGGATCGTCACCGGGCATAATGGCCTGCCCCAGCCAGAAGTCCTCCAGGCGGCTCTGGCTATCCAGCATGGTACGAGTGGCGCTGACAGCGCTGCGCTTGGCTGCCTCCAGCTCCCATGATTCTATTTTGCCCTGCTTACAATTTTCCATTTGGGCCAAAATTTCATCCTGTGCCTCACGGCGTTTGTTAAACTCCACGCCGGAGGATACCAAAATCAGACCTCTGAATTTATCGTACCGGGCACTGGCGTAGTAACAAAGGGACAGCCGTTCCCGCACATTCATAAAGAGCTTGGAGGTGGTGGTTGCGCCAAAAAGGGCGTTTAAAATGTGGGTGGCAGGATAGTCGGAGTCTGTGACTCGCACCCCAACCTGAAAGCCCATGGCCAGCTTGCCCTGGGTAACATCCATGACCTCCTCATGGTTTTGAAAAGCTGTCACCTTCCCGCTCACTGCATCCGCTTGGGTAACTGTCCCACCCGTCGTTCCATCGGGCAGACCTGCCAAAGCATTGCGAAAAGCCTCCTCCACCCGCTTAATCGGCGCGGAGCCGGAGTAGTAAATGTGGATGGGGCATGCAAGGAGTGCTTGATACCGCTGCCACAGCGTTTCCCCTGTGATGGCTGCGGCGCTGGCTTCATCGCCTAGACGGTCAGGCTCGCGGCACATAAGCTGGTCAAGACGCATGGCGGCGTACTGCCGCTTATCATTCTTCTGCGCGCGGATGCGGTCAATCAGATTAGCCCGTTCTCCCTCTACATAAGCAGGAAGAAAGCGGCACTTCTCGGTGGCGGGGCGGAGGAGCAGTTCACCCAAAAGAGCAGCGGCCGGCTCTAGGATTGCCGCGCCGTCGGGAGTATATGCGTCATCCAAAAAGCTGGCCGCAAAGCCCACGCAGTGGGTGCTGCCCTTCTTGCGGATGGCAGGCTCCACCGCGCCGCCGTAAAGCTCGTCCAGGGCGGCGGAAAGGCGCTCCATATCCGGGTACCGTTGTGTCCCGCGGCGAAGCACCATGGGCACCAGAGCGTTGAGGGCGGCGGTCTCCTCCTCAAGTGGCACCAAGAACTGTACGCTAATATAGGCGGACTTAAATTTTGTGGTGTGCGCCGCGGTTAAAGACACCCGGGGCAGGATTTCTTTTCGCAGTATATCTGCCATTGGCGTGATTCCTTTCTTGAACAGGATTACCCTCGGTTGACAGAGTACAACACGGTTTTAAGGCGCCTGAGGCGTATTGCAGTTTGTCAACCGAGGGTAGGCTTATATTATACATCATTTTACCAGCTTTGACACCCTGAAAACGAAAAAGATTGGCAGGACACGCTATTGCCCTTCCAGCCGCTTTCCTTTACAATAAAACAATAGATAAAAGGAGGCTTGCTCATGACCAGGACAGACATTTGTGCCCTTGCCAATGCAGGCGCGGCCAAGGCTGCCGTTGCCAAGACAGACCCCTTTCGTTACCTCACCCGCGCCGCCGTGGCCGGAGCTTTTATTTTCACGGGTGCCCTGCTCTCCTGCCTATCCGCCGCCTGGTTTTACGCCGACCATCTGCCGGTGGCTAAGTTGCTGGGGGCCTGTACCTTTGCCTCCGCGCTTATTTTTATTGTTCTGCTGGGAGGCGAGCTTTTTACCGGCACAAATTTGGTAATGGGTGTGTCTCTTTACGAGAGCAAGGTCTCCCCACTCGCGGCCCTGCGGGTTTGGATTTTGGCCTATGCGGGCAATTTTGCGGGCATCTTTGTCCTCTGTCTTTTCATGGTAGGCTCTGGAGCCGGGAAAGATCTGTTCTCCTCATACCTGGCACTTATTGTACCTGCCAAGCTGGCAAACCCATGGTACGTTCTGCTGCTGCGTGGTGTACTGTGCAATTTTTTGGTCTGTATCGGTGTTTTTGCCGGGTTTAAACTCAAGAGCGAAACGGGCAAAATCCTGGTAATTACCCTTGCCATCACCGCCTTTATGCTGGCCGGGTTTGAGCACTCCATTGCTAATATGGCTTATTTCAGCCTGTACATCCTTTACTTCGGCGTCAAGCAGCTGCCTGCCATGGGCTGGAGTATGCTATGGGTCACGGTTGGCAATCTGTTGGGGGGCGCGGCTTTACTGGGTCTACCCCTCTGGTTCGCGGCGGAGAAGGAATAAGAACCAGCCCCACAGTTTCAAAGCCTATCCTATATGGTTACCGATATTTCGTGGTTGCCCTCATATCGCCCCAGCTCAATTCCCTCTTGGACGAACACTCCGTCCAGGAGGGTTTCTTTTTTCTCTCCCCGCTGCACCTGAATGGAAAAGACTGCCCGTTTGGTACGCCAGGTTGCGGTGTAACCCGGCCATCGAGCAGGAAGCTTGGGCGCAATTGTCAGCCGTTCGCCTTTTAGCTTTAGCCCCAGAAGCTCCTCTAAAGCCGTTCGGTAATACCATCCTGCCGCTCCGGTGTACCAGCTCCAGCCGCCTCGACCAAAATGGGCGGGGTTTGCGTAGACATCGGCGGCCAGAACGTAGGGCTCGGTTTTGTAAATTGCCTCATTTCGTCCATCGGGAAGCAGCGCTTTCAGTACCGACCACCCCTCCTCAGTCATACCAAGCTTAAAGCAGGCCAGCGCCAGCCACACCGAGGCATGGGTGTACTGTCCGCCGTTTTCACGGACCCCCGGCAAATATCCGCGAATATATCCGGGGTCGGCCTCACACTTGTCAAAGGCCGGTGCAAAGAGCCTAACTACTCCGCTCTTTGAGTCAAAGAGCTGTTCCAAAGCCGATTTCACCGCCTGCATGGCTCTTTCCTCTTCGCCCCCTGCCAGCGCCGAAAAGCTTTGGGCGATGGAGTCGATGCGGCACTCCTCGTCATTCCCGCTGCCCAGGGTAGAGCCATCATCATAGTAGCCACGCAGATACCACCTTCCGTCCCAGGCTTCATTGGCTGCGCGGGTATACCTTCCCGCTGTCTGACGGTAGTGACTTGCACGGTCGCGCTCTCCCATGGTCTCCGCAAGTGAGGAAAAGCGTTCCAGCACATGAGCGGCAAACCAGGTCAGCCATACGCTCTCTCCTCTGCCCTGCCGACCCACACGGTTCATGCCGTCATTCCAGTCGCCGCCGCCCATGAGCAGCAGACCGTGGGTTCCCACGCCCCTGGCAATGACGCAGTCAATGGCGCGAACGGCGTGTTCATAAACATTTCCCATTTCCTGGGAAATGTTTACCTGCTCATATCGCTCATGTTCCCCCTGCCCTAAGAGCGGGGCGGCGAGGTAGGGAACCTCCTCCCTTAAGATCTCCGCGTTACCCCATTTCTCCACATACTCGCAGATTGTATAGGGCAGCCACAGAAGATCATCGCTGATGCGGGTACGAACGCCCTTATCCCCCTCAGGCATCTCATGCCACCAGTGAAGTACGTCCCCTTCTCCGAATTGATGGGCACAGGCGGCAAGGATTTGCTTTTTTGCCAGCACAGGCGAGGCGTAGAGGGTGGCGCACACATCCTGAAGCTGATCCCGAAAGCCGTAAGCGCCGCCATTTTGGTATCTAGATGTGCGGGCAAAGAGACGGCAGGCAGTAACCTGGTACAGGGCCCAGCCATTTAAATAGTGGTTAAGATGCTCATCAGGGGTCTCTACCTTCAGAAAAGATACCTGTTGCCGCCAGTATTTCTTGGTTTGGGTCAGGTACGGCTCGTGGCCGGGGATAATTTGCGTGCCATCTACACTGGTAGACAGCGTCAGTTTATCAGTCAGGTCATACGCCTGTTCGCCGTGGAGAAGAACACAAGGCTCTCCCTCCAAGTTGAAATGAAGGATACGTGAATCCAAATTCAAGGGGACAAAGGCTATGGTCGTAACAGTTCTCTTATCCCACGTCTTTTCCCACCGGGCAAAGCCGGGGCCGTATACCACACGGCAGGGCAATCCGTCTGCATCGGCAAAGACCGAGCGCGTCTCTCCGTCGGCTTGTATCCGGAAAGACTCCGCCCCGCCGATGGCTAAAGGATCGTTGTTCCAAGGGGTAATCTGGCACTCTCGAGCGTTACCTCGCCACAGGTGGCCGCACCCGGTTTCGTCGGTAAGCCAGCCGAAAGTGGGACTGGCCAGTATCTGACTCCAGCCTAGAGGTGGCAGGCGTCGGCCTGTCTCTATAACGAACTCGCCACTGGCATTAAAATGGTATTCAGGCAGTCCCGCCTCAAGTGTAAAGTCATTTAGCTTTTCAGTTTCTTTTTTCTTGCTTCTTTCACGCTCTACCGGCAGCTTACCCGGGCCTAAGATGAGGGCGGCCGCCGCTAAAATGGGGACAGCCGTACTTTCATCTGCGCAATCAACCAGGTGAATGCCACCCCTGGCACCGATACGACTCTCCAGCCCCATCGCTTTTAGTCCTTCGGTAAGCTCTGTGCGAGTAGGACGGCGGTAATCGCCGCCATCTTTTAAAAGATACACCAAATCAAAGGTGTAACCGCAGCGGGTAAGCAGCCGGTATTCCTTGGCAAGAGACAGCGCTTCCTCCTCCTCAGGCTCGGCCCATTTGGCCGCCACGGGCAGGTCACCTGAAATTCCAAAAGGCCACAGGGTCTGCTTGGCAATCTCTTTTTCCACACTGGAAATCAAATATTCCAGCAGATAAAACGCTTGTAATGCTTCTTCACTTGTCATATGAAGGGCAGCCGTCTGCTTGTCCAGATAGCCCGGCCCGCTGTTCTTTGGCAAACGGAGAAGCCGCTGCGCACACAGAGTTGCATCCTCTTCCCCGCCAGCAGCCAACGCAACACGAAAACGTGTGCTCTCCCCCGGCTCCAGCCGCATAGGGAACCGTGCCAGCAAGCAGGGGTCCAGTACCGCGCCGAAGGTATTCCCTGCCGGGCGCTCCAAAGCAACACCAATTCCCCGCAGCCCACCCCGCCCCAAAGCCCGTTCACGAGAGGTATCAAAGGTGGCCCCCACGCAGTCCCAAAGCACAGCCAAAGCACTGCTTTGCTCCCCGCGTTCACGGGTACGGCGAGAAAAAAGAACCCCGTCTCCCAGCGCAGTGCTCTCCAGGGATAATTTTGAGAAGGCCGGGTGTGCCTTGTAGTCAGGCAAGCGAGCCAGTACGGGTTCAAAATAGCAGACCAATTCTCCCGCAAACGGTCGCTCCCCCTGCCAACAGAGCTCTACTTCTCGCAGCTCTCCATTCTCTCGTTCCGGAACCCTTAGCGTCATTTTTATTGTAAAGTTTTTTATCTTTACACTCCATTCCGCAGTATTTCCACGAAACTGCCAGTCAGCGGGTATCAGGGCCCAGCATGTCCCTGTCTCTTCCTTAAGGTAAAAGCGCACACCTTGCTCTGGAAGGGTGAGTGCGATTTTTTCCAGCGCCGAGCAGTTGCGACCGCTGTCGGTACAAAAAACGGTATAGGAGCCATTGGAAAGCAGATGACAGACGGGGTGAGCAAGGTCATAGCCCTCCCCTTTTCGCCGGAATGCAGACCCCAAAAGCCTTCGGGGTTTTTCCGGCACCTCACGCGCCTGCATCTGGGTGACCGGAACTCCCACGGGCACCTTTTCCTGTAGCAGCTCACGGTAGGCCGACATGGAACAGTCACGCATAAATCGGGTTTGCATCACATTGTCCTTTAGCGCATTATCAATGGCTACCAGGCTCATGCCCAAGTGGTGAGCCATATAGGAGCGCACCACCTCGCAGCAGTCCTCGCCCGTGAGCCGTGCAGGAGTAAAATCAGCGGCCTCATACAGACCGTATTTCCCCTCCAGTCCCATATCCCGTAGTGCGCGAAGATTACGGCCTGCGCTTCCAGGCGCCAGCAGGAGCGTCAAAAAGGAGGCATAGGGCGCGACAACTAAATCGGTATCTAACCCTCGCTTAAGTCCCAGCTTCTGCACACCATGGGCCTTGTACTGGTAATTCATGCCCGGATCAAAGGCATAAAAGCCGGATTCGGAAATCCCCCACGGTACCCCCGCCTTTGCCCCCCGCCGCCGCTGCGCATAGATGCAGAAGGCTAGCGACTCGTATATCAGAGAATTGCGCTCGCAGGGTAAGAGGAGGTTGGGCATGAAATATTCAAACATGGTACCCGTCCACGATGCCATCCCGGAATAGTCATTGTCCCGCACCAGCATACGGCCCAGCCGCCGCCAGTGGCGAGGCTCCACCTCGCCCCGAGCCACGGCTAAAAAGCTTGTCTGCCGTGCCTCGCTTGCCATCAGGTCGTACCAGCCTTGGGTATACTGTTCTTTCTCTACGTCGTAGCCAATGAAAAAAAGCTTACGCTCCTTGTCAAAGAGGCGTGCAAAGTTCATGCCGTCGGACAATGCCTCGGCTCGGCGTGCCAAGTTGCCCTCCTCCCACTCGTAAAGCCCTTCCCGCAGGGCGATAAGACTGGCGCAGAGGTTACCGCTATCCACGGATGAGACATAACGGGGCAGTAGCGGCTGGGCGGTGGCGGTGTCGTACCAGTTATAAAGATGCCCATGCCATTTTGGCAGCCGCTCTAAGATGTCCAGCATATGCTCCAGGAGGAAAACACCCCGCTCCCGGGTTAAAAAGTCCAAATCTACCGCCGCCAAAACACAGAGGAGGGCCATGCCGATATTAGTTGGCGAGGTGCGCCGTGCCAGCCCTACATTGGGCTGCTCCTGCCAGTTATCAGGGGGCAGCCAGTGATCCTCCGGGCGGAGAAAGTCAGCAAAGTACCGCCAGATAAGCGCCCCCTGATGAAGGAGAAACGCCTTATCCGAGGTGGAGATAGACCTTGTCTCATCAATAGGACGACTCATGGCCCAGGCAAAGACCGGCAAGAGCATCCACACCAGCCCTACTGCCGCACCGGCAGGAAAGAGAGAACAGGTAATGGCAATAAGCCCGGCCAAGACCGAAGATATTTGCTTGCGGTAATTGGCTCCAACGCCGTCCCTCGCCCGCCGCTCCGCGTCAGCTGCCGTGACCCAGGCCAGCATCCCCCGATGGGTCATCAGGCTGCGCCACAGGGCGGTAAGGATGGCGGAGGCACATGTCCATGCATGATACGGAAGAAAGATTAGCTGCACCAAGGTCTGTAAAATTACGCCCCCAAAGCCTGCAATAATGGTGGAATGATACCGTGCCCGCAAGCCCGCCCCACGGCGAAAGGCCAGGTCGGCACCGGATAACAGGAGATTGGAGGCCGCTGATAAAACGGCAGTTGCCGCAGCTGCTCCAAATCCCGCTCCTGAAACGCACATACCTAAAAGGAGCGCCAGCAGTGTAAACACCGGGGAAGCGCTGCGGCGAAGATTATCAAATATTTTCCACTTAGCTACCGGGGAAATGGGATTTACCACCCGCTCCCCTTCCTCATTGTACACGTGCCGCCCCAGCCAGGGCAGCAGCTGCCAATCACCTCTTACCCAGCGGTGAAGACGGGAGAAGTAGGAGTTTACCTTATAAGGATATCCATCGGTTAGTTCCACATCGCCAATCAGACCGGCATGGAGGTATGAGCCCTCCAGCAAATCGTGAGAGAGCACCGTGTTTTGTGGAAGCCGTCCGTTTAAGCAGGTAAAAAAGGCGTCCACTTCAAAAATGCCCTTTCCGGTAAAGGTGCCCTGGTCAAAGAGATCGTGATATACATCGCTGCATGCGCCACCGTAAGGGTCAACTCCACCCTGCCCTGCAAAAATACGGGAGAACTGGCTCTTGTTTGCTGCGCTCAGCTCCACCCCCACTCTGGGCTGGAGCAAACCATAGCCGGAGGTTACAATACGCCGCTTGGGGTCAATACGAGGACGGTTCAGGGGATGGAGCATGGCTCCAATCAGCTCCCGTGCAGCGCCTACATTTAAACTGGTATCTCCGTCTAACGTGATGACATAACGTACTCCCGCAAGGTTCTCCCGATCCCCGGTCAATACCTTTAGCCCGCTGCGGCGGCCCTTGAGCAGCCGCGTCAGCTCTACCAGTGCCCCCCGCTTGCGCTCCCAGCCCATGTACCGCTCGTCCTTAGTCTGAAAAATGGGGGTGCGGAAAAATAGGTAGAATCCGCCTCCATATTTCTGATTGAGCGCCTCGACAGAGACTTTGGCCTTTTCTACATAGCTGCGGCCGATGGTGCCCATAGGCAAGTCGCTGTCGGGCAGGTCGGCTAATATACCGAAAATTAGGTTCTCCCCCGCGTCCCGATTTGCCAGACGATACCGCTCCATCAGGGCAGCCAGCTGTCCACCGCTCTTGTCGTTGGTAAGCAATGACGCAATGACGCAGAGTGTCTTGCCCTCCGCAGGCACCCCTTCCTTTAACTCCATGCGGCAGACCGGGCGGGGCGGAACCACCCGCACCACCAAAAAATCCAGGCAGTTTTTTACCAGGTCGGATACCGGCAGCAGTAGTAGAAAGGCCACCACAGGTGTATCCAGTAAAAAGCCCATGAGTAAAACCGGAAATAAAGTTAACAGTACCACTATGCCAATATAAAGCCCGCCTGTGACCACCCTCGGTTCCTTGCCTAATGGTTTACGAAAGAGAAAGAATCCTACATGGCGCTCCTCCCCGGTACCCGCCTGCGCAAGCTCTAAAGCTTTTTGGGCCGAGGCGCTCTCGCTGATGCCCTGCTTTTTCGCCAGGCGGCATACCTGTGCCCGGTAGCGGGCGCGGGTGGCGTCATCCATTTTGGAGTACGCGCCTGCCGGGTCTTGCCGCAAGATTTGCTCCACCCGGCTTGATGTCTCCAGCAGCAGTCCCAGGTTCGCGCTGGAAAGCGTACGCAGGGCGGTAAACACCTCCTCCATGCCTTGAGCCAGTCGCTCCCCCTCCGAAAGCTGGACATTTCCCGCCAAAAGGCTGTCTAAACTGCGGCAGAGGTCGCACAGCCGCTCAATCAGTGCCCCCTTGAGGGCGGGAATAAAAAGCGAGAGCTCCCGCTCCGTCATGGGACTGGCCGCCTGGGCATTGCCCAGAAAAATTGCCAGCCGCTCCACCGTGACCGCACCGGCAAACGCCATGGCACGGGCTAGCTCCAGCACGACCGGCTGAACTCCCTCACGGTAGACGGCAGGTAAGACCCCGACCCGCCGAAAGTCGTTGGCAGCCTCCTGCCCCTCCCGTTGAGCCAGATACCAATTGTCCAGAAGCCATTCTGCTGCCTGAGGCAAATCACTGTGCCTGCGGGCCCAGTCCCCCATTCGCCCCTGACAGCACCGGAGAAAGGATAGCTCCCGCCGCAAATGCCGCCATATGCTGCTGCCGCTGACATGCCCTTCCCGTACCAGGGCCTTTGCGGTATTTTCCCCCAGCCGTGCCAAATGCTTATCGTCTGTTTTAATTTCCATACGCTCTTTCATCGTATCTGTCTCCCATGCTGTCATTCCTTTTCCATTCCAGTTTTTCCCGGCGGCGGCGGAATATGCAGATCCAAGAGATAGATTATTGTAAATCCCATCTTGACAATAAGCACAAAATATTGTATGATAATTCTCGTTGTAAAGCTAAATCGCTTTACGAAAAACCGAAAGGGGGCGCCATAGATGAAAAATCAGGCTTATCGCATGGCCCTGCTGTTCGACTTTTATGGTGACATGCTCACCGACCGGCAGAAGGAGTTTTACGATCTCTATTACAACGAGGATCTCTCCCTTGCCGAAATTGCCGAGAACTACAACATCACTCGTCAGGGCGTTCGTGACGTCATCGTCCGGGCAGAGGGCATTCTTACTGAGCTGGAGGACAAAACCGGCATTATCCGCCGCTTTCAGAAAATGCAGGGACATTTGGAAACCATTGATCGCGCGGCGGATGAGATTCTCTCCCTTAATGGTGACCGTCTGACCAGTCAGTGGGTCGGCGACATTAAAAACGCCGTCTCGCTCATGAAACAGGAGTAACCCATGGCATTTGAAGGATTAACCGAAAAGCTATCCAACGCGTTTAAAAAGCTCCGGGGCAAGGGCCGTCTGTCTGAAGCCGATGTGAAAGAAGCTATGCGTGAAATCCGCATGGCGCTTTTAGAGGCCGACGTAAACTTTAAGGTGGTTAAGGACTTTGTTGCCAAGGTCACTGAGCGTACCGTCGGCACAGATGTCTTGGAAAGTCTTACCCCCGCTCAGATGATTATTAAAATCGTCAACGAGGAGCTTACCGCCCTTATGGGTGGAGCCAGCGTTAAACTGAATATCTCCTCCAAGCCCCCCACCGTTGTTATGCTGGTGGGCCTTAACGGTGCAGGCAAGACCACCAACGGCGCAAAGCTGGCCGGCTTTATGAAGAAGCAGAACGGCAAGCGCCCTCTTCTGGTGGCTTGCGACACCTTCCGCCCTGCTGCTATCCAGCAGTTGGAGACCGTAGGCGGACAACTGGGTGTGCCCGTATTCCAGCAGGGGCTGGGTGACCCGGTTCAAATTGCCAAGGCGGGCATTGAACACGCTCACAAGCACGGAAACGACTTGGTCTTTATTGATACCGCCGGCCGTCTCCATGTGGATGACGAGCTTATGGCTCAGCTCAAAACCATGAAAGAAGCCATCTCTCCCACTGAAATTTTACTGATTGTGGACGCGATGATTGGCCAGGATGCAGTGAATGCCGCAAAGGTCTTTGACGAAACCCTTGACCTCACCGGTGTTATGCTGACCAAACTGGACGGCGACGCGCGAGGCGGTGCGGCACTTTCCATTAAGGCAGTCACCGGCAAGCCCATCAAGTTCATCGGCGTGGGTGAAAAACTGGACCAAATAGAGGTCTTTCATCCCGACCGCATGGCCTCCCGTATTTTGGGCATGGGTGACGTGCTCTCTCTTATTGAAAAGGCACAGCAGAATTTTGACATGCAAAAGGCTGCTGAGCTGGAACAGAAAATGCGGAAGAACCGCCTGACCCTCACCGACTACTACGAGCAGCTAGTGCAGATCAAAGGCATGGGTTCCCTTTCCGACCTTGCGGGTATGCTCCCCGGCATGAACGCCAAGGCTTTGGAGGGCGCTAGCGTAGACGAAAAAGCCCTTGGCCGCACCGAGGCCATTATTCTCTCTATGACTCCTAAGGAGCGGGACGATCCCAGTCTACTTAACAGCAGCCGTAAAAAGCGCATTGCGGCCGGCAGCGGAACCCAGGTAGTAGATGTCAATCGTCTGCTCAAGCAGTTTGAAATGATGCAGCAGCTTACCAAGCAGATGGCAGGCGGTGGCATGATGAAAAAGATGGGAAAAATGGGCAAGATGGGCAAAATGGGTGGCGGATTCCCGTTTTAAGAACACGGCGCCAGAAGGCACCTGCCCCTCAGTTGTTGGTACGCGCCTTTTAGGTGCTTCCATATAAAGATGTTTATTAATTTTGGAGGTGAATATACAATGGTCAAAATCAGACTGCGTCGCATGGGCGCCAAGAAGGCTCCCTTCTATCGTATCGTGGTGGCCGACTCCCGCTATCCCCGTGACGGCCGTTTCATCGAGGAAATCGGTACCTACAATCCCCTGGTTACTCCCGCTGAGATCAAGGTTGACGGCGAGCGCGCCCAGGCTTGGATCAAGACTGGCGCTCAGCCCACCGAGACCGTGAAGGCCCTGCTGAAAAAAGCCGGCGCCATCTAATCGGCACCAGCTAAAAGGAGGGCATTATGAAAGAACTGCTCACTTATATCGCCCGGAATTTGGTTGACCATCCCGACGCGGTGGTGGTCACCGAGCACGCGGGCGAGACCGAGACCGTCCTGGAGCTCCGGGTGGCTCCCGATGACATGGGCAAGGTGATTGGCCGTCAGGGTCGTATCGCCAAGGAAATTCGCACTCTGGTGCGTTCTGTTGCCCAGAAGAACGGGACCAAGGTCACCGTAGACATTGTGGACTAAGTTCAGCGCGTCAAGAATGTCGCGCCCTACAAAAAACGGCGGGGGCTGTCCCCCGCCGCTTTTTGGTATTTTACAGGAGGTAGCTCCATGAAAAAGCAATTTTTAGAGGCTGGCGAAGTGGTGAATACTCACGGCGTACTGGGCGAGGTGAAAATCCACGCATGGTGCGATACCCCTGATTTTCTATGCCAGTTCGATGTCTTTTATATTGACGGCAAACCGGTAAAGGTGCTATCAGCCCGTCCGCACAAAACCTGCGTGCTCGCCGTGTTGGAGGGCGTGGATGACGTAAACGCCGCCATGCGTCTTAAGGGCAAAAAGGTAGAAATTGACCGCAGCGGCATTATCCTTCCGGAAGGTCGCCACTTTATCGCCGACCTTGTAGGGTTAGAGGTACGGGACGCAGAATCCGGCGAGGTGCTAGGCAAGGTGACCGAGGTGCTTACGCCCCCTGCCCACGAGGTCTACGTGGTTAAGGGCGGCAAGCATAATTATATGATACCTGCCGTGGACGCATTCCTTAGAGAAACCAATGTAGAGGAAGGCTACATCCGGGTATCACTCATTGAGGGGATGGAAACCGATGTTTAGAATTGACATCATGACCCTCTTCGACCTTACCGTGGGGGATGTTCTCTCTGAATCCATTCTGGGCAGAGCACAGGAGCGGGACATTCTGCGTATCGAGGCGCATCAGATACGGGATTACACCCTTAACAGGCAAAAGCAGGTGGATGACTACCCCTATGGCGGCGGTCATGGGGCCGTCATGCAGGCCGACCCTCTCTACCAGTGCTGGAAACATATCACCGATACCTACGGTCCCGGCCACACTATTTTCATGTCTCCCGCAGGCAAAACCTTCTGTCAAGCTGATGCTAAACGGCTCTCTAAAGACTACGATCACCTGATTTTGGTCTGCGGCCATTATGAAGGCATCGATGAGCGGTTTATCGAGGAATGTGTAGACGAGGAGATTTCTCTGGGTGATTTTGTGCTGACCGGTGGTGAAATTGCCGCAATGGCGGTAGCTGACTCAGTGTGTCGGCTGGTGCCCGGCGTGCTGTCCGACCCTGAGTGCTTTGAGGACGAAAGCCACTGGAACGGCCTTTTGGAGTACCCGCAATATTCCCGCCCTGAGGAATGGCATGGGAAAAAGGTGCCCCCAATCCTACTCTCCGGTAACCACAAAAAGGTGGCTCTTTGGCGGCGTAAAATGAGTATTCTCCGCACCCGCGAACGCAGACCCGATATGTATGCCAAATTAGAGCTCTCCTCCAAGGAAGATTTGAAGCTTCTAAAGGAATTAGAAGAAGAAAACGACTCCCCTGTCTCGTAGAGACGGAGGAGCCGTTTTCTGTATTTTGTCGAAATCGGTCGCCTATGGCCAGGCTCCTGCACGTGGACGCAGGGGCTTCGCCCTCCCCTTTCACACCATCTCACTACTCAAAAGCTCAACTGCTTGACAGCTTATTTTAAAACAGCAGTTTTTCTTATAGAAGCGCAAAGCCCATGCAAAGTATCCAAATATACACGCAGGTTTTGGGCAACATAAACGCACCCAGCTTTTTATACTTGTCGGCAAAAAACACTACAATAAAGTAAAACAGAAAGCTCAAAGTCACCGCCAGAAACATGTAGCGGAAGGGTGTTTCTCCGCCGCCTGTCAGAGCGAATAGAACCACAATTAACCCGCCAAGCAGCGCAAATGGGATATTGCGCAGAATTGCCCAGGAAAAGAGCGGCTTTTCTTCGTACCAGCCGTTTTGCGGAAACAGGCATAGAACAATGCGGACGGCGGCAAGCACCCAAACCGGCACCGCGGATGCAGATACGCCAAAATAGAGCTGCCAAACGTAAAAGAGCATCACATAGAATAGGGTCATGGTAATAGAGGTCATTAACTTGCCAAAGCCAAGTGCCTTGCGGTGCTCTGCCATGGTACCTGTCCACTGGGCGTAGATACGTGGCACCAAATGGAACGCATCACCAAGACACAAGGTGAGGGCCATGGCTCCGTAAAGAAGCACTACCGCACGCCCCTGGGCATGGATCAGCAGCCATAGTCCCGCAATAAGGGCAAAGGCCAGATACCCAGTGTCAAAAACCACCTCAACCACTTGAGGCAGTCCGGGCCTTTTCAGTTTCATAGATTTCTCATTCCTCGCTTTCCTAATTAGCCTGACCAATGTAATCCGAACTCACCTTTGAGCCTTGACAGACTGTTAGCTTGCTTATGCAGAGTGAATGCTACCACTTTTACCCTTACAGGTCAAGGTTTCCCCTTTACTTTTCCTGTTTATCATGCTACAATAGGCCCAGTCCATTAATTTGGTTTTGATTATTATATCAGGAGATAACTTATATGGGATTTAAAATTATTGTAGATAGCTGTTGTGACCTCACACCTGCCATGCTGCGGGAGAAGTGCTTTCAAAGTGTTCCCCTTACCATTCGTGTTGGAGACGAGGTAATTGTGGACGATGAGACCTTTGACCAGGCTAATCTCTTGTGGAAGATGAAGGCCTGTGAGAAGGCCCCCTCTACTGCCTGCCCCTCCCCTGCTCAGTATCTGGACGCCATGGACTGCGGCGCGGAGGACATTTATGTGGTAACACTATCCGCCCTCCTCTCCGGTTCCCATAACTGTGCGGCTCAGGCCAGAATGATGTTCCTGGAGGAGCATCCCGAGGCTCATGTCCATATTTTTAACTCCTGCTCCGCCGCCTCCGGCGAGGTGCTGATTGCCCTGAAAATTAAGGAGCTGGCCGAGTCTGGCATGCATTTTACCAAGGTAGTTCATGAGGTTTCCCGTTTTGTAGGTGAAATGAATACCCTCTTTGTGCTGGAAGATTTGGATAACCTAAAAAAGAACGGCCGCCTTTCCAAGCTTCAGGCCTTGGTTACCGGCACTTTAAAAATTAAGCTTCTTATGGGCGCAACTCCAGAGGGGGAAATTTATAAGCGTGGCCAGGCCCTCTCCACCAAGCAGGCCGTCACTAAGATGGCCGCCATTATGGCCGAGGATGAACGGCACAAGGGCCGCACCCTTTGCATCGCGCATTGTAATTGCTTGGAACGCGCCTTTTTCCTAAAGGATTTGTTACTCAAAACTTGCGCGTTTCAGGACATTATCATCGTTGAGACCGGCGGTATCAGCACGGTTTATGCCAACGATGGCGGTGTAGTTTGCGCCTACTAAAGCATTACTGTAAGACCGGGCCTACGCCTGGTCCCAGGCTTTCGGCAAAGTTACCAGCCTGAAACCGTTTGCGCCGGCTCCCCCCTTTCACATTATCCCCGCTCAAAAAACCGTCCTTTGACATCCAATTTTAAAATAGCAGTTTTTCGACAAGCTGAGACCCGGCGTACGCCGGGTCTTTTTCTATTTTCATTTCTTGTGGCTTGTGGTATACTTCATAAGATTACATTACGTTTGGAGTTATGCAATTATGGTCTTTTCCAGCGTTAGCTTTATCTTTGTCTTTTTGCCCGCTCTGCTGGTACTCTATTTCGTACTTCCTGCCCGTTTTCGAGGGGCGCGCAATATGGTGCTACTGGGCTTCAGCCTTTTCTTTTATGCCTACGGCGGACCAAAATTTTTGCTGCTCATGCTGACTTCTATTGCCATCAACTATGTGTTTGGTCTGCTGGTGGCTGCCGGCTCCGACCAAAAGCGGAAGCTGGCGGCAGTCGGTTCAGTTGTGTGCAACCTGGCGCTGCTTGGCTGGTTTAAGTACGCCTGTTTTCTGGCAACCAGTCTTGCAGGACTGGGGCTACCTGTTCCCATTCCTCAAATTACCCTGCCCATCGGCATCTCTTTCTTTACCTTCCAGGGTATGAGCTATGTGTTGGACGTATACCGTAAAGATACCGCACCCGAGCGCAATCCCCTGCTTGTGGCGCTGTACATCTCCTTGTTTCCCCAACTGGTGGCCGGCCCCATTGTGCGCTACTCCACCGTTGCCGATGAAATTCGCACCCGCAGGGAAACGGTAGATGATTTTACCGAGGGTGCCGTTCGTTTCCTCTTTGGCCTTGCCAAAAAGATGCTGCTGGCCAATGCACTGGGCCAGGTTGCCGACGCCGCTTTTTCCACCCCTGCCGCCCAGCTCTCTACCGCTATGGCCTGGCTGGGCCTGGCGGCTTACACTGTGCAGATTTACTTCGATTTTTCAGGCTACTCGGATATGGCCATCGGTCTGGGACGGATGTTTGGCTTTCACTTTCTTGAAAACTTTAATTACCCCTATATCTCCAAGTCGGTAACGGAATTTTGGCGGCGGTGGCACATTTCTCTCTCCACCTGGTTCCGGGACTATGTATACATTCCCTTGGGTGGCAACCGCTGCTCTAAGGGAAGGCATATTTTTAACCTGCTGCTGGTATGGAGTTTAACCGGCTTCTGGCACGGCGCGGCATGGAATTTTCTGTGCTGGGGCTTTTATTACGCGGTGCTCCTCATCGGCGAACGTTACCTATGGGGGCGTTTTGTAGAAAAGCTGCCCGGATTGCTGCGTCATGTCTATGCCCTGATGCTGGTGATGCTGGGCTGGCTTCTCTTCCGCGCCGGCAGCCTGGGGCAGATTTTTGACTTTGGCAAGGTACTCTTTGGCCTTGGCGGGACAAGCCTGTGGGACAATCAGTTTCTCTACTTTTTCTTACAATATCGCTGGGAGCTGCTGGTCGCCCTTGTTGCGGCGCTTCCCGTCAAGAATATTCTTGCCGACTTGCTGGCAAAGCATCGCGGCTCGGTCTGGGCCGACCTTGGGGTGCTGTGGGGTCCTCGCCTTCTGGCTCTGGCACTGGGCTTTTTCTCCCTGGTCAAGCTTTTAAGCTCCACCTTTAATCCCTTCATCTATTTCCGCTTTTAAGGAGGTGGTTTGATTATGAAGCGTATTGCAAACTTTGCTTTTCTTCTCTGCTTTTTGGGCGCACTGGTAGTCTTTCCCCTCTGGACGGTTCTTGGGCCAAAGAGCGACTATTCCGCTTATGAAAACCGTAACCTGGCCACTCGGCCCCATCCTACGTTTGACAGCTTCATTGACGGTACTCTGTTTACTCAGATAGAGACCTTTCTCTCCGACCGGCTGGCCTGGCGCACCGAGCTGCTTACCGTCAACGCCTGGACCGACCTGCGTCTGCTGGATAAGCCGGTGGTCAATGACCAGGTGATAGCCGGAGATGTACTCCTCCCCTATCATGGCTTCCGAACCTGGAATTTGAGTTATATTAAAGAGCAGTCCCAGGATATGGGTGACCGTTTGAAGCGGCTTAACGGACAAGTAACAGGCTACGGCGGGTATTTTCTCTATCTGGGTATTCCGGAGCAATTCTCTTATTTCCGCCACCGCTATCCCACCTATCTGGATAACCGCGACTGGGTACTGAGTCCCATCCAAGCCGAGTTTACCGCCGCGCTGGCAGAGCGGAACATTCCCTTTTTAGACGCAGGACTGGTCTATGACAGCCTGGGCCGCCCCGACGAATTTTACTCCAAAATCGATCACCACTTTACCTACAACGGTATGCTGGCGGCTTATACCGCTCTGATGGAGCGCATTAACGCCGACACCGGCCTGGGGCTGGATGCAGTTTCCGAGGACGAATTAGAACTGCTTGCCCTGCCCAACCCCTACCTTGGCTCCCGTTCCCGGCGCTTATGCGGCCTTTGGGAGAGTGATGAGGCGGTGGTGATTGGCAATTTAAAGGACTCCATTCCCTTTACCCGAATTGACAACGGTCAGGTTGTGCCCGCTACACTTTATGAGCTGCCAGAAAACGATGTTAACCCCATCGGCTTTACAACCTATATGAGCGGGGATATTGCTGAGACGGTGATTCAAACTAACCGCCCTGAGCTCCCCAACGCACTGATTTTCGGTGATTCTTTTACCGACCCCCTGGAGACCGTATTTTGGACTTCCTTTAACGAAACCAGAGCGCTGGATTTACGCAGCTATACCGCCCAAACGTTGGAGGAATATATCAGTACCTACAAACCCGACGTGGTGATCTGTGTTCGGGACGACAGCAGTTATACCAATTTTGAAGGCAACGGGAACTTACCGAAGTAGGAGATGGGTCACATGGATTTTATCATTCGTCCACCCCGCACAGAGGACGCCGAGGGGATTAATGCCCTGCGGCGTATGCCCGGTGTGTTTGAAAACACACTTGGTATTCCCTCTGCCCGTCTTGACCAGACCCAGAGCTTTCTGGCAGGACTCGGCGCCAACGACCACCATTTTGTGGCGGTGCTGGAGGACGGCACCGTACTGGGCGTAGCTGGGTTGCAGGTACACGCCAATCCCCGTACCCGCCATGTGGGCAGCATCGGTATTTTGTCCATAAGGACCATCAAAATCAGGGTGTGGGCACCGCCCTGCTCCGGCAGCTTTTAGACTTAGCCGATCACTGGCTTATGCTGATGAGGGTAGAGCTGGAGGTATTTGCCGACAACGAGGGGGCCATCCGTCTTTACCAGCGTCTTGGCTTTGTGCGCGAGGGTGTGCGCCGCATGTCTACTGTTCGTAACGGCACTTATGTGGATGAGGTTATGATGGCACGTCTGCACAAGCCTTAGGGTGTGCTATGGCTGCCGCATAGATTCGGGCATACTGTCTTGAAAAGCCTGAGGTTTGCGAGGTGGCAAGGCTTCCCAAGCATGTTCAGCGCCAGCTACCCGCTCCGGGTGGCTAGCCCTGTCCACCAATTGACTATACGGAGGAATTCAGCAGATGAATCTTTGCAATTTAAATGACATAAAAGCACTTTTGGGCCGGCATGGTTTTCACTTTTCCAAAAGTATGGGGCAAAATTTTCTGATTGAAAGCTGGGTGCCCCAGGACATTGCCGCCGCCTCGGGAGCAGACAGTTCCAAGGGCGTGTTGGAAATTGGCCCCGGGATTGGCCCTCTTACCGTTCAGCTTTCCGGCCTTGCAGCCAAAGTTGTGGCGGTAGAGCTGGATCGCTCTCTCCTGCCCGTTTTAACCGAGACCATGGCAGGCCGGGACAATGTGGAAATTGTCCCCGGAGACATTATGAAGCTGGATATTCCGGTCTTACTTGACGACAAGTTAAACGGCCTTACACCAATTGTCTGCGCGAACCTTCCCTATAATATTACCACCCCCGTTCTCACTACACTAATTGAGACCGGCCGCTTTTCCGCCATTACGGTGATGATACAGCGAGAGGTTGCCCTCCGTATCTGTGCCAAGCCTGGCACGGCAGACTACGGCGCTTTCTCGGTCTACTGCCAGTATCACACACAGTCCGAGCTTCTCTTTGACGTACCCCCTACCTGCTTTCTTCCCGCCCCCAAAGTGACCTCCTCGGTGATTCGCATGATACCCAGAAGTACGCCCCCGGTGGAGGTAGCAGACGAGAAGGCATTTTTCCAGGTGGTTAGGGCCGCCTTTGCCCAGCGGAGAAAGACCCTTTTAAATGGCCTTTCCTCGGCCTACGGCAGCCGTTTTTCCAAGGATGAACTGCGAGCAATCATAGAAGCCTGCGGCCTCCCCGCAGATATACGTGGTGAGCGGCTGGGTATTTCGGAATTTGCAGCACTGGCAAAGGCGTTGACATAAAGGAGACGGTATAATGGTCAGAATGCGCCGCTTTCTTCGCGTTGCCTTACTGCTTTATACCGTCAATTTCCCACTTTACACGCTCATGCTTTATCACAGACAACACCCGGAAGTGAACGAACTTTGGGTCGTTGACATCGGTGTAACCTTACCGTGGTGGATGATAGCTCTGTTTTGTGGCTGTGCCGTTTATTTTTTGTTCTTTAATCTATTTCCTCGCTTGGGCGAAAAATCGGCTGTACCCCGGTCACTGAAGATTATGATTGGCGGCTATGAGCTCTTTGCCACTGCCGGATGGTTTTCTTTTGCCCAGGGTATTGTTTTCTGGTTTCTGTTCCTGCCCCTCCCAAACTTGCAGGATTGGACTTTCCTTGCCGGTGTTTCTGTTCTTCTGGTCTTCCTTATACTCATATTCATCATGCTGTCCAACGCCTTTTTCCGAGTGCTTTTCACCTCACGGCAGCTTCGCATTGTTTGGCGTGTTCTCCTGATTTTATTCTGGTGGTTCCCCCTCCTCAACCTCTATATTTTTTGGCGCGTCTCCCGCATTGTAAGGTCGGAATACCGCACAGAGTGCTCCAAGCTGGCGCTGGACAACGCACGGGCGGAAAATGAGGTCTGCAAGACTCAATATCCTGTTGTTTTGGTGCACGGAATTTTTTTCCGTGACTGGCAGTTGGTCAACTACTGGGGGCGTATTCCCAAGGAGCTGATCCGCAACGGCGCCGACATTCATTATGGCGGACAGCAGTCTGCCGCAGCCGTCTCCCAGAGCGCAGAGGAGCTGAAGGCCACTATTCTCAATATCCTAGCAGAAACCGGCGCAGAAAAGGTCAACATCATTGCCCATTCCAAGGGTGGGCTGGACTCCCGCTACGCCATCAGCCGTCTGGGCCTTGCCCCTCATGTGGCCTCCCTCACCACAATTAACACCCCGCACCGTGGGTGCATCTTTGCTCAGGTCTTAATGAAAAAGCTGCCCAAGGGCGCCGTTTCCTTTATCACCCGCAAGTATAATCGCATCTTCCATACCCTGGGCGACCCCGACCCCGATTTTCTCGCCGGCGTAATGGACCTGACCGCCGCCAAGTGCGCCCAGTTTAACAAGGAGATCCTGGACGCACCGGGTGTTCTCTATCAAAGCCTTATGTCCACCATGAAAAATTCCTCCAGCGCGGCCTTTCCTCTTAATCTCACCTACTCGTTAGTGAAAAAGTATGACAAAGAACCCAACGACGGTCTGGTTGCACTTTCATCCGCCCCATGGGGGAATTATTTGGGCACCTACACCGTTTCCCATCACCGTGGAATTTCCCACGGTGACGTTGTTGACCTTATGCGCGAAAATATTCCCGGCTTTGACGTGCGTGAGCTCTATGTAGGACTGGTAAAGGATTTAAAAGAACGTGGATTATAAAAATGAGCCACCCTAGCGGGTGGCTCATTTTTAATTTTATTCGCCTGGCTCGGTTGGTTTACTTTCTCCTCTGCGCTTACGCAGCTGCTTTTTACAAACCACAACGGCAGTTGCCATGATAGCGGCAAACACGAGAATGCCTACAAAATGATATGCCGCCCAAACGGCTAGATTGCTTAGACTTTTGCCCAAATTTTCAAGACCGCTGGAAAACGCATTGGAGAGCCGACCGCTCAGGCTGGCAGTTTCCTTGGGCTGTTCCGTGATTTTGAGTACCTCATTGAGCTGAATTTCAACGGTGGAGTACCCCACCAAGCTGTCATATTTCCGCAGCGTACCGGTAAGCCGCTCTATCTGGTATTCCACATCGGCCAGCGCCGATTCCAGGGCAATAATGCTCTCCATATTGTCCGCCTTTTCCAGCAGAGCGAGGAGCCGCTCGTGCTTGGTCTGCTGGGTTTTCAGGCGGGCCTCGGTATCGTAATAGTCCTCTGACACATCCTCGGAGGATTTACTGCTGCTGACCACATGGCCAACGGTACCTGCGGCGTTCAGAAAGCTCTCAAAACGCGCCTGGGGCACCCGAATGGTAAAGGAACCGTACCTAGCGGCCCGAGCGTCATAATAGTCGCCCTGCTGAATTTCGTTGCGCTCGTAGTAGCCCTGTTGGTCGGCCACCAGCTTGCTTAGGGTTGCCACCGCAGTGTCAAACTCGGTAGACTGAATAGACAGATTGGCTCGAAGAATCAACTTGGCGTCTTTTGTGACCGTGGTGGTAGTGCTCGTTGTATACGCTTTGCTGTCCTGGGCAATGCCGTATACTTCCTCTCCCTCCGCTGGGGCCATAGGCGCGGTTGACGCGGCAGGCGCCATATCAGGCACATCAGAGGAAATGCCGCCACCGGATTTTGCGCTGCATGCAGTAAGACACAGGGAGATTAAAAGCGCGGCAACAAGCAAGAGACTGTGTTTTTTCATTTCGACACCTCCAATTTTTATGTGTTATTCCTTAGACGTATTTGAAAGGAAGTTTGTTCCATTGTCAAAAGCCCTCTTTGGCGCATAGGATAACACAAAAAAGGAGGTATTCCTATGCCCACCATCTATTTATCACCCTCTACACAGGAGAACAACCTCTATGTCAACGGCGGCTCCGAGGAGTACTGGATGAACCGCCTTGCCGACGAGATGGTGCCCTATCTGACCGCCAGCGGTATCCAGTACACCAGGAACACCCCCGATATGACCGCCGCATCCTCTATTCGTGCCTCCAACGAGGGCAATTATGACCTACATTTGGCACTCCACTCCAACGCATCCCCTGAGGGGCGTTACGGACAGACACGGGGTATCATCGTTTTTTATTATCCCGGTAGCGCTCAGGGGCAGAGGGCCTCTACGATTATTGCAGACAATTTAAAGACCATTTATCCCCTCCCCAACAATGTGCGTGCAGAGGGCACTACCGCTATTGGTGAGGTGCGCCGCGTACGGGCTCCCTCTGCCTTTTTGGAGATTGGTTATCACGATAACCCTGATGACGCCTCCTGGGTGAAAAATAATCTTAACCTGATTGCCCGGAATATCGTCCTCTCCCTCACTGAATTTTTTGGGATCCCATTTCTGGAGCCTATGGCCCCACGTCCTGCCGTGGTGGATGTCTCGTGGGGGTATCTTAACATCCGCAGCCGCCCCGACCGTGAAGCACCTGTGGTTGCCCGTGCCTATGACGGCGCCCGGCTGACCGTCATCAATGAGTGGCAAGGTTGGTATCTGGTACGCTTTGACGGCGTGGTAGGCTATGCCAGCAGCGACTTTATTACGCTGATTTAGGGTGGCGAAATGATCATTCACATTGTAAAGCCCGGTGAAACAGCCTATTCCATTGCACGGCTGTATCAAATCCCCCTATCCCAGCTTATCGTAGATAACGGTCTTACAGAACCATATCGCCTCGCTGTGGGCCAGGCGCTGGTGATACAGTTCCCCACTCAAACCCACACTGTGGAGCCGGGGGACACGGTAACCGGCATTGCCCGGCGGTACGGACTGTCAACTCGCCAGCTATATCGCAACAATCCTATTTTGGGCGGTGAGTCTCTCCTCTACCCCGGTCAAACCCTGGTGATTGCCTACGAGGGCGAAAAGCAAGGGGTGCTCTCGGTCAATGGCTACGCCTACCCCTTTATTGATAAAGACCTTTTGCGCTCTACCGTCCCCTACCTTACCTACCTGACCCCCTTCACCTACGGCATTACCCCCACCGGCGGTCTGGTGGATTTAGACGATCAGGTGCTCATTGCCATGGCTCTGGACGGCGGAGCTGCTCCTCTGATGCATCTGTCCACCCTTACGGAGGATGGCGGCTTTTCTAACGACCTGGCCCATCTAGTACTCACCGACATGACAGTGCAGGAAGCCCTTATCTCCAACATCAAGCAGCAGTTGGCTCAGCGCGGCTACCGTGGGCTGGACGTAGACTTTGAGTTTGTATTTCCCGAGGATGTGCTTGCCTATGCCCAGTTTATTCGCAATTTGACAGAACAGCTAAATCCCTTAGGCTATCCCGTCATTGCCGCACTGGCCCCTAAAACCTCCGCTGACCAACGTGGACTTTTATATGAGGGGCACAATTACAAGGCGATCGGTGCCGCCGCCAACGAGGTCTTGCTTATGACATATGAGTGGGGCTATACCTACGGCCCGCCTATGGCCGTAGCTCCCCTGCCAAATGTACGGCAAGTGGTGGAATACGCACTGACCGAAATCCCGGCCAATAAAATTTGGCTTGGAATACCTAATTACGGCTACGACTGGCCCCTGCCCTTTGTGCAGGGACAGACAAAGGCTACCTCAATTTCAAGCCAGCAGGCAGTTGCCCGCGCGGTGCGCTATGGTGCGACTATTGAGTACGACAGCTACGCCCAGTCCCCCCACTTCCGCTACACCGATGAAAATGGTTTGGAGCATGAGGTCTGGTTTGAAGATGCGCGGAGCATCCAGGTAAAGCTGGAGCTCATTCCTCAATACGGACTTCTCGGGGCCGGCTACTGGAACCTTATGCGCGACTTTCCTCAAAATTGGCGGGTTTTAAATTCCCTTTATGAAATTCGCAATCCATAGTTCTGCCGTTCATAAATTGTTCACAGCAATTTATTAATCTGTCCATCATTTTTATATCGCATGTGGTATCCTATGACTGTCAGGATACCAACTCCAAATCTCCTCCCTCTCTCTTTTTAATCCAATCACTGCACTGTCTCCCCCGCGGATCGGCAATCGCTCTCCGCGGGGGACGGCAGACCAAAAATTCCACACCCGTAAGGGTGTGCTTTTTTTATTTTAAAATTTTTAAATTTCTTCTTGCTTTTTCATTTAACCTGTGCTATTATAAATAAGCTGTCAACGAGGGCTTGTCCTTTAAACAGTATGCGGCTGTAGCTCAGCTGGATAGAGTGTTTGGCTACGAA
>CAZDDZ010000005.1:0-65216 GCA_964504285.1 uncultured Pseudoflavonifractor sp.
GCGTTGGCACAAATTTGCCCAGTTGGACCGGGTTCGGATTACACTGGTCAGGCTACAATAGGGGTCAAAAAATAGGCCTATCGTTAAATGTTCTACAATGCATTTTATCCGCACGTTATTTTTCTGTCAAACAGCTATCTTTTGGTGGTGCTCAACTGAAAGTTGTGCTAGTATAAAAGAAACAGGAAAAATGAGGTTTATTATGGAAATTAAACAGCTTTGCTATTTTGTGGAAATCTGTAAATATATGAGCTTTTCCGATGCGGCAAAGACCCTTTTCCTTACGCCGCAGGCACTGAGCAAATCCATTCACAATCTGGAATTAGAGTTGGGGGGAGAGGTCTTTTCCCGAACGGGAAATGCGATTGCGCTGACGGAGTACGGCACTATTTTGCTCCAGCGGGCAAAAGGTTTGCTCAAAAGCTATGATGTACTTATTGGCGACATGAGGTATGCCAGCCGCCGCTTTTCCGGAAAGCTGGCGGTTGGCTTTGCCTATGGTGTTCTGCTGGCATTGCCACCCGATACGGTGATGGACTTTATGCGTGCCTACCCGGAGTTGAGCCTGGAACTGGAGGAATTGCCGGATGAGGTGCTGGAGGAGCGGATGCTGGAGGGAAGCCTGGACTTTTCCTTTTGTATCGGCGAGTCGCTGCGGCCCGCTTTTTTTGAAAGTACGCTGGTCTGCTCCTCGCCCCTGAGCGCGGTGCTTTTAAAAGAGAACCCGCTCTACCGAAAAGGCTTTTTCGAGCTGGAGGACCTGCGGGATCAGAAATTTATCCAGCACACTCATAATAAAAAGGTCAACGATATGATTGGAAAGTGCTGCCGACAGAAGGGCTTTGCACCGGAGTATCTTATCCGCTCCTCCCACTTAGAGCTTAACAAGCGGGTGCTCTGGTCCATGGGCGGGCTGTCTCTGGGGCCGTACGACCTGTGGAAAAACTACCCATACACCCCGGAGGTGGGCTGCATTCCCATGAGTGATAAGGACGGGCTGGCTTGGGAGGTCTATTTGGTCACTCCTGCCGACCGCCAGCTTACCCCGGCTGCCCGGCTAATGGCGGATTACCTCTCCGAACGGCTGGCCGAGCTGATTGCGGGGACGGGTGGAAAATAATAAGCAGGGCCTGAATTTTTTATAAAAATTCAGGCCCTGCTTATTAAAATAAAAGGCTAAATTGTAGATGTACTTACATTATATCGGAAAATAGCTGCGCCAAATGCAGCTTGCTCTCCTCAGTTAAAGGCTTAAAGGGGGCGCGACAGGTGCCGCAGTCAATCCCTTGAAGGGTAAAGCCGTACTTTACAGCGTTAAAGATCCCTGCCTTTACCATTGCTTCTACTCGTAAATTGAGCCGCGCTTGCGTAGTGTAAGCTTCTTTAATACGGCCTTGAAGAAAAAGGTTGCGTATCTCCACAAACATGGGAGCAAATAAATTAACAGTCGTCCCTATGGTGGCGTGGGCACCCATGGAAAGGGCGCCCAGGTACTGCTCGTCAAAGCCGTTAAAAAGAATTTTTTCGGGGTGCGCCGCATGAATGCGATCCATGGCGTAGAGATTATTAGAGGTATGCTTAATGCCGATAACATTGGGATTGCGCAGCAGCCGTTCGGCATTATCCTTGGAAAATTCGACACCGGTAAATTGCGGAATATTATAAATAATGGCCTTAATTCCCGCTACTGCTTGGAGCACATCCTCGTAATAGGACATGATTTCATCCATAGAAAACTTATAGTAGTAGGGCGGTATCATAGAAACAGCCGTTACTCCGGCACTTTGCGCGTGCCTGGCCAGATCAATGACATCATGGGTGCGAATGGTGCCGATGTGAGAGATAACAGGCACTCGCCCGTTAACAGTGTCCATGACGCACTCAAGAATTTTTTTGCGCTCCTCCAGACTTAGCAGAAGTCCTTCTCCCGAGGAGCCGCAGCAGTAGAACCCCTCTACACCACTTGCAAGCTGTTGCTCCACCACCTGTTTAAGGGCACTGTAATTGACATTCTCATTGGCATCGGTAGGGGTAATCAGAGCAGAAAAAATTTTTTTAAGACCGCTAAAATCATCACTTACCATGCCGTCCAACCACCATCAACAATGACATTGGAGCCGGTCATATACTTAGACGCGTCCGATGAAAGAAATACAATAGCGCCGTTGTATTCATCCTCGTTTGCCATTCTGCCGATGGGCATTCTGGCACAGTAGTTGTCCTGAAATCTCTTGTCCTGCGTGTCGCGGAACACACCGGAGGGGGTAAGCGTATTGACGCGAATGCCCTGTTTGCCCCAATAAGTAGCAAGGTAGCGGGTCAAATTATAAATGCCGGATTTGGCGGCCGAGTAAGCCACCGGCTTTATAAAGGGAACGCCTGTCAGTTCCTTTTTGTAGGCATAGATGTCTTGGATGGGAGAGACCATGCCATAGATAGAGCCCACATTAATGATAGAGCCGCCCTTACCTTCCGCCACCATGCGTGCGCCCACTGCTTGGCAGGCAAGAAAGGTACCGGTCAGATTGGTCTCCACTACCTCGCGAAAGACCTCCTCGGGGAAATTTTCAAAGGGACCGGAAACCTCCGGCGGAGCAGAGGGTTGGGTATCAATGCCGGCATTGTTAATCATTACGTCAGGCGCTCCCCCCCAGACCTGCTTTATTTGATCCAGCGCAGCCTCAATGGTCTCCTTTTTAGTAATGTCCACAGCATAAAAGTTTAGTCTGTCGCCATGAAACTCTTGAGCAGGAAATACTTTATCTACACGCTCGGGGGAAGGGTTTTTTGTAAAAATAGCGACTTTGGCACCGCGACTGTATAGCTCTTTGGCAAATTGAGCGCCAATTTGTCCCAGTCCGCCTGAAATAACACAGATTTTGTTTTCTACACTGAATAGCTTGTCCATTGTAAGTTCCTTTCATCGGCTAAGCAAGTAATCAAGCTGCATTGAGGCACTGACTATGCACAGCCCACCGTAATAAGAATATTTGCAAATGTTCGCCCTTCCCCTGTTGCAATGGCAAGAGCAAGGGGAGGGTCTCCCATGCAGGTGTTATAAAATCCAATTCGGTCAAGCCCCTCCAGCTCCAGTCCCAAAATAGACCTGAAATCATGAAAGATGTGGGGCTCTGATTCGTTTTCCGGCACCATGACCTGGGCTTTCTCCACAGAAACAGCAGTCATTATGGTTTCCAGCACGTCTGTGACGGTTGGTAAGCCGCGTTTTAAGCCGAGATAGACCTTGGGACAGCTTCCCGTTTTTTCGGCCAGGGGGTAATTTCCGTCGGCAATCAAAATTTTACTGCCATGCCCACAGTGGGAGAGCGCATCCATAATTTCAGGGTGAATGCAGGTAGTTAAAAGCATGGAAATACCCTACCTTTCGTTTTCACGCAACTGTCCCAGCGTACCACCGGGATGCCAACGCACATATTGCTGCGGTGTAATTTCGTGGTGAGCCTGCAATAAAACCGTGAGGGTTTGAAGTACAAGTGTCTCAGCCAAAATGGACATTCTGGGCGCGCGGCCCAGGGGGCCACCCTCTGCTTTTGCCATGGCCAGCAAGTGCACATCACTTTGTACAGCCAGCCAGGAGTGGGCGTTGCCGCTGACCCCGATGACCCGACAACCGTTATTTTTAACCGCAAGCACAGTGGCGCGCATTTCAGCGGTTTCACCGCTGTTAGAAATAAAAATAACCACATCCCCCGGCACCAACTGCCCGCAGGAGCCATGCACCGCCTCGGTGCCATGGAGAAAGTAGGCCGGAGTTCCCGTAGAGGAGAGCAGGGAAGCGATGTAGCCGGCGATGTGAGCCGGTTTTCCAATGCCGGAAATGTGGACACGATTTCCCTGCGCCTGAGCAGCCAAAATAAGCTCAGCGGCACAGGAAATTTGATCCAGGCCATCTTCGCCGATACAGCCATCTAAATCAGTCCTGACCGTAGTGAGAAAAGAGCGACCTGCATTGCGTGCTTGTTCCTTCATGAAAAGTGCACCTTCTTTAGAGGGGTAATGTTGGTCAGCGGCCCTGCCGCTCCAGCAGAAGCCGCTCCACAGCTTCGAGGGTTGGCAGTGAGGGCATAGCACCCGGCCTGGAGACCGTAATAGCTGCTGTGTGGTTTGCGAAAAGCAAAGCATCCTCCCAGTTCCAGCCACAGCAGACACCCACGGCAAAGGCACTGACGAAGGAATCGCCTGCAGCGGTGGGATCTACGGCGGTAATACCGCTGACACAGGGGCTGTGGAAAAAACCGTCCTTATTTGCCAAGACGGCACCCGCCTCGCCCAGCGTAATTAAGACATTTAGAACGCCCTTGTCCCGCAAGACCTGGGCAGCTGCTTTTGCCGCAGCCAGATCAATTTCTTTGCCCTGATGGCCAATGGTAATGCCGGTTAAATCCGCAATTTCGTGCTCATTGGGTGAAATAAAGGTAAGTCCGGAGAGCAGTTTGTCCGAAAGAGGGGCGCTGGGGGCAGAGTTAAGCATGACGGGAACCTTGGCAGCATTGGCGTAAGAGACAATTAGTTCGTTGATCTCCATGGGAATTTCCAACTGCAAGAGAACCAGGTCATAGTCGGAAATTGTCTCCTTTAGAAAGGACACATCTGACTCGGTTATGGTCATGTTGGCACCCGGGATGACCAAGATGCGGTTTTTGGTCTGACCGTCCGGCATTTCCTCCAGCAGCACCACCGCGCAGCCGGAGGCAACAGTGTCATCGTAGCGGACATGCTCGGTATGAACCCCGGCCTGCGCACAGGCACTCAAAAGCTCTGTACCGTTTGTATCGCGGCCTAACTTGCCCACCATGGTTACATCTGCACCAAGAAGAGCAGCCTGGACAGCTTGATTGGCCCCTTTTCCGCCCGGCGCTTTTGAAAAGGTTTTTCCAAATACCGTCTGCCCCTCACGGGGGAATATGTCTGTCCGTACAATTTGGTCGAGGACAAAACTGCCTACCAGTAATATTTTTGGTTTTTTCTCCATGGAAATGTTCCTCCCACTTGCTGTCCGTACAGGACAGCGAGGTTAGAGCCTTTCTGAAAAGTTCGTGCATCCGTCTTTTAAAGAAAAACTTCGCCAGGCTGCGCCATTTTTACTTGACATCCGCCCTGCATTCCTGCCCAGAACAAATTTCCTGCCAAAATTTTTGTTCCAGATTCCGGATACAGCGACTGTTCAGAAATGCTCTAGTCGGCAACGGTTACGACTGCGTCGCGCTCGGCAATGATTTGCTTGACCGCGGCGTTCATATTAAACATATCGCTGCCCATAATAATCATATTTACACCCCGATCAATGAGGGTCTTAACACTGTCAGCCACCGGAGGAATCGCGGGGGCCATCAGACCCATGCCCAGAGCCTCGGTTTTCTTGGCGATGACATCCATGGCGGAACGGACGTTTGGCTCGTTAACGTCATAGAACTTGGGAATGCACAGGGACATAGCGTAGTCGGCGGGGCCAAAGTTAATGGCATCAATGCCGGGTACGCTCATGATTTCCTCAATGTTGTCCATAAACTCAAAGTCCTCGGCCATAGGAATTACCAACTCAGTTTCATTGCTGTGCTTAATGTAATCCACTGCGTTATAGCCGGCGCCGCCGTAACCGGCGCTGCGCACCGTGCCGTCATAACCGCGCCGCCACAGGGGCTGATCTTTCTGGGGGAACTTAGCGCCCCGAACGCATATTTCGGCATCCTGTCGGTTTCTCACATGGGGAATAATGACGCCTTCCGCACCCATTTCAAGAGCCTTGCGGATTTCGATTTCGTCGGGACGGGTAACACGAACCAGAGGGGAAATGCCGGCGTTACGGGCGGCCATAACGCAGTCCTTTAAATCGGTCGCGGCAAAGGGAGAGTGCTCGGCATCAATAAAAACAAAGTCCAGCCCGTAATGGCCCAGGGTCTCAATAATGGCGGGAGAACCGGTGTAGATGGTCATACCAAACACAGGGCGCTTAGACATTTTTTCCTTTAAATGATTTTCAAACATGACTGTTATCTCCTTAATTTAATGTTTATTTGCAGGCAAATTGCCAAGGTAAAACGACTTGATATCCTCATGCTTGCGAAGGTTTTCGGTCTGGTCCTCAAAAACTACGTGACCTTCGGACAGGATATAGGCGTAGTCGGAAATACGCAGCGCAGCACGTACGTTTTGCTCTACCAGTAGAATGGTAATTCCTTCGCTATGAATTTTTTGCACATAGGCATAAATTTCATCCGCAATTTTGGGGGAGAGAGCGGCGGAGGGCTCGTCAAGAATCAGCAGCTTAGGGTTCGACATAAGACCCCGTCCAATGCTGAGCATTTGCTGCTCACCGCCCGATAGAACGCCGGAGGCACTTTTAAACCGGGTCTTTAGGCGGGGCATGGATTCCAAAACCATCTCAACGTTGGAAGCAATTTTTTTTCGGTCTTTAATAGAGTAGGCACCCAGCAAAAGGTTTTCCTCTACCGTCATGGAGGGGAACACGTCCTTGCCCTGAGTAACATAGGCAATGCCCTTTTTTACAACGTTCTGGGGCTTTACGTCAACAAGAGACTCTGACTCAAAAAGAATTTCTCCGCCAGTTACTCGAAGCATCCCGGTAATTGCCCGGAGGGTGGTGCTCTTTCCACAGCCGTTTCCGCCCAATATGGCAGTAATGGAATTACGTTTGACAGAGAGCGACATGCCGTTGAGAATTTGCAGCTTTCCGTACCCGGCCGTGATTTCTTTTACATCCAGCATGATGTCATTCATTGTATTATCCCTCATTCCTGAGTGCCGAGATAGGCCTCAATAACTTTGGGGTCATTCTGCGCGTCGACCGGCTTACCCACAAAAATACGTTCGCCGTAATCGAATACCGTTAGCTCTTCGCAGACATTCATTACCACGTCCATGATGTGCTCAATCATGAGCACGGTAATGCCCAGCTCGTCCCTAAAATAGTGCACTAACTCGATAAGCTTATCGATATTCAAGGGGTCAAGGCCGGCGGCGCACTCGTCTAAAAGAAGCAGCTTGGGCGTGTTAATGCAGCCAATGCCAAGCTGGAGCATTCTACGCTGGCCAATGGAAATGCCCTCGGCTGAATTGTAAGCTTTTTTTTCAAGGCCAATGATCTGCAACATTTCAAAGGCGCGCGCTGTCATTTCCTTTTTTTCGCGCAGGCACCGGGGGGAGGAGAGCATGGCGTCAAACATGGTGCTCTTTTCATATAGCGCCTGTGCCAAAATTAGATTGTCCAGCACGGTAAGGCTGGGAAAAATGCGCAATAGCTGAAAGGTTCGGGCAACGCCGGAGTGGGCAATTTTATGGGGTTCCATTCCTGTAATGTCTTTGCCATCAAAGAAAATTTTGCCGGAGGTGGGCTTATAGAGACCGCTAACGCAGTTAAAAAGGGTAGTCTTACCAGAACCGTTAGGGCCGATAATGCCATGAATGGAGCCGGGCTTGACCTCCAGACTGATGTTATCCAGGGCGGTGACACCGCCAAATTTCATGGTTAAGGAGTCTACTTTAAGCATGACACGTCTCCTCCCTTTGCTGCGGTGTCTTCCTGCTTGTGCTGCTCACGTATCATTTTTTGCTGCTTCCTATGCTGAAGCGTTCCTACAATGCCGCGTTGCAGGAAAAGGACAATTAAAATCATGGCAAGTCCGAAGGCAATTTTCTGGAAATCGGCATATGCACGGGTGTATTCATAAACCAGGGTAACTAGGGTAGCGCCGATGACCGCGCCCCAGGTGCTGCCCAGGCCGCCCAAAACAATCATCAGCAGAAAGTTGGTTTGGAGCGCCTGCACAAAGGTGGTGGGGCTGATATAGCCGTAATACCCGGAGTAAAGACAGCCGGCGATACCGGCAAACACGGCGCAAAGGGTAAACGCCATAATTTTTACCTTGCGCACGTTAATGCCCATAACCGAGGCCGCCAGGGGATCGTCCTTAATGGCAGTAAAGCGTTTTCCGTAGTTAGAACGAATAAAGTTATTGACTACAACAACGCCCAGCAGAGCAAAGGCCATGATAAAGAAATAGCTCATGGTCTTGTTTTTCATAACCCATCCGAAAATCTCCAGCTTGGGAATGCGAGAAACACCGTTGGCCTTACCAGCCCAGTCAGCACTGTTAATAATAAGCCGAACGGATTCGGCAAAGCCAATGGTGCAGAGCGAGAGGTAAGGACCCTCTACCTTGAGGGAGGGAATGCCCACCAGCATACCAAAAGCCATGGAGATAAGAATGGTAATGACCAGCGTGGGGAGAAAGCCAAGGCCCAGTTTTGTGGTCAACAGTGCACCGCAGTAAGCGCCGATGCAGTAAAAGCCGTACTGACCCATATTAATTTGACCGGCCAGGCCGGTAACGAAGTGCATACCGAGCGCCAGCAAAATATTGATGCCCACCATGCAGCCAATGTGTATGTAATAATCACCCGAAAATATAAAGGGGATAATTACAATGAGAACAGCCATCAAGGCGGTAAAAAGCAGTTCCTTATGCTTCAAATAGAAGCTGCCGTTTAATTGATTCTTCATATGCGTACCCCTTATGCTTTCTGTTTGGTCTTAGTGGTAAACAGACCGCCGGGCTTGACCATCAGGACAAAAATCATAATTACAAAGCTGACAATATCCTTGTACTCCGTACCGATGATGCTGCCGCCGAATGTTTCCACAACACCGATGATAATGCCGCCGGCCATAGCGCCGTAAACATTTCCCAAACCGCCTACTACCGCCGCGCTAAAGGCCTTTAAGAGCATAATGGCCGCCATATTGTAGCGCACATAGATAATTTGCGCACTGAGAATGCCGGAAATTGCACTGAGTGCTGCGGCAAGTCCAAAGGAAAAGGAAACCACCAGATTTGTGTCGACCCCCATCAGCGCGGAAATCGACTTGTTATAAGAAACGGCTTTCATGGCTAAGCCGAGTTTTGTCTTTTTAAACATTAGGTGCAGCAGGAACATAATCCCCAGCGCCACAGCTAGGATAATTAAATAGATTGGCTGAATGGAGATGGAGCCCAAACGAATGCTCTCGCCAAAATTAGCGTTATAGCTCTTAGAAACCGCGCCCCAAATCAGCCAGTAGGAATTTTGCAGGATGGAGGACATACCAAAGCCAGCGACGACAAAAGTCAGACCGCGAACCGAAAAGCCTCCGCTCATGGAGAGAATGGGGTTATAAACAATTCGCTGAATTAAAATGGCAAAAACCGCGGTGCCAATTGCGGCCAATATTATTGCGACAACCAGAGGAACACGATTGGAATAGAGCACCCAACCCAGAAATGCGCCTAATGTAAAAACTTCTCCCTGGGCAAAGTGAATAATATCCAATGAGGCGTAAATCAGAGATATCGATAGCGCCAGAAGTCCGTAAAGCGCGCCTACCGATACGCCGATGATTAACAAGTCGAAAAACAAGCCCATTGCTAAGAACCAACCTTCCTTTTTTATACCGTAGCCGGGAAATGACTCCCGGCTACGGTATAGGCAAATAGTGACTGTTCTTTTTATTCGCTGGCAGCCTTCAAGCAGGTCCAGGTAAAGTCGGGTGCCAGTTGGTAAATGCTGCTGACCTTTTTACCGTCACGATCCTGGGGACCGCCACCGGGGCCGAAGGAGGATACGCCGGTAAGACCGACCCAGTCCTTTACGGAAGCAAGACCGTCACGGATAGCGGTGCGATCTGCCGCCAAGGTGTCAGGTGTGTTTCCGAGCTCCAGGGTGCCCAGCACATCGGCAATTAGCGCCACGGTGTCATAAGCCTGAGCGGCATTGTGATCCAGACTTCCGCTTACCACAGAGGTGTACTCATCAACAAAGGACTTGATTTCGGGGCGGGTATCACTGGCGCTGAAGGTGGTGCTGAAAATAGCGCCCACAGCGGCATTGCCGGCAACGCCGTAGAAGTCGGCGGAGGACATGGAGGAGAAGCCGCAGACGGGAATATCCTTGGAAATACCCACATCAAGCCTCTGGCTTACCGCAATGGCTAACTCTGCCTCGTGGCCACAGAATACAATCACATCGGGCTCAGCCGCCTTTACTGCAAGAAGCTGGGTTTTAAAGTCAACGTCACCCTCATTCCATTCCTGAACGATGACGGGTTCCATTTGATACTGATCTTTCAGTCGGGCTACAAAGTTTTCGTACTGGCCCAAGCCAAGGGTGCCGGTCTCATGCATGACGGCAATTCGCTTGGCGGCCATGTCACCTACGATGTAGTCACAAAGCGTATAGGAATGATAGATGTCGGCAACGGAATTGCGGAAGAACCACTCGTTTCCATATTCTGCGGTAATTGTGGTGTTTGTTGCCTGGGGGGTAATGCAGGGAATTTTATACTCCTCGCAAAGGTCAATAACGGCCAGCGCGCAGCTGGAGGTAGTGGGGCCCACAACAAGGAGAACCTTGTCCTCGGAAACCAAACGAGTAAATGCATCTACTGCCTTTGTAGAGTCACCTTCGGTATCATAGTAGACTGCCTCAAGGGGGAGCCCCTTTACGCCGCCCTTTTCGTTAATACCTTTTATCGCGTGTTCAATAGTCGCCTTCATTTTTGTGCCAGCTTCATCGGAAAAACGGAGAAATACGCCAATTTTATAGGAGCCTGACGCCGGGTCGGATTTGCCGCCTGTTTTGGGAGTGCAACCCACCAACATGCTGACAAGCATAGCGGTGGCCAAGAGCAGTGCCATGAGCTTTTTCATTTCTGTCCCTCCATTTTTATTGCTTTTTGTATGATTGTATGATATCATACTGCCTGACGATAGAGTACACTATTTAAGCAATCTTTTCCATAGACAAAACTTCCAAAGAAAAATACAATTACTTGGATGATGTGACAGAATTCGACTTTTTCCATAGCGATCATGGTGGTTTTTGCACAAAACGAGTCGTTTCGAAATAATATGTGGAATTTTTAAATTGTTCTGATATAATATAGTAATACAATCACACATTTGCCAACTGCTGTAAGGATTATCCTTACAATGGGTTGATGCAAGGAGATGTATCGTATGGAAGCAATTGAGAAAGTGTCTGCTGTACAACAGGTGGAAAACAGCATTAGGTCTTATTTAATGAGCGAAAGTGTGTCGGTAGGGGATAAGCTGCCGACAGAAAAACAACTTTGCGAAAATCTTCTTGTAGGCCGCGGAACGGTGCGAGAGGCAATTCGCTTGCTCCAAGCAAAGGGGTTTGTGGAAATTCGTCCCGGCAGAGGTGCGTTTGTGCTGCGGAAAAAGGAGCCGGAGCGGGAGAATATTGCAAACTGGTTTCGAAAGAATGAAATTGAAATTAAGGATTTAATTGATGTTCGTGCAGCCATTGAGCCGCTTGCAGTAAAGCTGGCCATTGAAAAGGCCACCGAGGAAGAAATTTACCAGCTCTGTGAAATTCAGACCCAGTCGGAACTGGCGGCTGAAAAAAACGATGCGCAGGCGTTGGCTATTTGCGATGAAAAGTTTCATTCCCGTATTATGGAGTATAGCCGTAATAAAATTCTTATGGATATCAATAAAAAGATTATCGGTAATTTAGCAACATTCCGTGGAGTTACCTTTAATATTCAAAAAAATGTGGATAATTTTGTGCCGGCACACGCAGCTATTATTGAAGCATTTAAGCGCCGGGATGTGCTATTGGGACAAAAAAGCATGTCTGCCCACCTAGACTGCGTCTATGTCGACCTAGAGCGAAGCAAGGACATTTAGATAGTGTTGACACGAGCGCTTGACCACCATCTTTTGGCAGTTTTCTCGCCTGCCAGCGTTAAAAATTTTTGCATTCCACCAAGGAGTGCTGCAAATTTTTGCCTTGTCAGGCAAAAAAACTGCTCAAAATCTGGCCATCTCAACTCATGTCAACACTATCTAGAGCATTCCTGAAAAATACCAAAATGCCTATGAACTTATCTTTTCCTGTCAGGGCAGCGCCAATTTTCCTTGCTATACGTCAGTATAGCTGCAAAAAATCGACTTGTCCTACGAGAAAATTTTGCGTTTCTGTGTATTCCGCTACTTTCTAGAAACACTTTTATTTTGATATTAAAAAAGCAGAGACCGAGTTTTGTGCCTTTTTAAGGCTGACAAACGGTCTCTGCTTTTTTAATAATTAAATTTTCCTGGGTGGGACATTCCAAATTTCCTTGGCGTAGTCACGGATGGAGCGGTCGGCGGCAAAGATGCCGCTGCGGGCGATGTTGAGGAGGGACATACGGTTCCAGGCCTCGCGGTCGAGATAGGTCTGTCCGGCCAGAGCCTGGGCATTCTTGTAGCTTTCAAAATCGGCCAGCAGGAGGTACTCGTCGGCCATGCCGCCACCGCCAAAGAGAAGGCGGTTTGTAAGGTCGGAGTAGCTCACCCCATCGGAAAAGCCCCTGTTAATCTGATCCAGCACGGCCTTGAGGTCGGCGGAATGGTTATAATATTCATAGGCGCGGTAGCCCCTCTGCTTAAGCTCGGAGACCTCGTGAGCCTTCAGGCCGAACAGGAACATATTCTCGTCCCCCAGCACCTGGTGCATTTCAACGTTGGCTCCATCCAGGGTGCCGATGGTAAGGGCGCCATTCATCATAAACTTCATGTTCCCGGTGCCGGACGCCTCCTTTCCGGCGGTGGAAATCTGCTCGGAGAGCTCGCTGGCGGGAATGAGCCGCTCGGCAAGGCTCACCCGGTAATTTTCTAAAAATACCACCTGAAGCCGATCCTTACAGGCGGGGTCGGAATTGACGGTATGAGCCAGGGAATTAATCAGGTGAATAATCTGCTTGGCCACGGTGTACCCGGGCGCTGCCTTAGCGCCAAAGAGATACACTCGGGGGGTAAACGTAAAGTGTGAGTCATTTTTCAGGTGCTGGTAAAGGTAGATGATGTGCATGACATTTAAAAGCTGGCGCTTGTACTCGTGCAAGCGCTTGACCTGCACATCAAACATGGCGTCGGTGTTGAGCAAAATTCCGCTCTCGCGGGCGATGTAGGCGGCAAAATCCCGCTTGTTTTCCGCCTTGATTCGTTCCAGCCGGGCGAGGACGCCAGCGTCATCCTGTGCTTTTTCCAGCTTTTTAAGGGTGTCCGGCTTTAAAAGATAGTCGCTTCCGCCGGTGCAGTCCCGAATGAGGGCATCCAGCTTGGGGTTGGATTCGGAGAGCCAGCGGCGGTGGTCAATGCCGTTGGTGACATTTTTAAATTTGTCGGGAGCCAGGGAGCAGGTGTCTTTAAAAACATCCTTTTTCAAAATATCCGAGTGGAGTGCCGACACACCGTTTACGGCAAAACAGGCGCAGATGCAAAGATTTGCCATGCGCACATCGCCGCCCCAGATAATGGCGTTACGCTCCACGCGGGACATGTCGCCGTGAAACGCGTTGCCCAAATACTCCTGATAGCGGTTTGAAATTTCCACAATGATTTCCCAGATGCGGGGGAGCAGTACCTGCACCAGTTGCTGCGGCCAGCGCTCCAGCGCCTCGGCCAGCACCGTGTGGTTGGTGTAGGCCACCGTATGGGTGACAATGTGCCATGCCTCGTCCCAGCCGTAGCCCTCCTCGTCTAGGAGAATCCGCATTAGCTCCGGAATGACCAGAGTGGGATGGGTGTCGTTAATTTGTATGACGTGCTTTTGATGGAAGTTGCGCAGGGTGCCGTACTGGGCTTTGTGCCCCCGGCAAATGGACTGTGCGGTGGCCGAGACAAAGAAATACTGCTGCTTGAGACGCAGACTTTTGCCCTCGTAATGGTTGTCGTCGGGGTAGAGCACCTTGGCGATAACCTCGGCCATGGCCTGCTGCTCCACTGCCTTGAGGTACTGGCCGGTGGAGTAGAGGGACATGTCCACGGGTACCGGGCTTTTGGCGTCCCAAAGGCGGAGGGAGTTGACGTGGTCGGTGCCGTAACCGGAAATTTGCATATCCTTGGGGATGGCCAGCACATCGGTGCCTCCCTCATAGTCCACCCGGTGGCGCCCCTGGTCGTCCCAGCTCTCTTTTAAGGTGCCGCCAAAGTGTACCACCTCGGTTTCGTCCACCTTGGGAATCAGCCACGCGTCGCCCAGACCCAGCCAGTTGTCGGCCAGCTCTACCTGCTGCCCGTCTACAATTTTTTGCTTAAAAATTCCCAGCTCATAGCAGATGGAATAGCCGGTGGCGGGCAGCTCCAGGGTGGTCATGGAGTCCAGATAGCAGGCGGCCAGACGGCCCAGACCGCCGTTACCAAGACCGGCGTCCGGCTCGGTTTCAAAGAGGTCGCGGGGGTCGCAGCCCAGGGCGCGAATGGCCTCGGAAAGTGGCTCCAGCACGCCCAAATTGTAAGCGTTTTTCATGAGGGAACGACCCATGAGAAATTCCAGGGACAGATAGTGCACCTGTCGTCTGTGCTCGTCCCGCACCTTGTCCTCGGTCTCCAGCCGGTGGGTAGCCATAATGTCACGCAGTACCAAGGCGCAGGCCTTAAAAATTTGCTGGGGAGTGGCCTCATCGGCCTCCCGGCCGAAATTGCGGCTGAGCTTGCCGGTAATTTGCTTCAAAAGTTCCTTCTTTGTATATGTAGCCATAAGTGATATGTCTCCTAACTAGAGCGCTACTTTTCAGAAACGCTTTAAAACAGATAAGATACGGCGGGAGTAAGCGCCCGCCCTACTTTGAATTCCCGTAGGGCGGGGGTGTACTCCCGCCGGAAAATGCCAGATAGGTTTTTAAAATGCGCCGTTGCTATCACGTTGTTATTTTCCTGTTAACCAGCCGTATATCTCCAAATATTCCTCCGCTGACTTGCCCCAGGAAAAGTCGGCGGTCATACCCGATTTCATGAGGCCTTTCCATGCCTTTTTATTGCTGTGGTAGAGCTCCACAGCCTCACGAATGGCCCATACCAAGTCGTTTACCGTGATGTTGGCAAAGGTAAAGCCCCGACCCTCACCGGTGTACTGGTTGTAGGGGCTAACGCTGTCCCGCAGACCGCCGGTTTCCCGTACTACGGGCACGGTGCCGTACCGCATGGAAATCATCTGGCTCAGACCGCAGGGCTCGGCCTCGCTGGGCATGAGGAAGATGTCTGCGCCGCCGTAAATGGCGGTGGAGAGTGCCCCGGAGTACATCATATGCGCCGCGAACCGACCGGGGTACTGACCACCCGCGTGGCGGAAGGCCTCCTCGTAGTTCCAGTCGCCGGTACCCAGCACCACCATCTGCACATCCATGTCCATAATCTGCCCCAGCGCGTCCTTCACCAGATCAAAGCCCTTGTGCTTCACCAGCCGGGAGACACAGGCAATGATGGGCACGTCGGGGGTTTGATTCAGGCCCGAGGCAGTCTGGAGAGCCGCCTTACAGGCCTTTTTGCCTGCAAGCTTATCCCAGGAGAAATTTTTGGCAAGCCCCTGATCCGTGGCCGGGTCGTAAAGCGCCGCGTCAATGCCGTTTAAAATGCCCCGTATTTTACCCCGATTGTCGGCAATCACGCCCTCCAGACCGTGAGCGTAGAAGGGGTATTGCAGCTCGGTAGCGTAGGAGGGGGAGACGGTGGTTACATAGTCGGCGGCATAAATGGCGCCCTTCATCAGGTTGACATCCCCGTGATAGGAGAGCATATGCTCGTTAAAGTACCCCTCGTTCAGGCCGAACAAATCCTTGAGGGTCTGACTGCCGTAGCGCCCCTGATACTCAATGTTGTGAATGGTAAAGACACTCTTGGCTCCGGCAAGCTGACTGATACGGTGGCGCTCCTCCAAGAGGTAAATGGGCACCAGGGCGGTCTGCCAGTCGTTGCAGTGAAGTATATCTATCTGGAAGTCCAGGTACCCCGCGCCCTCCACCACGGCGCGGGAAAAGAAGGCAAACCGTTCGCCGTCATCATAGTGACCGTAAATTTGACTGCGCTTAAAGTAGTATTCGTTATCCACAAAGTAGTAAGTCACGCCGTCCTTTTTTAGCTCAAACAGGCCGCAGTAGGGGGTGCGCCAGGCCAGGGTGACGTTAAAGTTCAGTAGGTACGTCATCTGCTCCCGCCAAGATTGAGCAATGCCCTCGTAAAGCGGTAAAATCACCCGCACGTCGTGACCTTGTGCCGCCAGTGCCTGGGGTAAGCTACCCGCCACATCGGCCAAACCGCCGGTTTTAATAAAAGGAGCTACCTCGGATGAGGCAAATAGGATGTTCATAGGCTACCTCCAATTTTAAACGGTTTCATTCTTTGCAATGGCCAGCGGATAGGTCTCATGGCCCATGAGCATCCGTCCCGGGTTGACACGAACGTTCTTGTCGGTGATGGTGTACTTGAGCACCGCTCCCTGCTGGACGGTGGTGCCCTGCATGAGAATGCAGTTTTCCACCTTGGCGCCTGCTTCTACCGTAACACCACGGAAGAGAATGGAATTAACAACCTCGCCCTCAATGACGCAGCCATCCGCCACCAGGGAGTTGACGCTCCGGCTGTCGGCGCCGTAGTAGGTGGAGGGATTGGACTGATCCTTGGTTTTTACCGGTCGCTCCGGTACAAACAGGGCCGAGCGAACGGCGGGATTTAATAGCTCCATGCTCCGGGCGTAGTACCCCGCCACCGATTGAAGCCGGGCGGCGTAGCCGTCAAAAAGGAAGGGCACAATTTTCAGGGAGTGCACCATAGAGAGGAGAACCCCCTCGCTAAAGGAGTGAACATTGTGGGCGGCACAGTGATCCACCAGCGAAAGGAGGAGGGCCTTCGACATCACATAGACCTCCAGTGACTCGCAGCCCACCGGAGCAAAGGGATTTACTGCCACGTCGGCCACCCGCCCGTCGGCGCCCAGGGCAAAATAAATGGAGCTTTTGGGGTCGCTTTTGGGCATGCGGGCGCAGACAGCGGTAATATCGGCCCCGCTCTCCAGGTGCTGCTTATAGACCTCACGAAGGGGTAAATTTACTGCGGTGTCGCCGCCGGCCAGCACCACATAGTCCTGCCGAATATTTTCGATATAGGAGTAAATACCGGCCAGCGCGTCCATGCGCCCATGATAGACCCCGTCCCGGTTCCGGTTAGAGTAGCCGAAGGGGGGCAGAATGCGCAGACCGCCGTGCTTGCGGGAGAGGTCCCAATCCTTGCCCGAGCCTACATGGTCAAGGAGGGACTGATAATTGGCGTGGACAATGACGCCCACATCGCTAATGCTGGCATTGACCATGTTGGAGAGCATGAAGTCGATGATGCGGTAGCGGCCGCCGTAGGGAATGGAGCAGGTGTTGCGGGAGGCGGAGAGCTCTCGCAGGTCGGGGTTAGAACGGTAGGCAAAGATGATGCCGTGCAGCTCGTTCATCATTTCTCCTCACCGCCTTTCACATCACGGGTAATCATGGCATTGGCGGGCACGGTGCTGCCCGCGGCGACCTCTACATCCTGGGCCACTACGGTAATGCCCCAGTCCTCCGCGCCATGGAGCGGCGGCGGTGTGCCCACTGTGGCGCGTTCGCCGATGACGGCGTTTTCCGCCACAATGGCGTAATCCACCGTGGCTCCGGCCTTGACCACCGTGCCCGGCATCAAAATGGAGTAGTGCACCTTGGCCCCCGGCTCGACGGTAACCGAGTGAAAGAGCACCGAGTTTTCCACTGTGCCGTGCACCTCGCACCCGCCGGTGACCATGGAGTGGGAAATGCGGGCACTGGGGCCGGTAAAGTGGGGGGGCTTGGTGGGAGTACGGGCAAAAATGGGCCAGGAGGTATCATACAAGTCAATGCCGCTGCCGGCAGAGAGCATATCCATATTGGCGTCCCACAGGGAGTTGATGGTGCCTACGTCCTTCCAGTAGCCGGAGAAGCGGTAGGCACTCATAATTTCCTTGTTTTCCAGCATGGCCGGAATAATATCACCGCCAAAGTCATTGGTGGAATTGGGGTCTGCCTCGTCGTTTATGAGGTATTCCTTCAGCTTTTGCCAGGTGAAAATGTAGATACCCATGGAGGCCAGGTTGCTCTTAGGCTGCTTGGGTTTTTCCTGGAATTCGTAAATCAGATCGTTCTCGTCCACATTCATAATGCCAAAACGGCAGGCCTCGTCCATGGGTACCTCCAGCACCGAAATGGTGCAGGCCGCGCCGGTAGCCTTGTGGTGGTCTAGCATCAGGTCGTAGTCCATTTTATAGATGTGATCCCCCGAGAGAATGAGCACATAGTCCGGGTCGTAGAGATCCAGAAAGCTGATGTTTTGATAAATGGCGTTGGCGGTGCCCTTATACCACGTGCCGTAGGAGCCCTCCCGCACATAGGGGGGCAGAACGTGCACGCCGCCGTCGGAGCGGTCTAAATCCCAGGGCTGGCCGTTGCCTATGTAAGTGTTTAGTTCCAGCGGCTGATACTGAGTCAGCACACCCACGGTATCAATGCCCGAGTTTATGCAGTTGGAGAGGGGGAAGTCGATAATCCGGTACTTGCCCCCAAAGGGAACGGCGGGCTTTGCCACGCGGCTTGTCAGCGCATACAGGCGGCTTCCTTGACCGCCCGCCAAAAGCATGGATACAATTTCCTTTTTCATTCTAACAACACACCTTTGCCTTAGGTTTTCTTCGCCGGAGTAAGCTTTTTCTTGGGAAGTGGCTTCTTTTTTACGCAGCGGTATACCACGCAGCTCATGGGGGGCAGGTCAATGACCAGAGACTGGTCAAAGCCGTGGCTGGGGGTTGCATCGGTTAAAATATCCGTCTGATCCCCAAGCCCGCTGCCGCCGAAAGCCACGTCATCGGCGTTAAAGATGCAGCGGTACGTTCCGTGCAGGGGCGCGCCCAGGCGGTAATGGGAGTGGTGGATGGGAGAAAAGTTGCAGGCAATCAGCAGGGGATTGCCCTTCTTATCCTTGCGGAGGAAAGCGGCGCAGTTATTTTGGTTATCGTCGGCACAGACCCACTGAAAGCCCTCCCAGGAAAAGTCCAGCTCCCACAGCTCCTTCCGTTCCAGATAGAAGGCGTTGGCCGCCTTAAAAAATGCCTGGAGCTGCTGGTTTTCCTTGTTTTCTAAAAGGTGCCAGTCTAGGGACTGCTCAAAGTGCCACTCGTTCCACTGGCCGAACTCGCTGCCCATCATCAAAAGCTTTTTGCCCGGATGGGTCAGCATATAGGTGTAAAAGGCACGCACGCCGGCAAACTGTTCCTCATAAGTGCCGGGTATTTTATTCAGGAAGGAGCCCTTCATATGCACGACCTCGTCATGGGAGAGGGGGAGAATAAAATTTTCCGAAAAGGCGTACATAAAGGAGAAGGTAATGTCCTTGTGGTTGTGCTGCCGGAAGTAGGGGTCCAGCTTCATGTAGTGGACAATGTCGTTCATCCAGCCCATGTTCCACTTGAGGTTAAAGCCCAGGCCGCCCTGATCTACGGGGTGGGTGACCAGCGGCCAGGAGGTGGACTCCTCGGCAATCATCAGCACATCGGGATGATGTCCAAAGACGATGGTATTAAGTGTTTTAAGGAAGTCGATGGCTTCCAGGTTTTCATTGCCGCCGTAAATATTTGGCATCCACGCCCCGTCCTGGCGGCTGTAATCTAAGTAGAGCATACTGGCCACCGCGTCTACCCGCAGGCCGTCAATGTGGTACTCCTCCAGCCAGAACATGGCTGAGGAAAAAAGGAAAGAGCGAACCTCGTTTCTGCCGTAGTCAAACACGCGGGTGCCCCAATCGGCGTGCTCTCCCTTGCGGGGGTCGGCATACTCGTAGCAGGGCTCACCGTCAAATTCGTACAGGCCGAAGGCGTCCTTGGGAAAGTGGGCGGGCACCCAGTCCAGAATGACCCCCACCCCCGCCCTGTGGAGCTGGTCGATGAGATACATAAGGTCGTGGGGGGTGCCAAAACGGCTGGTGGCGGCAAAATAGCCGGTGCACTGGTAGCCCCAGGAGTCGTCCAGCGGATGCTCGGTAATGGGCATCAGCTCCACATGGGTAAAGCCCATTTCTTTTACATAGGGGACAAGCCATGCGGCCATATCCCGGTAGCTTAAAAATTCCCCCTCGCCTGTGCGCCGCCAGGAGCCTAAATGCACCTCGTAAATATTCAGGGGCTTTTCGTAAATGGGATTCTCTCTCCGCCACTTGAGCCAAGAGGAATCCCCCCAAGGATAACCGGACATGTCATAAAGCTTAGATGCGTTGCCCGGTCTTGTTTCGGCATGGAAGGCAAAGGGGTCGGATTTAGCAAGGACGCGGCCGTCCTTGGTGTGTACGGCGTATTTGTAGGTAGTGTACTGCCCCAGCTCTGGAAGAAAAAGCTCCCAAAGGCCGCCATCCACGGACTTCATGGGGCAGGCAGTCTCACTCCAGCCGTTAAAATCACCCATGATCGAAACTGCCGCCGCGTGGGGGGCCCAAACACGAAATTGATAGCCCATAGTGCCGTCCATGCTAACCAGATGCGCACCCAAGTGCTCATAGGCACGGGGGTCATTTCCCCGGAGAAAATTGTCTGTGGGACTGTCCTCGGTGCTGGTACTGAGGCTTGAGGACCGCTTTAGTGTGGACATGGAAGCACCTCCAAAACAATTGGTAAAAATTACTAAAAATCAAAAACAATCAGAATCGCTCTTGTCAAAATGACACAAAGAGCTTATTTAAAGAGTAACTATTTGTGTAAATTATACAACTTTAACGGGGGCCAGTCAAGGACAAGTTCCATTTTTTACACGCCGAAAAGGGCGGAAAACCGGGAATGTCATTTATGTCGGCGCTTGTAAGAGAAAAGGGGACTTAAACGTCCAAAACGGGTACCAAAAGCAAGGGCATTCCTGTGTAAAACTTTGGTCAAGCGAATGGGCCCGGAAGTACAAAAAAAGAGACTGCGCATACGGCAGTCTCTGAAATGTATTTTTAACGAGCCGCTGCAGAGGGCAGCTTCTACTGCTCCGCACGCCGCTCCATGGACGTAAAGGCACGGAGGAAGGCGGCACGCTGCTCCTGGTAGCCTTCCTCGCCCAGGCGGGTAAAGCACTCGCCCAAAATCAGGGCCAGCTCGGCAGCTAAAGCATTTTCGTAATACATGCCCTCCTGGTTATAATATTGAGCGGGCTCAGCCAGCTCACGGGCGGCGGCAAGGTCGCCCCGCTCCAGTGCGGCTCGTGCGGCATGGGCGCCGGCCCGGGCGTGGAGAAGGTAGCCCTCATCGCTGGTGCCCGCCGTGGCGTCGGCCTCCAGCGCGGCAAGACAGTCCAGCCAGCGGCCCTGCCGGTAGGCAGCGCGGGCCTCATCCAAACCGTCGGGAGCGGTGCCGTCCGAAATGGGCGCACCCGAGAGAAAATAGCCTGTGGGCAGACTCAGGGCTCCCGCCAAATACTCCAGTGTGCGCACCGAGGGGGCGGCGCTGTCGTTTTCAATTTTTGAGAGCATGTTGCGGGTAATGTAGCTGCCCACCAGCTCCTTCTGGGTCATACCCTGCTCCAGCCGAGCCTCTTTAATTTTCTGTCCCAGGGTCATAAAATTTCCCTCCAGATGTAACTGTGATTTACCTCATTTTATCATGAAAAATTGGCGGGGGCAAGCCCCCGCCAAGACGTTTCCTTTATCCCGCCATAAAAAGCTGGTGCAGGAACTTCATAAAGATGCCGGGTACCGTCAGGCGCTCCACACTGTCTGCGGCAATAATGGGGATGTTCTCCTTCTCTACTCCGTTGATGGTAACCACCATCTCGCCCAGCTTTTGACCTGCCTCTACGGGGGCCTCCACGTTTTCGCACAGGCGCAGATCGGTGGTGACGTTGTTGAGCTCGGCCTTGTCAATGAGAATACGGCTGGAGCGGGAGAGCTTGGGCTGTACCTGGGCGCTTACGCCCAGCAGCACGTCCACCGGGGGCAGAGCCTCGCCGGGATACACGTCCATCACAGTATAGTTGGCAAAGCCAAAATTGAGCATGGCCTTGGCGCTTTCAAAACGTTTATCGGAGGTGGGACCCTTCATTACAACGGCAATCAGCTCCATGCCGTCCCGCTCCGCAGTAGCGGACAGGCAGTAAAGCGCCGAGTCGGTAGAGCCTGTTTTTAAGCCGGTAGTACCCTCGTAAAAGCGCACCAGCTTATTGGTGTTGGAGAGCTGAAACGCGCCGCCGCGGATGCTGTCCATCCAGATAGTGGTGTATTTGCGTATGGCGGAGTGCTTGACTAATTCACGTGACATGAGGGCAATATCATAGGCACTGGTCAGGTGCCCGGCAGCGGGCAGACCGGTGCAGTTGAGAAAACAGGTGTCGTTCATGCCCAGCTCCTTGGCCCGCTGGTTCATGAGGGACACAAAGCCCTCCTCGCTGCCGGCAATGTGCTCGGCCAGCGCTACGGCGGCATCGTTACCCGAGACTACGGCCACCGCCTTAAGCATGTCGTCCACCGTCATCTGCTCGCCCTCTTTTAAATACACCTGGCTGCCGCCCATGCCCGCAGCATGGGTGGAAACGGTGACCATGTCGTCCAGCTTCAGACGGCCTGCGTCAAGGGCTTCCATTACCAGCAGCAGGGTCATCACCTTGGTAACGCTGGCGGGCTCCAGCTTGTCGTGGGGGTTTTGCTCAAAGAGGACGGTGCCGGTCTCCTTTTCCATAAGCACGGCTGAGCCGCACTCCACGGCGGGTGCACCCGCCACGGCGGAAGCAGGAAGAGCGGAAAAGGTCAAAAGGGAAACACACAGCAGAGCTGCGAGGGTTTTCTTCATGGGATATTTCCTCCATTCTCGTATCTTTGAAACTAGAGCGTATCTGAAAAGTATCAAAACGCCCATAAACTTGTCTTTTCCTGCCATGGCAGCGCCAATTTTCCTTGCCATACGTCAGTATGGCTGCAAAAAATCGGCTTGCCTGACACAAAAATCCTGCGCTTCTGTGCATTCCGCTACTTTTCAGATACGCTCTAAGTAAAGGATATGGAATGAAGGGAGATTCTATACAAAAGAGTGGGAACATGGTATAATAATTATTGCGCAATTATGAGGTGCGCATGTGGCACGAAGAGCTTGGGCGCCGGTACTTCAGCCGTTGACTGTAATGGCTGGGTGGAAGATGATTCCATAAATGAAATTTACACAATTGCAGCGGCAGGTCGGTGTGATGGCATAAGCCGCGGCGTGCTTTATGGCAATATCAAAAATTCAAAGGAGCGAATCCTATGGCGGAACTGTTTTTGCCCGTCCTATCTCATTTTCAAAACAAAAATGTGTGGCTGGCCAGTGATGGCCGGCTGCGCTTTCAAATTACACCGGGAGAGGGGCTTGCGGCAGAAATATGGGAAGGCCCCTGGTGCTATGAGCTCTCCCGGGTGGAGGAGACCAATACCTTCCCTATGGACGAGGAGGGAATTATTGCCCTCCGTGCCTGGCTGGGCCAGAAAGCCGCCGAAGTAAATGCCCGCCCCAAGCGTAGTATGAGCGAAAATTTGGAGCGACGGGTAGAACCGGCGGCAAAGGAAGCATAAAACAGCGGCCCCCCGCCGGGGGGCCGCTGTTTTGCGTTTAGAAACGCTCTAGTCATAATAAGTATTTGACAGGTTGGTGTATTCCTCCGCGATGGTATGATAGGCCTTTAGCAGGGGGGCGGTACAGCTCTGCACTTCATCGGCAATTTGGTCAAAGTGAGTATTGATTAGCGAAACAATATTGCTGTCAATGAGCCTGTCGGCACCCATTTGGTTTAGAATACCCAATACCTTTGCCTTTGGAAAGGCGGTCTTATAGCTGCGGGCGCCGCAGAGCGCGCTGAAAATATCGGCAACGGCCACCACACGGTCGGGCAGGGACAGTGTTTCGGCGGTCAATCCCAGGGGATAACCGGAGCCATCCAGCTTTTCATGGTGGCGTATAACCACTTGCCTAAGCTTCTCGGTGACACAGTCGCCCAAAATGTCGCCGGTCATGTCCACATGGGTGCGCATGATAGCCATGGCCTGGGGGCTGAGCTTGCCGGGAAACTCCAAAATTTCCACCGGGATAGAAACCTTGCCCAAATCATGGAGCAGAGAACTGTTAACCACCAGCGCCACGTCCTCTTCGTCCATGCCCAATAGCCTGGAAATTGACTGGCTTACTATGACAGTGGTCATGGTGTGGGTTACAGTGTGGCGGCTGCGGAAGTCAATGGCGTAAATGAGCATTTTAAAAATGGCGTCGGTATCCTCTGTGGAAAAGGGCGGGGTACAAACCATGTCGTAGAGAAGGGGATCACTCTCCAGCTCTGCCGGAGTGGGCGTAAAAACCTCCACCTGGTGGAGTAAATCCAGCACCTGGGGCGCGTATTGAGTGCCCCTGCCCTCCTCCATCACAGAGAAAAAACGGTCAGGCTCGGTAGACTGCTGGTTAAAAAAGATGTCGGCCCGGTCGGCCACCAGGATAAATTGTGCCAGTTCCTTATGACTGGGGTCTATATCCAGTGACTCCAGCAGCGACCAGTTGGCATGGTGATAAAGCACCAGATCGGAAAGATACTGAAAGGGAGAAAAATGCTTTAAGAAAAGGGAACCGTAAATAGCGTGAGCCCAGACCCGGCCGGTCTCAAACTGCACCATTTGGTCAATTTCCTCGGTTTTATAAGCACCAACATCATGGAGAACAGCCAACATACAGATGTCCCGCCGCTGGGCGGGTGTGTAAACGGTCCCTTTTAGTGCCAAAAGCCGGGAGGTAAGCCAAGCTACCCGTAATCCGTGATCAATCAGGCGAGGATCGATATAAGTGCACACCCGGCGAATAATACCTAAAATACTGCGGTTATCAAGGGTTAGGGAGTAATGCGGCATCTATATTCCACCTTAAGAATAATCCGTCGGCTATGTAATTCTTATATGATTTGCAAAAAATATGGTATAATAGCCGTCCGGCGGCTATTATACCATATTGTTCAAAAATAGAAATAGACTTTTCACAAATAGGGGAAAGCTTTTATGTTGGCGTTATCCCAGTGGCTCAAAAAATTCAGGGCCCTTGCGACAAATGGGGCAGATATAGTCGGCGGGGAGGGTGTCGCTCTCCAGCACATAGCCGCAGATTTTACAGCGGAAGCCCTTGACCGTGGGGGGCTGATAGGAGGAGGCCTTTGGGGGGGTAACGCCGTTTTTGACCTTGTGGTAGTAGGCATAGGTCATGGGCTCTCCATCGGCCAGCCGCTCGGCGGATACCACTTCGCCCACAAAGAGAATGTGGGTACCAATATCCACCTTGTCAATGACCTTACAGCTAAAGCGGGAAAGCACCTGCTCGGAGACATAGGAAACGCCGTTTTCATCCACGGCAGTGCGGAAGGGAGCAAATTTATCGGTGTCCCGGCTGGACTTAAAGCCAAAGCCGCCAATCAGCTCCATGGTGGCATCCTGCGCCAGAACGACACCGGTAAAATAACCGGATTTTTCAATCAGCTCGGTGGTGTAGTTGTCCTTGTGAACGGCCACTGTCATGCGCTCGGGAATGGCGGTTACCTGGGTAAGCGTGTTGACGGTGCAGCCTGCCGACTTGCCGTTAAAAGTGCTGGAAATTAAATAAAGCCCATAGCTCATGTTAAAAAATGCCTTGGGGTCAATCATAAAAATACCTCCCTTGTTAATGAGAACTGTTCCTAATAATAGAATAGCACAATTTGTCACATTGTCAAGTCTTTTCCAAAAAGTAAAGAAAGCATGTGCCGTGTTATTGCACCTTGGACACCGTTCCCTACGGAGGCCTGGAAGCAATGTATTGTTCCTTAATAAATCAAGAGGCGGAGCATTTGCTCCGCCTCTCTGCAATTTGCTATTTAACCGGCAGCCTTGGCGATAAGGGTCTGGAGACTGCTGATACCGATGGTGACCGAGGAGGCCACATCGGGGTCGGCGGGGCCGCCCTTATCGTTAAGTGCCATACCGGTAATTTCGCTCACGGTCTTGCCGGTGGCATAGGCCGAGAAGGCAGCGGCCTGCTCGTTCCACTCCTTGCCAATGGCGGAAGCCTTCTTCATGCCGTACTCGTCGCCCAGCTGGTTCTTGGAGGGGACGGCGGCGGTCAGGTCGCTGGTAATCACGCCGCTGGCGTTAAAGTTTACGTTGGCCTGCACGGAGTCAATGTAGCAGCTGGTCACGGTATCACCCTGCAAAGTCACGGCGGCAAAGTAGGTATAGGCCTGAGCCAGACCGTCCTTTTCGGCGGTAGCATCCTTGCTCTTCTTCATGTTGGCGTCGCTGGTGAGAGCCAGCTTGTCGCCCTTCTGTGCCCCCAGATGAGTGGCGTTGTTAACGGCTTCCTGAATACCGGCCAGGTAGCCGCCCACGCTGATGGTCACAGAGGAAACCAAATCCGCGTCGGTGGGAGCTCCCTTTTCATTGACGGGAAGACCCATGAGCTCATCCACCGTCTTGCCCACGGCATACTCGGCCAGAGCGGCGGCCTGCTCGTTCCACTCCTTGCCGATGGGAGAGGCCTTCTTCATGCCGTACTCGTCACCCAGCTCATTCTTGGTGGGGAACTGGGTAGCGGGGTCGGTGGTCAGCTTTCCGGTGGCGTCAAAGCTAATCTTAGACTCAAAAATGTCGATGACACAGGAGTCAATCACGCCGTTGTCGTCCACGGTGACGGCAACCAGAGTCATTTCGCTCTTGGCTACGCCGTCCTTGTCAGCGGAAGCGTCCTTGCTGTCTGCCACGCTGGCGGAGATGGACAGGCCGGTCTTTACGGCAGTGGTGTCGGAAGGAGTGGCAGAGGGGGTAACGGAAGGCGTGACAGAGGGAGTCGTGGAAGGAGTGGCCGAAGGGGTAGCTGTGGGAGAGCCCGCGCAGCCGGCCAGCAGACCGGCAGCCAGGGTCAGAGAGAGCGCGGCAAGAGAGAGTTTCTTTACGTTCATGGTGCGTACCTCCATTTAAGTTTGTTATAACTATAACAGAGGTACCTTAATGGCAAATGAATGGCATCTAAATAATTGTTAAGGTAACACCGCACAATTCGGCAAGGCTGATTTGCAAGAAAAATCCGTGTCAGAAAAAGGCGTAAATTTGCCGGAATCCTGACGGATTTCAAAAATTTACAACGAATTTATAACGCGAATTTTTTGCAAAGCGCCGCGGACGCAATTGTGCGGTGTTGCCTTAGGAATAAAACAATTTAAAGAGAAGTCTCTTGCACGTTCTCCCGGGGGGAGGGTTCCATAGGAAAGGTAACGGTAAAGACTGTGCCTGTGCCGGGGTGGGTTTCCACATCGATAGTGCCCTTGTGCTCGTCCACCACCTGACGGACAATAGCGAGCCCCAGGCCGGTACCCTTTCCGGTCTCCTTGGTGGAAAAGAAGGGTTCAAAAATCTGGGGAAGAACTTCCTTTGAAATGCCGGTGCCCGTATCGGAGACACGGAAGCATACCCTGTCCCCGCCGATGTGAGTGGAAACGGTCAGCCGCCCGCCGGCAGGCTCCATGGCGTGGTAGGCATTGAGAATCAGGTTTAACAGCAGCTGGGAGAGCTGAATTTCGTTGCCCATAATGCGGCCGTAAGGGCAGTTAAGCTCCGTTACCACCTCTACCCGCGGAGGACGGACGGGCTGGGCAACCTCCAGCACCTTGCGTACCAGACTGTCCGGCTCTACCAGCCGAAAGGTCTGAGCGGTGTTTTTACGGGACAGGTCGGACAGGCGGGAGATAATCTCCTTAGCTTTTTGTGAGGACTGGTAAATTTCCAGCAAATCGTCGTAAAGCTCTCCCACGGCCTGAGGTAGCTGCTCCATAGCCATGAGACTATACCCCATAATGGGGGTAAGCAGGTTATTAAACTCATGGGCAATGCTGGAGGTCAGGGTACCGATGGTCTGAAGCCGCTGGTGGTGAGCCAGTTCCTGCGTTTGGCGGTTAAGCTCTTCCATGACGGTATTCTTCTCCCGCAGCAGCTCCAGCTCCTTGGCGGCACGGGCGCCGCGTCTGCCAGCCCACAGTGCCAGCATGGCAAGCAAAATGATGCCGATGACTGCCATACTGCCGTAGGTCAGCAGCCGGAATGCCGCCATACTCAGGGGGCGCATGGCCTCGTCATAATTGGTGGAGGCACCCACAGCAAAAAAGCCGTTACTCTCCTCGGTGGCGGGTACCACGGCGATGCGGGAGGTAAAGGGGCCTTCTCCGGCACAGGTGAAGGACTCGTAAAAGACGGCCTGCTCGGTACCCTCCTCCTGCACAGCGAGCAGATGCGCCAGCCCATAATAGTCGCAGTAGCCGGGGGTCATTTGGGCAATGGTGTGCACCCGAATGCCGTTGTGGGTGTTGTGCACCAGCGTTCTTCCGCCAGCATCCATAAGAAGAATGCGATCCTCGGTGCCTGCTGTCAGGTCGGCGGCCACACGGTCGTAAAAGCCAATTAAATTCATCAGGGCGTAATAGGTCAGGCCGTTTTCCCGCTCAATGCCGAAGGCCAGATAGACAGTGCCGTCCTCCGCCACGCAGGGACGGATGGAGCTGTCCCCCGATTGCCAGCCTGCCATGGGCGGAAAGCTGTAACGGGTCTGGCCGTCGCTGCTCACCAGTACACGTCCGGGGCCTTGGGCGGCCAGCATGGAGACAATCAGCTCGTCCTTGCGGAGAATATTGTCGGTCATGCGGGTAATCAGTGCATCGGCCGAGCCGGTGGAGAGATATTCCGCCTCGGCATCCATGAAAGCCGGACGGCTGACAGTGTACTCCAAATTGTCGCGGTAACGGCGCAGGTAGCTCTCTACGCTCCGGTCCACCGAGCGGGCCAGGCCAAAGAGCTGGTCATCCCGGGCGGTAACGGCAAGCTCCTCGTAGTGCTGAATGACCCGTACGGTCATCCATAGACCGCTGACAATCAGAAAAAGACTGACCAGAAGTCCAACGGCAAAGCCCCAGCCCTTTTTTATTCCAGACACCGAACCCGCCTCCCCTTGTCAAGCGCAGATTTTTTTTGTATACTAGAGCGTATCTGAACAGTCTCAAAACGCTCATAAACTTGTCTTTTGCCGTCATGTTGCGCCAATTTTCCTTGCCATACGTCAGTATGGCTGCAAAAAATGGGCTTGCCTAACAAAAAATTCTGCGGTTCTGTGCATTCCGCTACTTTTCAGATACGCTCTACTTTTATTTATTTTTATTTATATAAGGGTATCATAATAAAAATCTTCTGTAAAGAAAGGCGTGTGGCTGATGGCCGATACCGTGCTCATTGTGGACGACGACCGGGCTGTCCTCACCATGCTGTGCAAGGTGGTGCGCAGCAACGGCATTGAGGCCGTTACCGCCAACAGCGGGGAGCAGGCGCTGGCCCTGATGGACGAGGGCAAATACGACCTGATCATTATGGATGTGAATATGCACGGCATGGATGGCTTTCAGGCTGTGCAGGCCATTCGAGGCAAGGGAATCAAGACCCCCATCATCATTGTCAGCGGGCGGAAAGAGGACTACGACACCATCTACGGTCTGGACATCGGTGCGGACGACTATATTACCAAGCCGTTTAACCCGGTGACCTTGGGGGCAAAGGTCAAGGCGCTTATCCGCCGCAGCCGCGACCAGCTGCCCGGAGCCGACAGCACCATTGCCGCAGGCCCTTTTCAGTATAACACAAGCACTCTGCGTTTTTACAAGGACGGAACAGAAATTTCCCTTTCCTCCAAAGAAAATGCCATGATGAAGCTTTTTATAGACAATGTAAACCGTATTTTTTCCAAGGATATGCTCTATGACCTCATCTGGGGCGAGGCTATTATTGACGAAAACGCCATCATGGTGTACGTTAACCGGCTTCGTCAAAAAATTGAGGAGGATCCCGCCAAGCCCCATTATATCCAGACAGTACGGGGATTGGGGTATCGATTTGTGGTATAATAACCGCAGCGCAGTTATTATACGCGCATGTGGACACTTGGTGTCCACGCGCTGGGATTTTAGCCCCGGCGCGGGACGTGCCGGTGGCATATTATACCGCAACCTGCGGTTGTGGTATAATAACCGCGTTGTGGTTATTATACGCGCATGTGGACACTCGGTGTCCACGCGCTGGGATTTTAGCCCCGGCACGGGACGCGCCGAGGGCAGGTTATGTCACAAATAAAATTTGTCATATAACAGAATATTAAAACAGAGCTGCCGCGTTAGTTCGCGGCAGCTCCGTTTTTTGTTTTGCCGAAATTACTTTACCAGCAGGGTAATCATGCGCTCCATAAGGGCGGCAACCTCGCCACGGGTGGCGGAGGCTGCGGGATCAAGACGCTGACCGCCCTTGCCGGTAAGCAGACCTGCGGATACGGCCCAGGTCATGCCGTCCTTGGCCCAGTCGGATACCAGACCGCCATCGGAGAAATCGGTCAAGGGGGTGCTGTTCACGGCAGTGTCCAGCCCCGCAGCCTTGGCGTAACGGTACAGGAAGGCGGCAAGCTGCTCTCGGGTCACACTGACGTCGGGGGCAAAGCCACCTGCTGAGCCGGTAACGATACCTTGCTCGCCTGCCCAGGACACGGCGTCTGCGTACCAGGCGTCGGCGGGAATGTCGGTAAAGTCGGTGCCGGTTGCCGCCGGGCTGTTTTCCAGCCGGTGGAGAACAGTTACCAGCATGGCGCGGGACATATATTCCTCTGCGTCAAAGCGGTCCGCGCTGCTGCCCTGGAACAGCCCATGGCTGGCCGCGAAGCCAACTGCACCGGCTGCCCAATGGGTGGCGGGCACATCGGAAAATACGGCCAAACGGTTGACTGCCGTCACAGTAGCCGAGCCGCCCAGCAGGGCATAGGTCACGCCGTCGGACACCAGGGACTTGGGCAATACGGTCAGAGTACCGTCCGCCTCCACCAGTGCGGCAACCAGGGTGGGGGAAACATTGCTGCGAGCCAAAGGCGTTTTTAGGGTATCGGGCACGGGAATGGCGACCTTTAAGCCACCGCTGAGCTGATTAACAGCCTTACCGTCGGCGGCTACCGTAATGGCCACAGAGCCATCCACCCCGCGGTCAGCCGTGAGGGTGACCGTTTTGCCACCCTCTTGCGCCAGGGCGGCAAGACCAGCGGCATTCAGGGTAAGTGCGCCCACAGGAGTATCCATGGTCAGGCGCAGGCCGCTTTCCTTGGAAAGGGCGGAAATGGAGCTGCTGGGCAGCGCCACCGAGACCTTAGAAACGTCGCCCTTAATTTTGGGGGCGATGACCAGCTCGGTGGCTGTGTTCTTCTGGATGGCTTTCAATGCTTTATCCGTGTCCGCATTGGAGATGGTGACAGTGGCCGTGCCGTTTGTTACCGTGGCAGTGGGGGTAAGCGTTTCAGTTTTTTCACCGGAAGGGGTTTCGGGTTTGGTGTCGGTAATTTTGTCGTTGTCCGGATACTTACCGGCGTTGGCCCCTAAATCATTTCCCAGATTTAACGTGTAGCGCCAAGTGATAACGTCACCGTTTTTGAGGGGATAGGCGTTACAACCAACGTCGGGATAGCTGCCGTTGACCGCGTACATCCAGCCGCTGCCGCTGCCGTGGTCGAATTCTCCGTCTCCGTCAATAGAGCTAATATAGACACTGCCGTATTTCCCGCTGAAGGAAAACTTGTAAGCAATACTTTTTTCATCCAGAATCCGCTTAGTCACATCCCACGCGCTGTCTCCTTCTTTCAGGACAACCTGAACATCTTTTACCACATAGCCCCCGCCGATAGTGAGCTTATCGATGGAGAGGGTGACAGTTTCCTTTTCGGTTGGGGTGGGCGGAACGATGGTACCGCCGTTATCTACGGTAAAGGTAATCGCAGGCATTTCGCCCTGGTAGTGCTTATTGGTTACTTCCATGGGGCGATTTTGGATAACAGCAAAATAATTTTCCCTCACATAACCGTCTGTCAGGGTAAAGGTTCCGCTAATATCCTTGGGAACCACAAAGGACAAGGTTCTCAAATCTTCCTTTTTGTCCTTGCAGTCTTCCGTTTGCACCGTGGTCATATTGGGAATGTTACTGCTGTAAACCAGCTTGAGGGAGGTGGTGCTCTGATTGCCCAACGCAACGAGCAGATTGGGGAAGTTAATGGTCACCTTAATACCCTCGGTCACCTTTTCCTGTGTGACCGTGTGCTGAAAGGTGGTAAGGTCGGCGACAGCCTTGTTGTAGGCTTTTATAGCTCCGTCCAGCGCGGTAACGGCCTCCTCTGCCTCCAACCCCGTAAGCCCATCCTTTGTTAGGGTTTGATTGGCTTTGGAAATGGCTTCCTTTAGTACATTCCACGCGGTTTCGGCGCCATCCACCTCGACCACTGTCATAGCTTCGGCAATTTTATCGGTTAAGGCCTTTTTCTGCGCATCGTTTACCGGTCTTTCTACAATGGTCACGGCACAGGTTGCGGTTTTACCGCCATCCACAGTGGTGGCAGTTAGTGTAACAGGAGTTTGGGTAACCGCCTGCGCTGACAGGGTTCCGGAATTTAAATTTAAAGTAAACTGATCAGAGGAACTCCAGGAATAGTTTTGATTTGTTGCCTCCGCGGGATACACAGTAGCCCCCAGCTTGCTGCCCAGTTCCGAGATTTGGAATTTGTCGCCTCTGTAAAGGGTCAGCGTTTTGGTGGTTAGCTCAATGCGCTCTACTTTGACGGCGGCTGATGTCTCTGCCACGTCAATTTTAAAATTAGGAAGGGTAGAGAATTCACCATCGTGAGTATCACTCATGCCTGCATTGGAACCGCCCACCGCGGAGTTGGTTTTGTCACTGCCCAGCGCGCTGCCCCACCATTGGGAGAAGATTTTTCCGTTTGTAAACTCATAAGAGCCGGCATCGGGAAATGTCATGGTAATTGCGTTTTTCGTTGCTAAGTCCCACTGGGTGGAGACACCCTCCAGCTTGCCGCCCAGGGCGGCGTTGGTGTAGTGAGCATAGGTGCCGTGGGTGCTCCAAGAGGGATTCCCCTGGTTTATATATTTCCAAGTGGGATTGTAAATGGTGGCCAGCTTATAGACGGGAGGAGTAATGCCCTTGAAGCTGACTTCGGCGGTGTCTCCCTTGGCAAGGGGAAGCCCGGGGAAGCTCACGTTTTTTATATTTAATTCAATTTTTCTGGCGTCGACCACTTGATAAAAACTTTTGGCTTCACCGGCGGTATCGGTAGCGACCACACCAATAATGTTGGAGCGGTTTTCTAAAGGAGCAAGGTAAGAACCATCTGATTCAGGGGTAAGAGTGCTCCCGTTGCAGGTGACCAAAAGACTTTTTGCCCCATCGGCGGTTACGGTAAAAGGAAGATTTACGCTGTTACCTTCATGAAAATAGATGGTGTCGTAGCTGCGCTGGGCAATGCTTGTGGTGGGGGTAATGCTGCCCTTTTCACCCACAGAGAACACCGCGTATGCAGTGTTTACCGAGGAGGAGGCGCCAAAAGTTTTCCCTTCGTAAACCAACTCGTCATAGGTGACCTTTACTATGGTGGTACCGGCCTTAACTGCGGTAACGGTAACCTTATCCTTGCTTTTAGGGGTGTCCAAGGTGATGCTGCTGCCGCCGATAATTTCAAAGTTAAAGTCGGGACGCTGCACATTGTTATTGGTGTAGTCGGTCACAATCTGGGGCACGCGGCGGGGAAAAATAGTGGCGGTATCTCCGATGGACAGGGACTTAAAATCGTATTGAAGCCAAAGGTCGTTTTGCCAGTCGTCGGGAACAGAGGAGGGGACAACGGGTGGAGTTAGCTTTTCCTCTACGGTAATGGTGCACCAAGGAGAGATAATGGGGGTTGCACCATCTCCGCTGGTGAAGGCACTGACCACATAGGTGCCCGCCACGTCAAAGGAGATGGACGCAAGACCGTCTCCGTCTGTGATGGTCAAGGGAGTTGCAGAGATGCTATTGTTTTCTATCAGAGCAATTTTTGCACTAGGAACGGGCATATTGACGCGGTTGGGCTTTTGCGCGGTCATGAGAGAATAGCTGTTCAGTGTGAGCGCAATAGGATCTCCCACATAAGCCGTGATGCTGCTGACGGATGCGCCGTCCTGCTCGAACCAAGCATACAGGTCGGAAAAAAAGGAGTCTTCTTTATTGAAAAAGAACTGCACAAAGCTACCATCGGTGACCACGGCTTCGTTTATGAGCTTGCCGGTATATTCGCCATAAGTTGGGTTCACTACGCCATCGTTGGGTTGCTCACCATCTACGGCAAAACCGAAGCCGCTTGTGGTGGGCAGACCAAACGCCTTGGAAACCCAGCCGGAGGAGGTAACTGCCAGATACGTGTTCATCTCGTCCTTGGCTGTTGTGTCAAACAGATCCTCATGCAGTTTGACCAGCACATCCAGGGCGGTTATATCGTCAGCGCCAACCTCTGCACCGTAGGTATAGCCGTAGGATGCGGCAAGTCCTGCCGTGACAGAAATTTTTTGCCGTGGCACAAGGAAGGTGTCTGCTTGCTGTGCGCAGGAAATAATGGTTGCCTGTTTGTGGGTGAAAACTTCGGGAGCCACCGCTTCGGCAAAATAAATATGTGCACTAATTGCATTTAAACCACTCGCAACAATACAATAGCAACCATTTGGTATAATTGAAAAATCTTCTGTGGCTTTTGCTTCGGACCAGGCTGACATAATATAGTTGCCCTGGAGACCTTGGACGGCTACACTGCCACCCATTTTTTCTTCGGGCACCTGAATCACATACTTGGGGACATCCTTATTATTGTCCGTGCAAGACTCTAAACCCTCTTGTAAAACGGTTAGTTCTTGCCCATCTATTGTTGCGGTAAAGGGCACTGTGCTCTCTGCCAATGCGCCCATAGGCACCAGCCCCAGAGTTAGCACCAGAGTCAGGAGCAGAGATAAAATGCGTTTTTTCATATGACTTCCTCCTCGCTTTTTCAGAAAAACAAAAAAACTGTGGCAATCCATTTGGATTGCCACAGCCGTTTTTCTGTGCCTAAATTGCCCCCTCCGCGTGCCCATACCCCGGGCAGGAGGGTGCCCCTTTCGTAGGTCTTCTGACTTGCGCTTATGGAGCCTGTTTCCAAGCTCCTGCGTACACACACAGCCTTCCCAGGTTGCCCCAGTGACCGACTTTCGTCGCGCGTGTGTCCTCAGCGTATACAGCGGCGGATACCGTTCGGGATTTTCACCCGATTCCCTTGTTCATCCCCCGTGCCAAACGCGACAGGAGCCACAAAAGAGCTATGTAATTGTATCTACTATACTAGAGAGAACGGGGAGAAAAGTCAAGAAAAATTTTGCGGCGGCGTGAGGATGCTTACAGGGTCTTAATTTTGCAAAAGGTATTGCTAACACTGTTTTTATCGGATGGGTGATAGGGTGTAAATAATAGGGGGAATAATGATGATTCATCTGACGCAGATGCTGGCGCGCTTTACTTATAAAATTGACGTTGAGGTGCGGCGGGTAGTTCAAAGGTACCCGTGGTCCGCGTTTTTGATAATGCTAATTGGTGTGCCCATCTTTCTTGTGGCGGCAGTCACCTTCGCCACAGGAGTAATTATGCTGCCCGTATCGCTGCTGCTAGGTTGGCGTTAGCAGTTTCTTAATGCAATCTTAACGCTGAAAGTTTATCTCTAATATAGTATTAAAAAAGCGGTATGGTATAATAACTGCAATGCAGTTATTATACGCGCATTTCGGCACGAAGTGCCGAAGCGCTGGGATTTTAGCCAGCGGCCGGGACGGCCGCGTGGCATATTATATTATGAATAGAATTCATGATATAATAACTGCAATGCAGTTATTATACGCGTATTTCGGCACGAAGTGCGCCAGTAAAAAATCGGTATTGGGAGGGGCTCTTTTGGAAAAACCGCGCTGTGACCCAGATGAAATGCTTCGCAGGGTAAAGAAGGAGCTGGAGGAACGAAAGCGGGGCCATCTAAAAATATTTTTTGGCTATGCCGCCGGGGTAGGGAAAACCTACGCTATGCTTAAGGCTGCCCATGGAGCGGCTCATCGCGGCGTTGATGTGGTGGTGGGTTATGTAGAGCCCCACGACCGCCCCCGGACAGCCCAGCTGCTCAGCGGGCTGGAGGCAATCCCGGCTAAACGGGTGACCCACGGGGGCATAGTGCTGCATGAGTTTGACCTGGACAGGGCGCTGGAGCGAAAGCCCCAGCTCCTTCTGGTGGATGAGCTGGCTCACACCAATGGAGACGGGTGCCGCCACCGCAAGCGTCACCAGGATATTGCCGAACTGCTAAACGCCGGAATTAGCGTCTACACAACGGTAAATGTTCAGCATATTGAGAGCCTGAACGACATGGTGACCGCAATTACGGGGGTAACCGTCCGGGAGCGGATTCCCGACCATGTGTTTGACCGTGCCGACCAGGTAGAGCTGGTGGATATTGAGCCCGAGGAGCTGATGGAGCGGCTTGGCAAGGGTGAGGTTTACGGAAAGACTCAGGCAGAAAAGGCGCTGGGTAATTTCTTTACCTCCCAAAATCTGACCGCATTGCGGGAGCTGGCCCTCCGCCGCTGCGCCGACCGAGTTAACCGGATGGTGGAGGCCGGGCGGGACAGCATGAGCGGCGGCTATTACACCGACGAGCACATCCTGGTTTGTCTCTCGTCTTCCCCCACCAACGCAAAAATCATCCGTACCGCGGCGAGAATGGCCAGCGCCTTTCGGGGAAGCTTTACCGCCCTGTTTGTAGAGACCCCTGCCTTTGTTACCATGAGCGAGGAGAACCGGAGCCGCCTACGCCAGAATATCCACCTTGCCGGGCAGCTTGGGGCCTCGGTAGAGACGGTCTGCGGGGACGACATTGCCTTCCAGATTTCCGAATTCGCCAGGCTTTCCGGCGTGTCTAAAATTGTTTTGGGCCGCAGCAGCGCAAAGCGAAAATTATGGCCGGGTACACCCACGCTAACTGAAAAAATTACAGCACTTTCTCCCAATCTGGATATTTACATTATTCCGGAAAAGGACACGCCGCCGTATAGGGCGAAGCAGGGGGCTGTCAGCACGCCCAATACCGTGTGGCAGGATATTTTTAAGAGTGCGCTGGCACTTGCTGCCGCCAGTTTGGTTGGTCTGCTGTTTTACCGCTTTGGATTTAGCGAGGCCAATATTATTACAGCCTATATCCTAGGTGTGCTGGTTACTGCCATTAGTACCTCACGGCGAATATACAGCCTTGTCTCCTCGGCGGTAAGCGTGCTGACCTTTAACTTTCTGTTTACAGACCCTCGCTTTTCGTTTAACGCCTACGACGCCAGCTATCCGGCGACCTTTTTATTTATGTTTATTGCCGCGTTTCTTACCAGCACCGTGGCGGTGCGCCTGAAACAGCAGGCCCGCCAGTCGGCTGAGACCGCCTACCGCACCAAAATTCTGTTTGATACAAACCAGCTTATCAGCAATGAACGGGACACGGGCGGCATCATTGCCGTAACCTGCAAGCAGCTATCCAGACTACTGGGCAAGGATATTCTGTTCTACGGCGTGCAGGACGACAGGCTGACAGACCCGCTCTTTTTCTCGGTAGGGGAGAGCCCCCAGCCCGGTCGCTATCAATCGGAGCATGAAAAGACGGTGGCGACCTGGGTCTACCACAACAATAAGCACGCCGGAGCAACCACCAATACCCTGGGGAATGCAGGCTGCCTCTATCTCTCCGTTCGAGTAGGGCAGGAGGTTTACGGCGTGGTGGGTGTGGCGGTGGAGGGGACTGCCCTGGACGCAATGGAGAACAGCGTTATGCTCTCCATTCTGGGGGAATGCGCCCTGGCGCTGAAAAACGAGGCGATGTCCCGTCAACGGGAGGAAGCCGCGCTCCTTGCAAAAAATGAGCAGCTGCGGGCAAATCTGCTCCGCTCTATTTCCCACGATTTGCGTACTCCGCTGACCACCATCTCCGGCAACGCCGGTATTTTACTGGAAAGCGAGGGCAGCTTAGACGCAGAAAAGCGCCGGGGCCTTTACACCAGCATTTACGACGATGCGCTGTGGCTAATTAACCTAGTGGAAAATCTGCTGTCGGTAACTCGCATTGAGGATAATTCCATGAAGCTGCGCACCACCACCGAGCTGATGGATGAGGTAATTGCCGAAGCTATGCGCCATATCAGTCGGAAAAGTATCGAGCACAGTATTACGGTAAAGCCTTCCGACGGGTTTGCCCTGGTGAAAATGGATGCGCGGCTAATGATGCAGGTGGTCATTAATCTGGTGGACAATGCCATTAAATATACCCCCCAGGGCTCTGCCATTACCATTGAAACCAGGCAGGAGGGGGGCAAGGTGATGGTATCGGTCTCCGATGACGGTCCCGGCATTTCAGACGAGTCTAAAAAGCGAATTTTTGATATGTTCTACACCGCCAATGCCACGGTTGCCGACAGCCGCCGCAGCTTGGGTCTAGGGCTTGCCCTGTGCAAGTCTATTGTGACGGCCCACGGCGGTGAGCTTACAGTGAGCGACCGGGTGCCCAGAGGCACGGTCTTTACCTTTACATTGCCCGCCGAGGAGGTATGCCTGCATGAATAAACCGCTGATTTTGGTTGTGGAGGATGACGACGCTATCCGCAACCTGATTACCACTACATTAGAAACCCATGATTACCGTTTTTTAACCGCACCCACAGGAGCGGCCGCCATTTTAGAGGCCGTATCCCATAACCCGGAGGTCGTGCTTTTGGACCTGGGTCTGCCCGATATGGACGGAGTGGAGGTCATTAAGAAAATTCGCAGCTGGTCGAAAGTACCCATTATTGTCATCAGCGCCAGGAGCGAGGATACCGATAAAATTGATGCGCTGGACGCAGGGGCTGATGACTACCTTACCAAGCCCTTTTCGGTGGAAGAGCTGCTGGCCCGGCTGCGGGTGACCTTTCGGCGGCTAAACGACGCGCTGTCCGGAGAACAGCCCCAGGGAGCCGCCTTTACCAATGGTGACCTGACCATCGATTACGCCGCCGGATGCGCCTACCTGGAAAACCAAGAGTTGCACCTGACCCCCATTGAATATAAGCTTCTATGCCTGCTGGCTAAAAATGCGGGCAAGGTGCTGACCCATACCTACATAACGCGTGAAATCTGGGGCAGCTCCTGGGATAACGACGTGGGCTCCCTGCGGGTGTTTATGGCAACGCTCCGCAAAAAAATAGAGACAGGGGCCAACCCGTCCCAATATATTCAAACGCACATCGGGGTGGGGTATCGGATGCTGAAGATATAAATGTAAGCTGTTTACCTCCGTCCGGGTACGGCCACTAAATCATTGTGCTAAGAATAACGGCGGGGCAAGCGATTTCGCTTGCCCCGCCGTTATTTTTACAGGCTGTGGATAAACCATTCCAACCAGGTTTGTTAGAGAATGCCCAATTCCCGGGCGATGTCCAAATTTACCAGAAGTACATTGACATGAGCTTCACTGAAGATACCCAGCAGCTTTCCCTGTGTGTGGTTTTGTATGATCTCCTCTAAGCGGGCTTGACTCAGGCCGGTACTTTGCACCAGCCGAGGGATTTGAATGGCTGCGGAGTCAGGGGAAATGTGGGGATCCAGGCCAGAGCCGGAGGCGGTGAGCAAGTCTGTGGGAATATCCTCGCGGCGCACCTGGGGATTTGCAGCCAGAAAGGCGGCCATGTCAGCGGTTACCCGCTGAATTAGAGCGGGGTTAGTAGGGGCATAGTTCTGAGAACCTGAGGCAGGGCCGGTGTAGTCGCCCGCCTCCTTTTCTGCCTCGGTATAGGTGTTGTACCCCACTGCGGAGGGGCGGCCCCATAGAAAGCGGGGGTCTGTGAACTGCTGCCCTACCAGGGTGCTACCCACGGCTACGCCGTCCACTTCGATGACACTGCCCTTTGCCTGATGGGGAAAGAAAACCATAGAAAGCCCGGTAAGGGCCAGAGGGTAGAAAAGCCCGCAGAGCACCATAAGCACCAGCGTAACCAGTCCGGCTTTTTTTATGCTGCCCAGAGCGGATTTAAGTTTTGTGTGCACGATAAATTCCTCCTTACAGACCCAGCAGCATCAAAAGGGGATGAATGGCCAGGTCAATGAGCTTGATGCCGAGAAAGGGTGTTATAACCCCGCCAAGGCCGTAAATGAGCAGGTTGCGGCGCAGAAGCTTGCTGCTGCTCATGGGACGGTACTTAACCCCCCGCATGGCCAGCGGAATCAGGCAGGGGATAATAATAGCGTTAAAGACCAGGGCCGAGAGAATGGCGCTTAAGGGGGTGGCCAGGGACATGATGTTAAGCACCCCCAGCTGGGGAATGACCAGCATAAACATAGCCGGAATAATGGCAAAGTATTTGGCAATGTCGTTAGCAATGCTGAAGGTAGTCAGACTGCCCCGGGTAATGAGCAGCTGCTTGCCAATTTCCACTACCTCCAAAATTTTGGTGGGGTCCGAGTCCAAATCCACCATGTTGGCGGCTTCCTTGGCGGCGGCGGTGCCGCTGTTCATGGCAAGACCCACGTTGGCCTGCGCCAGGGCGGGGGCATCGTTGGTGCCGTCTCCGGTCATGGCGACGATTTTACCCAGGGCCTGTGCTTCGCGGATGACGCGGATTTTATCCTCAGGCTTGCACTCGGCAATAAATTCATCCACCCCTGCTTCCCCCGCAATGGTAGCGGCGGTCAGAGGATTATCGCCGGTGCACATGACGGTTTTAATGCCGATGGCCCGCAGACGGTCAAACCGCTCCTTCATACCGGCCTTTACCGTGTCCTTCAGGTAAATAACGCCCAGCACCCTAGCTCCTTCGCACACAGTCAGCGGGGTGCCGCCCAGGGAGGAAACCCGACTGACCACCGATTCTAAATCAGCGGGAATGGACCCGCCCATAGCCTTAACATAGCCGGCAATGGCCTGATCCGAGCCCTTGCGGATGCTGGTGCCGTCGGGCAGGTCGACGCCGCTCATGCTGGTTTGGGCGGTAAACTCCACGAAGGAAGCGCCCGCCGGAGCCTGAACGGTGCACCCCCTTTTACGGCCCAGCTGAACGGTGGATTTGCCCTCGGGAGTACCGTCCGAGAGAGAGGAGAGTACCGCGCAGCGGACAAGGGCTTCCTGACTGCAAGCGCCAACGGGGTAGAAATCGGTGGCCAGCCGATTGCCGTAGGTAATGGTGCCGGTCTTATCTAAGATCATAGTGTCCACATCGCCACAGGCCTCTACCGCCTTGCCCGACATAGCGATGACGTTAAACCGCGTGACCCGGTCCATGCCCGCAATTCCGATGGCGGAGAGAAGACCGCCGATGGTGGTGGGAATCAGGCAGACGGTCAGGGCGATGAGAGTGGAAACGGGCAGTACCACGCCGCTATATAGAGCGATGGGGTAAAGCGTGACGATAACAATGAGAAAAATAATGGTCAGGCTGACCAAAAGGGTACTCAGAGCAATTTCATTCGGGGTTTTTTGCCGGGAGGCACCCTCTACCATAGCAATCATACGGTCGAGAAAGCTCTCGCCCGGGGCAGAGGTCACACGAACCTTTAACCAGTCGCTGATTACGGTGGTGCCGCCGGTTACCGAGCTGAAGTCGCCGCCGCTCTCACGGACCACCGGGGCCGATTCGCCGGTAATGGCCGATTCATCCACCGAGGCCACGCCCTCCACGACCTCACCGTCGTTGGGAATCAGCTCTCCCGCCATTACCAGCACCAGGTCGCCCTTTTGAAGGTCGTGAGAGCTGACAAATTCCTCCTCGCCATTGGAAAGAATGCGTCGGGCACGGGTATCCTTCTGAGTTTTTTTAAGACTTGCGGCCTGGGCTTTTCCGCGCCCTTCGGCCACCGCTTCGGCAAAGTTTGCAAAGAGCAGGGTCAGCAACAGGATAAAGGACACCATGCAATTGTAAGGCCGCAGAGCTTCACTGCTCTCGCTTCCGAACAGACCGGGAAACAGGGAGAGGAGCACGGTGATGAAAAAGCCAACTTCGACAACGAACATAACGGGATTTTTCATCATCAGGCGGGGATTAAGCTTGGTAAACGCGCCACGGATGGCACCTTTTAAAATTTCTGGTGTTACGAGCTTCTTTTTTGGCTGCGTCATGATTAAATACCTCTTAGCTCCATAAAGTCAGATGTTCCGCAATGGGCCCCAGTGCCAGTACCGGGAAAAAGGTCAGGGCCGCGAAAATATAAACCACCAGCACCAGCACAATGGCAAAGGTGGGGGTATCGGTGCGCAGGGTACCGGAGGACTGGTTGCACATGGTCTTTTTCATCAGACTGCCCGCAATGGCAAGCTGAAGGATGATAGACAGGTACCGGCCCAGGAACATGGCAAGGCCTGTGGTGATGTTCCAAAAATAGCTGTTGTCGGCCAGCCCCTCAAACCCGGAGCCGTTGTTGGACGCGGCAGAGGCATACTCGTACAGAACCTGGGAAAGACCGTGAAAGCCTGGATTGGTAATACCGGCCCTGCCGGCGGAAAGGCTGACGGCCAGGGCGGAAAAGCTTAAAATCAGCAGGGGATGAATGATAATGCACAGGGCTGTCAGCTTCATCTCGCGGCCTTCAATTTTTTTGCCCAGGTATTCGGGGGTGCGGCCAATCATTAAGCCGCACAGAAAGACGGCCAGAATGGCGTAAATCACCATGTTCATAAGACCCACGCCCTTGCCCCCAAAGACCACGTTGAGCATCATGTGCAGGAGGGCAACCAGCCCCCCCAGCGGAGTAAGGGTGTCGTGCATGTTGTTGATGGTGCCTGTGGTGAAGGAGGTGGTCACGGTAGTGAATAGAGCGGACTGGGCAACGCCGAAGCGAACTTCTTTTCCTTCCATGCTGCCCATACTCTGGCTTAATCCGGCCCCCGCCAGGGCGGGATTACCTGCTTGCTCGGCAGCAAAGCACAGGGCCAGTCCGGCCACAAAGAGAATACTCATAGCGGCGAACACGGTACGGCCCTCGCTACCGAAAAAGCGGGCGGGTCGGGTAGCCAGACTGCCGACAGGGCCGTCCTTGGGACGAGCGCGTACCATCTTTCCAAACATAATGACGCAGGCGCCGGGAAGAAGCATCATGGAAAAAAGCTCCGCCAGGTTAGAAAGAATGGTGGGGTTTTCCAGCGGAGTGCTGGAGCCCGCCCCCAGAAAGCCGCCGCCGTTGGTGCCCAGATGCTTGATGGATTCCAGAGCGGCAATGGGGCCGGTGGCAATATCCTGAAGATTACCCTCAATGGTGTGGACGGTAATGTTAGGAGAAAAATTTTGGGGCACTCCTTGGAAGACAAGGAAAAGTCCTACCAGAATGGACAAGGGGAGAAGAATGCGGGTGATAATACGAATGAGATCCACATAGAAATTGCCCATGTTGTCCCGGGTTTTTCCTGCCAGACCACGGACAAAGGCTACGCAGGCGGCGTAACCGGAGGCCGCTGAGGTAAACATCATAAAGGTAATGACCAGCATTTGGCTTAAGTAGGATAGGCCGCTTTCACCGGAGTAGTGCTGCAGATTGGTATTGGTCATAAAACTTATGATAGTGTTAAACGAGAGTGTGGGCTCCATGCCGCCGATGGCGTTGGGATTCAAAATGGGCAGTGCCTGAAGCCTTAAAATCAGATACCCTGCAAACACCATGACAGCGTTGGTAAGGAGCAGGGAGAGTGCGTATTTTTTCCAGGTCATAGAGCTGTGTGGATCAATACCGCAAAGGCGGTAGAGTACACCGTCCACCCGATCCAATACCGGGTCTGCGAAGGTGCGCTTCTGTACCGCCACATGGTAGAGATAGGTGCCCATGGGAATGACCAAGGCCAGGTACACGGCCAGGGTCATAATAATTTGAAGCATGCAAAATCCTCCTAGAGCGTTTCTGAAAAGTAGCGGAATGCACAGAAACGCAAAATTTTTTTGCCAGGCAAGCCAATTTTTTGCAGCCATACTGACGTATGGCAAGGAAAATTGGCGCTGCCCTGACGAAAAAAGACAAGTTTATGGGCGTTTTGATACTTTTCAGAAACGCTCTAAAACTTCTCCGGGTGAATAAGCGCATAAAAGAGATAAGCGCTTATGAGCAAAAGCAAAATAATTAGCAGCGGCATATAAATTTCCTCACTTATTTCTCCACTTGTTTTTCGCACCAATCTGCAAAACGCTTTATGCCAAACAGACAGACGGCCAGGCCGACGACCATCCATAAATCCATCATCCTCTGTTCCTCCTTTGCTCTCTGATAAAAGTAGTTTAGCAGGAGGGGAATAAAGTCGGTGTTAGGCCGGGCAATATCTATGTTAAGATTGCGTAAGGGGTGGCCCTGGTGTATAAAAGACGCAAATAGCGTAAGGCCGACGTTTCCTTTGGAAACGTCGGCCTTACGCTATTATAATCTAGATCGTGTTGACACGAGCGATCGACCGCCATATTTTGGCAGTTTTTTCGCCTGCCTGCGTTAAAAATTTTTGCATTCCACCAAGGAGTGCTGCAAATTTTTGCCTTGTCAGGCAAAAATACTGCTTAAAATCTGGCAATCTCAACTCATGTCAACACTATCTAGGAAAGTTCTGATTTAATCCAGTCGTATAGATTAGCGCGTGTGTTTTTTGGCGCAGTCCGGGCAGAAAAGACACTGCCAAGATAGGCGGCGGGATTAAACCAGAGGTTCCCTAGTGTCGTTCCAGGCGGCCAAATAGGAAAAGCAGGGCCAGAAAGCGTCCCGGGTGAGCAGACGGGTTAGGAGAGGGGAGGCCTCCCTGGCTCTGCCCGAGTGAAACAGATATCGGCAGATACCGTATAGCGCAATGACATACTCCATGTCGTCGGGCTCATCCTCCAGCGCGGAGAGCAGGCCGTGACAGGTTTCATGCTCCGTCCAAACCCGCACCGCCTTTTCGTATGCCGTGTGGTGCCCCACCGCCATACCCGGATGATAGCGCTCCAGTAAGTGGGGGGCGGCATTTGCACGCCAGGCGCTGAGGGTGTGCCAGTAGATAACCCCGATACCCATTTCGTCATCGCAGATTGCAAAGCAGCGCGCAAGCCACACCATTGCCTGGTCGTACGCGCCGCCGTAGTAGCAGGAGAGCCCCAGACGGTAGGTGAGGTCTGTCGGGTCGCCCCCCAGGGTCAGACAGCGCAAAAGGTCGCTTTGGGCAGATTCCCACTCCAAAAGAGAAAGCAGCCGCCCGGCCCGAAGACGGAGGGGCTCCAAGCGGTCGGGGCACAGAGCTAGGGCGGCGGAATAGACCGCCGCCGCCTCCCGATAGCGCAGCTGGCGGGACAGGGCGCCGCCCAGCGCCATCAGGCCGTCATAGTCGGCCGCCCCCCGCAGGGCGGTTACCTCCTCCGAGTCACAGACCTCCACAGGGCCGCCCGCCAACTGACTTTGCCAGCCGGCGTGGACCGAGTCAAAGGGCGCGCCCATCAAAGAGACCTGTTGTACGGGCGGTGGCAGTCCTCACAGAGCCACTGCCCGTCTTGAAGATGAAGCCAGCACTCAGCGGTCTGTTCGCCGCATTTGGCACAGGGGTGGCTTTTAAAAATACGGGCCTCCTCGGGCAGAGGCACGGCAGGGCTTTTTACGTCAAACATGTCGTGATAGTCGCCCTCCATGAGCCACCCTAGGCGCTCCTCCCGGCTTTTTCCCGGCGTGGCGCGCAGGACAAGGCGGACGCCATCGCCATTTTTCCGGTTATAAAAGCTAAAGGCCTGCTTGCCCCTGAGACGCAAAAGAAGATTGCCCTTGCCCAGCGTGCAGCCCAGAAGCGCCTGCACCGCGTCCACGCCGCAGGCGTCGTTTTCCGCAATGCAGACAAGCTCCTCATCTTCCGCCCGCCCGTCGGGACGCAAAAGCTCCATGGCGTACAGACTGGCCTGGTACCCCACCGCCAGACCGCCGCAGGAATGGCCGTGGAAGCAGACGCATTGGTTCCAAAGGATTTTGTCGGTGTCGATCATATGAAACACTCCTAATCAAGGTAGCTCTGTCCGCCGGAAACCTGGCGGCTCTTTGCCTCGAAATATTGGTTTAAGCAGTAAAAGGCCACCACCACCAGCGCGATGCAGAGGCCCGGACTCACCAGCCAGTGATAGGCGCCCCGGGTAAAGCCACCCCGCCGGTAGGCAAGGCTCATCATGCGCCCCCAGGTCACAGCAGTGGGGTCGCCCATACCCAGAAAACTCAGGGTGGCCTCCAGCATGATGCAGCTGGAAACCGTCATGATATACCGTGAGAGAATGACCTCGAACAGGTTGGGCAGTATGTGGCGGAGCATAATCTGGCGGCGGGAAATGCCCAAAATCATCAGGGACTCCACAAAGGGGGTCTGCTTAAGCTGCATGGTGCGGGTGCGCACAGTGCGCGCAGTGGCGCACCAGCCCAGCACGGCGATGATCATAATAATGGTTTGCGTGTCGGTACCGACAAAGGCGGCAATGACAATGGCCATGGGCAGCATGGGAATCATGAGAAAGACCTGAATTACGCCGCCGGCCAGCTCCCCCCGCCAGCCGGGCAGATACCCGGCGGCCAGCCCAATGAGGGAGCCGAGAATTAGGGAAATGAGAGCCGCTGCCAAACCGATGGTCAGGGTGGAGCGGGCGGCGTAAATCAGTTCGGATAAAATGTCGTACCCCAGGTCGTTGGTACCCAGCAGATGCCCGGCCCCCGGCAGCTGCCAGGCGGCAAACATCTCCTTAGGGCCATAAGGGGCGAACAGGCCGGGGAAGAGGGCAAAGGCCGAGAATACGGTGAGAATGGCAAGCCCCAGTACAAGGATACATTTACTCCCCTTCATGTACTTTGCACCTCACTTTCGGGTCTAGGGCAACACAGAGCAGGTCGGTGAGCAGATTTGCCGCCACAATGACCAGCGCGCTGACAAACAGACAGCCCTGCAGCACCGGGTAATCCCGGGCGGTGATGGCCTGGGAGATCAGCCCGCCCATGCCCTTAATAGAAAAAATGTTTTCAATCACCAGGGAGCCGGAGACGATAAAGCCCACGCTCATGCCCACCATGGTCAAAAAGGGCTGGCAGATGTTGGGGAGAATGTGCCGAAAGACAATTTGGCGGTTTGACAGACCCCGGCTGCGGGCGTAGAGGACGTATTTCTCCCCCCGCTGCTTGGCCACGGTGTGGCAAACCATCAGGTACTTGGGCGGTACCGCGCCGATGACCAAGGTCAAAACGGGCAGAGTCAGGTGCTTTACCCGGTCTCCCAGCGCACCCCAAAAGCCGTCGGGCACGCGGATGGAGTTGAGGGAGCCCATGGGCAGCCATCGCAGCTGGAAGGCAAAGAGGGCAATCAGCAGCAACCCCAGTAAAAAGGCGGGAATCGCGTCGGCCATAATTTGCGCGGCGGTGACGCAGGTCTCCAGCCGACCGCCCTTGCGCATTCCCATCAGACAGCCCAGCCCCAGCGCGATGGCGGAGGAGAGGAGGACGGCGGGCAGGGCGATTTGCAGGGTGGCGGGCAGACGGCGGGCAATCAGCTGGGTAATGGGGGCGTTGTGATGGTATGAGTACCCCAGGTCGCCGGTCAAAATCCCGGTGAGATAGTCCCAAAACTGCTCCCCCAGGGGGCGGTCGGCCCCCGTTTTCTCCAGGTAATACTGATATTCGGTTTCCGACACCATGTCCTCGTCCAGACCCACCAGCATCAGCACGGTGTCTCCCGGCATCAGTCGGGGCAGGGCAAAGTTAAAGACCACAATAACCAGCAGGCAGATCAGAGAGGTGAGCAGCTTTTTCCTCATGGCCTTACTTGGCGCGCAGGCTCAGCCAGCTCTGAACGTTCATAATGCCGAAGGTGCCGTCCACCACAAAGCCGTCAAAGCGGCTGTTGTAGGCCTGGACATGGGCATCCCCAAAGAGAGAGACGGCGGGCAGGGTTTCGGCGTAGTACCGCTGAATGTCGGCCGCCACGGTTTTGTATTCCTCCATGTCGGCGGCGGCGTCCGCTCTGTCCAGAAGCGCCCCGTAGGCGGGGTCGGAAATTTGCCCGTAGCTCATGGGACTGCCGCCCCGCAGATACAGGGAGGCAACGCCTTGATTCTTTGCCATGCCAAAGGCGGTCAGGCCGGTAATGACGGCGGTTTGGGATTGCTGCTGCTCGGTGACCTCGCGGAAGGACGCCACCTCGCGCACATCCAGGGTCACATCAATGCCCACCTCGGCCAGATTGTTTTTAAGCAGCTCTCCGTAACGGGTGTGGGCGGGCTTATCCTCTCGCAGGAGGATGGGCAGGGAGAGCTTTGCGCCCTGGTACTCCACAAAGCCGTCCCCGTCGGTGTCGGTGCAACCGGCGGCGGCGAGATAGGCTTTCGCCTGTTCCAAATCACGCTCCAGAACGGGAGTATCCACATAGCCGTAAGACCCGGCGGGAATAAAACCGGCATTGGAGGGGATAGCATAGGCCGAGCCGAAGGTACGGCGGAAGGCGGCGTAGTCTATGGCGGCGGCCACCGCCTTGCGGAGGTTGAGGTCGGAGAAGGGAGAAAGGCTGTTGTTAAAAATCAGGCAGGCGCTGTTGGCGGTGTTGCTTACGGGGAACAGGGTCAAATTCCCGGCGCTTTGCAGGTCGTCAATGACGGTGGGATTCACGCCGCCGGAGTATTTATAAATCATGTCCAGCTCCTGGTTTTTGAGGGACATGTACATGGTGTCCTCGTTGTCAAAGAGCTTTAAAATTACCGTCTTGGCAGCGGGAGCGCCGTCGGGGTAGTCTGCAAAGGCTTCAAACTCCACCACACCGGCGGCGGGGTCAAAGCGGGTGTAGCGGTAGGGACCGCAGCCGATGTTGGCCAGCTCGCCGGGCACGGTAGTATAGTCGGCCACACCCTCGTAGATGTGCTTGGGCATGATGCGCAGCGTGGTCAGGGAGGAGAGCTGGCGGGGGTTGGGGGTGGCCAGCTCCAGCTCGATGGTGCGGGCGTCAACCACGCGGATGTCCGCGTAGCTGTCGGCATAGCCGCCATCGGTCTGGGTGTCGAGGTACTCCAGGGTAAAGCGAATGTCCTCGGCGGTTACGTCGGTGCCATCGTGCCACTTCATGCCCTCTCGGACAGTGAGAACCCAGGTTTTGCTGTCCGCGGTCTTGTAGTCGCACAGGAGGGGATGGTACTCACCCGCCCCGTCCAGCCAGACGGGGGCAAGCTGGGAAAGCGCGCCCGAAATCACGTCAAAGTTATATTCGCTGCGCTTCGCGGCGGTGATTTCCGCGGTGGTGCCTACCACAAAGGTATCGATGGTGGCGGGGATTTCGCTGGGGCTGACTGTGGGGCTGACCGCGGGAGGCGTTTGCTTGCCGCAGGCGGACAGGGACAGGGACATGCAAAGGGTAAGCAAGAGAGCGGTTATCTTACGAAAATTCATGGGGAGTCCTCCGTTGTTGGTTTTTTAAGTTCGGTCATCTCTCCGTGAGAGATTTGGTAGACACGGTCTGAAACTGCCTCCACAAGTGCGCTGTCGTGAGAAATGAGCAGGACGGACAGCCCATCCCGGGCCACAAGCTCCTGAAAAATCCGCACAATTTGCGCTTGGGAGGATACGTCGAGCATAGAGGTTGCTTCATCCGCAATGAGCAGGCGGGGGGTTACGGTCAGACTCCGGGCAATAAGCACCCGCTGTGCCTGACCGCCGGAGAGCTCACCGGGACGGCGGTCATAGAGCGCCGGGGAGAGAGCGACCTTCTCCAAAAGTCGGTTGACCTGGGCTTTGGCCTCTGCCTTGCTCTCTGCCAGCCGGTGGAATAAAAGCGGCTCAGCAATAGCGTTTCCAATGCTTTGCCTGGGATCAAGGGAGGCGAAGGGCTGCTGGGGAATCAGCTGAATATCCCGCCGGTGGGCTTGGTCATAGCTGCCGCCAGGCAGGAAAAGGGGGCGGCCGCCAAAGGTAGCGGAACCGGAGTCCGGGCGTACCGTACCGCAGAGGATCCGGGCAAGGGTGGATTTTCCCTCGCCGCTGGGACCCACAATACTGACAAATTCACCCTTACCCAACGAAAAGGACACGTTGGTGAGTACTGTTTTGCTTCCGTATTGCTTCGAAAGACTGTCTGCTGAAAGTAGTGTCATAACATTCCTCGTTCCGCGTGGGAGATGGCATGGGGCAGGTCGCAGATGAGCCCGTGGGTGTACTCGCTCTCCGGGTGGAGGAGTACCTGCTGGGTCTCGCCGTACTCCTCCACCCGGCCCTCCCGCATCACCAGCAGATGGTCGCAGGCGGCGGCCACCGAAATGTCGTGGGTAATCAGCAGTACGGCCGCTTGGGGGAAAAGGACGGTCAGGTTGGAGAGAAATTGGGCGGTATTTTCCCGGTCAATGCCCTTGGTGGGCTCGTCAGCTACCACCAGCCGGGGGCTGCCTGCCGAGGCCATGGACATGACAACCCTCTGCGCCATGCCGCCGGAGAGCTGAAAGGGATAGGCCCGGAGCACCCGCTCCGGGTCGTCAAAGCCGACCCGTGCCAGCAGAGCCGTCATGGCCGCCTCTCGCTGATCCTTGGGCACGGCGTTGCGGGCAAGACTCTCGCCCATCTGCCTGCGCACCGTGAGGGAGGGGTTTAGGAAATCCGCGCCGCTCTGAGGGATGAGCACCTGCGCCCTGCCCAGCAGTCCACGGCGCTCCCTGAGCGGCAGGGAGAGAAGCTCCTTGCCGTCCCAGCGAACGCTGCCGGAGGCGTGGCAGTTTTCGGGCAAAAGCCCCAGAATGGAGAGGGCCGTCATAGTTTTGCCGCAGCCCGAGCGCCCCACAATGGCCAGCCGCTTCCCCTGTGCCACGGAGAAGGAGACCTTGCTGACGATGGCGCTGCGGTGTCCGCCCTTCATATCCGCCACAATATCCAGCTCATTTACCGCCAGAAGCAAAGAATCACCTATTTCTAGAGCGTATCTGAACAGTAGAGGAATGCACAGAAACGCAGGATTTTTTTGTCAGGCAAGCCGATTTTTTGCAGCCATACTGACGTATGGCAAGGGGAATTGGCGCTGCCATGACGGGAAAAGACAAGTTTATGGGCGTTTTGATGCTTTTCAGATACGCTCAAATACCGCAAAATAAAATTGCCACGAAAGCGATACCCCCCGTTCTGGGAGAGCAATCACCTTCGTGGCAATTAATCACAGCAATATAACGCAAGCACGCGGAAAAAATACGGCTCCTTCAGGAGCCACGGCTTTCTCTAAAAAGCCATTTGATACAGTATGACAGAAAATAAAAAGCTTGTCAAGGTTATAGGGGGCCACTTATATATTCTACAAGTTCTAATAAATAGAGCGTCACATTGAAACCTGAAAAGTAAATACTCCACGGTTTGCTGAAAACCGATAAACACCCTCATACTTGTCTATCACGTGAATCATGCTTTTCACACCGATTCCGTGTCCTTTGCTGTGGGAAACAGGCACACCCTGTTCAAATATAGGCTCCATGGCGTAACTGTTAGCAATATGCAGGCAGAGCTTATTGCTTTTTTCATACATGCGAAGTTGGATATACCGCGCCTCGTGATTAGGAACGTCTGTACAAGCGTTGATTGCGTTTTCAAGCGCGTTGGCCAGCAGACTGCAAAGATCGGTAATATGAAATCTGCCGAAATTTGATGCAGAAATATTTACCTCAATGGCAATCCCTTTTTCTCTTGCCTTACTGACATAGGCAGAGAGAATTAAGTTGACAGGCTCGTTTGGAGAATACTGCACCAGCTTCATGTTATCCAAATCATAAAAGGTTTGCTTTATGTATACGGCGGCTTCTTCTAATTTGTTTTCGGAAATACAGGCGTTTAAATAGTTTAAATGGTGCCGTAAATCATGGCGATAAATTGCAAAGTTTTTGTCAGCTACTTTTAGCTGCTCTATCTGCTTTGTAGCGGCCCCCAGCTGAGCAGAAGCAAGGTTTTGTGCGTTTGTAAGGTCTGCCTTTTCTGACACCATTTTGAAAATCAGCACTAAAAGCAGATAGGCAACCAAAACGATCAGCTGAGGAAGCTGCAGTATAAAATATCGTTTACTTATTATAATATCGGCTATCTGATATTGGGTTAGCGAATAGCTATAAACATAATAAAGCAGCGGCACGGTAGTAAACAGGAGAAAGATTTGGTTATCCGCAAAAGCGAGCATTTGATTAAAGGGCTTTTTGAAAAATTTATATATCAGAAGAATAAAAAAGAGATAGCAAAGCAGATAAATCCACACGGGGGGTACAAAAAAGTATCGAAGGACAGATATTAAAGTCATGACCGGTGATGAGAAGAATACCGTTGTTAAAAGCACAAAAAGCAGTTTAATGCCTCGGTATTTTGACACGATCATAAACAGAACATATACCGGTAACTGAGTCAGCAGCAAATAATACCGTCCGTAATGCTGATAACCCAACAGCACCTGTGCCAATATGTTAAAGATTAAAAATCCTAAGAAGAATAGGATGCCGGCAATGTTTCGCTTTGCAGAAAGTTTTTTGGGCTGCACATCCAGCAGTAAATACATTGTGGCACAGGCGTAAAACAGCAAAGCCGTTGAGGAAGCGATCCATTTCAGGTTTGCCATCTATGCCTCCTCCATCTGAAAGGCCAAATAGCGGTCCTTTATTTCGGTGGCACGCCTTTTGGCCATGGGGAGTGTGGTTTTTGTTTGCAGCTGTATTTCTGTATTTTTAATGGTGTTGATGTACTGCATATTTACAACGTAGGAACGGTGCGGCTGTACAAATTGGCTATATAACAATAACTCAGCACAAACCTCGGAAAACTGGGAAATACATTCCACTACTTTGCCGGAAGCTAAGTAATAAAGAACTCGTCTGTCCAATACCTCCACATAGGTAAGCAGGGATAGCTGTATCCGCTCGATGCCGTCATTGCTTTTCACAACAATGGCCTCCGCATGTTCTTTGGCTGAGGAGTCTATAATGTCATCCAGGGCGAAGAACAGCTTTTCTTTAGTAACGGGCTTGAGTAAATAGTTGCATGCCTTGACCGAGTAGCTCTCTATGGCGAATTCCGGTGAGGAGGTCAGAAATGCAATCTGTGCTACCTTATCAAAGCTGCGGATTTCCCGGGCTGTTTCCATGCCGTTTACCGCCGGCATAATGACATCCAGAAGATAGAGGTCATATGTGCCGCTTTTCGCTGTGGCCAAAAGCTCGGTGGCGCTATAAAAGGCTTTATAAAATACAGGCGCATTTCGCTCCTGTATATAGCAATCTAAAATAGCCGAAATGTGGAGCAGTTCGTCTTTGTTATCATCACAAATTGCAATTTTCATAGAAAATTACCTCGGCAGTAAAATTAAAAATACGACGATATTTTAATAAATGATACCATACATTTATTGATGTTTCCACCGTCAACTGACCATTCATGCCGAAAAAATTCCCACTCGTACAAATAGCCCCAAATTTTATTTAAAAGTGCTACTCTAAGAATTACACAAGTTAGGCTATATAAAAGTTAGGGAAAAGGCGGTGAAAGGTTGAGCACATGGATGGCATACACCATTGCGGCAGTCAGTACAACAGCACTGATTGCCTTGTGGTTTTGGGTGGCACGAAGGGAGTTATATGCAAAGCAAAGCATGGTGGAGGCTGCAGAACGCCAGTTTACCGCCAGCCGCAACGAATACAATCGAGTTAAGGATGGGCCCGAGCAAGCAAAGGCGCAGGAAATTCTGAAAAGAAGTCAAAGCGTATACAGACAGGCCATAGGAATTTTTAACAGCACCCTGCGTAAGCCGTGGAATGCGATTCCGGCGTTGTTTCTGGGCTTTCGGCAAAAAAGTGAGGATTACACCGGTCAGGCTTAAGTGAGCCATGCAAACCCCCTTCACGGATGTATCGGAAACGGCCTGCTATTATGGGGTTGTGCGTTGGGCCTTGGCCAATGGAATTACCGACGGCACAGGCAAGACCACCTTTAGTTTCAATCAAAGCTGTACTCGTGCCCAGGCTGTGACCTTCCTCTATCGTCAGCAAGCAGACTCCGCGAAATAAAAAAGAGGCTGTGAAGTACGGAAGTTTTAAAACTTCCGTACTTCACAGCCTCTTTTTGTCGAAAATATGACTATGCTGTGAAAATAGATGAGTGCCAAACACCCATGAATTTGCCTTTTTCCGTCAGGGCAGCGCCAAATTCCCTTATGTGTCAGCATGGCTGCAATATCATGGACGATCTTTATTAATGAGGGCATGACCCCGGTGGCGGTTTGGCTGTTAAAAAAACGAGTTACTCCATGTAATGATGGGGATGCCTTTTTTCGTCCCGGGCTCTTGCGATCATCCAGATGATTGCTGCCGTAATGAGCAGGGCGAGAATGGTATTAATTACCAGCAGACACACTTGCCAGGGGGCCATAGAGGACTGAATGACAGAGCCGGGCGTAGCCCCCTGGGTCAGATTTGAGTTTACAGTGGTGTAGCAGATGTTTTTAATAGCGCGGCGCAGAAGGGTCTGACCTGTGGGGGAGGAGTAGTCCTGCACATGGGCTTTCTTGCCATAGGAGGTGGACATCAGCAGGTCACAGCCGGAGCGCAGCATTTTATCCACCCGGGAGTCATTGCTGTTAAGCCCCATGTCCGAAATAATGGTGCCCTGAAAGCCCCACTCACCCCGCACCACACAGGTCAGCAATTCGTAGTTTGTTGAGGACCAGTCGGCTCCAACGGCGCAGTCGGCCGTCATAATAAAGTCGCCTGCCCGCATGGTGCGGGAGCGGAGTGCACCCTCCTCATCGGAGATGTACCAAATGGTTTTCATAGCGGTGTTTAGGGCCAGCTCAAAGGGCTTTAGATAAATTTCGCGCAGCGCCTGCTCTGTCAGCCAATTGGCGGTGTGGGGATTGCGGTGACCCTCCGCCTCCATCAGCACAAAGTGCTTGACCGAGCAGTAGACGCCCGCATCTCCGCCCCCGGACAAAATCTGCGCGCCGAGATAACCGCCCAGAACGCCGTCCTCGCTAAAGTATTCGGCGGTTCGTCCGCCGAAGGGAGAGCGGTGGGTATTGAGGGCAGGGGCGTACCAGCCGTTGATGCCAAGGACCAGAGCCTCCTGACCCACCATGTAGCCAAAGTCGTACATAAGCGGCTGGTTCCAGGTGGCCGCCATCACGGGGGCGGAGGGGTAACCGCAGGCACCGCTTAGCCAGTTGCGACCCAGCTGATCAGGCTGGGTCAGGCCCTGGGGGCCATCCCGCTCCACCGATTCCGGCTTGCCCACGGCATCCAGCCGACCTGTCCCGTATGCGCTTTCGAACAGGCATTGCCGAATTCGCTCGGCATCGGAAAGGGTGAGCTGATCCAGCAGCATATCCCACATGGGGTCATAGTAGCTTCGTCCCCGCAAATCCGCCAGCACAATGCCGTTGTCGGCCTTGGCGGTGGGAGCCTGCCCGCTGTAAACCAGGCTGCCCGGCTGGTTGCCCAGCTTACCGTCTGCGGAAAAATCATACTTGGTGGAATCGGAAGCGGCAACCCAGGAGATGACTCTTTTGGAGGCCGTACGGTCGGTAACGCTGGGGGCGGAGGGTTGGGTTCCCGCCCAGTCCTTGCGGGAGAGGAGGGTTGCGCTGCTCACGGCGGGGCTTGTCATATAGGTGTTAATTTGCTCAAACTGATTGGTTGCGGCCCGGTAGGTGTCCTGACCCACCGCGCGGCTGGCAGGATAGCCCAGGGAATGGCCGTTTTCGTCAAGCTGGGATTGGGCGGCGACCTCCGCGTGGCGGGGATTGCTGTTGTCGTACCATATAGTGGCGGGCACCTGGGTAGTTTTAGATGCGAGAATCTGGTGGGAGTTGGCGCGAATGGAGAGGGTATATTCGCCGGATTCCAGCACATAGCACCCTACTGTGCCATCGCCGTTACTGCGGGTGTAGCAGTAGGAGGCCATGTCTTCCTTGAGGAAGGAAAGGTGCACGTCCTCGTATTCGCCGGGAGCGAGAAGCCCGGTTTTTGCAAAGCCCACCAGCACCGCCGTAGGCTTTTCGATGCTGTACTGCCGGTCAAAATCGGTATAGGGGGAAGTAAAATAGAGCTGTACCACGTCCTTGCCGGAGTATGTGCCGCCTATATTTTTTACACGCACGGTCATGGAAATTTTGCTGCCATGGTCGAAAAAGGAAATAATCTGCTGGGAAAAGTCTGTATAAGAAAGCCCATAGCCAAAGGGGTAGAGTACACCGTCCTTGCGGTTATAATAGTCGGTCAAATACCCGATGTCGTATGCGGTTTCGTAATATTTATAGCCGAGATAAACCCCCTCCTCATACTCGTGGAAGGGGGTATTGGCGTTTTCTTCCCAGGAATAGTTGCCCACAAGGGTGGTTTGGGCGTTGCGGTAAACAAAAGCGTCGGTGCCGTCGTCGTGGTTTGGAAAGGTGGGGGCCTTTTTAAAATCCGCAGGGTAAAGGTCGGGAAGTCGGCCGGAGGGAACCACTTTGCCCGCCAAAATTTCGCCCAGGGATTGGTAGCCGGAGCTGCCCGTGCCCCCCGTCCATACAATGGCGCTGATTTTCTCGTCGTCCTCCAGCTGGGTGATCTGCATGGGAGCTGAGCTGACCAGCACCACCACCACCCGGCGGCAATAGGCCTTGGCAAAGGCAAGGGTCTCCAGCTCGGCGGCGGTAGGGGCGAGCATGTGGGGGGTTTTATCAGTATAAACCCCGGTAGCCGCGTCAAGATTTTCGCCGGTCTGGCGGCCGAGAAAGACCACACCAACTGTTCCCTTGCAGGAAAATTCGGTGCCCCGGTACACGCTGCTGTCAAACTCGAACAGAGTGGAGGATACCCGGTCTGTGCGGTGAAGGGGATCGACAGAAACAATATTAGGGTTGGCTGCTAAGTCCTGATTGGCGGAAAGCGCCCCCCAAAGGCGCTCCTCTAAAAAAGTGTTTATATTGTGAAAGACCATGGAAATACCCTGCTGCGGGGTAACAAGATAGTCCTCGGAGGTGCCTATGGCGGCAGAGCCTGTTCCGCCGTAGAAGGGGGCGACGTACCGCAGACCCAGGGGAGAAATTTTGGTATCGGGGGGGAGGGGGAGTACCCCGTTGTTTTTTAGAAGGACAATGCCCTCGTCGCTGATGCGTTTGGAAACCTGAATGGCGGCGGCACGAGACTCCCCGGTGTTGGTATAGAGCTGGGGGTAATAGTTGGCCAGCGACCGGGGAATGCGGCCCAGGCTGGTAATGGTCTTTTGACCCTTGCCAAACAGAGTGTCCAGCGAGGAGGGGTGAAGGCTCACGCCCACATTAATGGTTATGGATAGGGACAGGGTCAGGGCCAGAATGGGAATGAGGATGCGCCTAAACTTTCGATTGCTCATTTTAGAACGGTAATTCATACAGACCCTCCTTGAGACAGGCCCACATCCGAGAGCGGGAAAAGAATATTCAGGTTAAACACATGATCTTTAGGCTCAAACACAATATTTCCGCCGTATTTTTCCACAATCATGACCATGCTTTTAATGCCGAAGCCGTGGTAGTCCTTGTCTGGGCTGGCGGTGACGGGAAGGCCGCCCGCCATCCGGATTTCCCCGCCATAGTAGTTGTGAGAGTTAATGGAGAGCAGCTCCCCCTCGGCTTTAATGGTGATGCCGATGACACGCATGTCCCGCTCCAATTTAATGACGGTTTGAATGGCGTTGTCCAGAAGGTTTCCGAACAGGGAGTAAATGTCGGTGTCACTCATAAAGTTTAGCTTTTCGCCGTCAATCATGTAGCTGACAAAAATGTCATTTTTGTTGCAGTACAGGCTTTTTTCAGCCAAAATAATGTCCAGAGCCTGATTCCCGGTCTTTACAATAGAGTCGTAGATGGTAATGGTGTCCTCAATTTCCTCCAGAGTGGCTTCATCAATGGCGCCCTTTTTGCTTATGGTGCGGATTTGGTGTTTGAGGTCGTGGCATTTCATATTGATGAGGTCGATGGTCTCCTTGGTTACATGGAACTGCTTTTGCTCCTGCCGCCACATTTGATAGACAATACCCAGCTCATTTTCCAGACTTTTTCGCAGCAGCAGCTCAAACTGCATAACCAAAACCGAGATGGTACAGATAATGTTGGTCAGGGAGGCGGCCAAATAGTAAATCATGTCCAGATTTTCGTATTTTCGATAAATTACAAAGGCATTAAGTACAATTTCCACCAAGACAATCAGCACAATCAGTACCAGCAAAAAGGGACTCTTGATGGTAAGATCCTCGTTGCGCTTGATTTTATCTCCGAACAGGTAAAAAATCGCCCAGTATACCAGGGCATAAACCTGAATGGAAATCAGCGCGTTCAGAGGGTTAAAGTCACTAACCGCGGTGGCGCTGTATAACTGTACAGACTGGTTAAAGCCGGTAAGTGTGATGAGCAGATCGTAGCACACCGAGGCAAGATGCTGCATACTGTACCCGGCCACGGTGCAAAACAGACAGCTTCTCCAATTGATGTCATAGCACAGCTTGGTTGTTACAATGGTCAGAACGAAAAAGCAGGAAAACATGAAGGAGGTGTACAGGGCGTTATAGTACACAATAGGAAAGAAAAATACAAAGGCAAAGCTTAAAAGGGTACAAACGCACATACGGAGTGGGTAGTTTGGCTTTTTGTTCAGGCGAAATAAAAAGAGACTTTGCGCAATAATCAGGTTTACCATAAAGACCAGTTTATAGAGGAAAAGACTTGAAATTTCCGGCATTATATTCCACCGCCCAAATAATCGTTGACGGCCTGGACAAAGACTTTTTTTCTGGGCCTGCTGATTTGCAGTTCATCCCCGTCCACAAGAACCAACTGGCCCCGGATGGCGCGGACATAGCCCAAATTCACCAGGTAGCAGCTGTTACAGCGGACAAAGACCTTGTCGCTGAGGACGGACTCTACCTCCTTAAGATTCCCATAGGCTTTGATGAGGCCGGTGGTGGTGTGGTAAACCATCTTGTGCCCGGATATTTCAATGTACTTGATTTGGGAGGAGGCCACCCGAAAAAATCCCTCGGAGGTGGAGACCACCACCTCGGTGTCCCGGTTGCTGCTGAGCTTATTTAACGCCCGCTGAATTTTTAGGGCAAAGTTGGAGTAGGAAACCGGCTTTACCACAAAGTCAAATGCACCTACCTCATACCCGCGCACGGCAAACTGCGCCATGTTGGTGACAAAGATAATGGTGGTGATCTCGTCCATTTCCCTCAGCTTAAAGGCGGCCTCCATTCCGTTCATATGGGGGAGCATAATGTCCAGAAGCACAAGGTCATAAATGGGACAATATTTGCCTAAAAACTGCTCTGCGCTCCCGAAGTGGGTAATTTGAAATTGAATATCTTTCTCCTTGGCATATTGTTCAAAATGCGCTCTGAGCTTGTCGGCCTCGGCTTGGTCATCCTCCACAATGGCTACCTTTCGCACCATGGTCATCGCTCCTCCTCGTATGGGCAGCCCCCAATGTGTTGTCTATTCTACCCAATCTCTTTTCTCATTTCTATCATAGATTTGGAAGGGGGTCAATCCCTTCATCGTGTTTCAGTACACAATGCAACACCAGTAGGCATTGACGAAAGTGTAAAAATAAAAGTCTTTGATTTGGCACTATTACCAAAAAAGATGTGCTGAGGGACAAGCGTGTGTGCAATTTGTGTATTGGAAAACGCAGAGTAAGTTTTTTTGTGGATTGAAAACTTTTTATATGTTATGGTACGAGCACGGCAAAAGAAATTGTCATAAGCTTGTACCAATTTTTATCGGCAAACAAAATTTGGAGAGGAGATTGTAAATGAAAAAACAGACGAAGAGAGCAGCATCCATGTTTCTTGCAGCAGTCATGCTCACCGGCACCATCAGTGGCTGCACCAAGCCCGGCGAGACCGGCAGCACTCCTACCCCCACCGCAACCGCCCCCGCCGGCACCAGCCTGACTTATCCGGTAGAGGTAGAGGAGCTGGGCTCCGGCACCCCTAAGTGGACGGAGGAAAAGACCGCAGACGGCTGGAATAAGGTTACCAACGAGGGAGGCACTACCCTGGGCTACTCCCCAGAGTCGGGTGTAAAGCTCATTCAGTACGAAGGATTTGCCTTTAAGGACTTAAACAAGAACGGAAAATTAGACGCTTATGAGGACTGGCGCTTGGACGGTGAGACCCGCGCCACGGACGTGGCCTCCCAGATGACCGTGGAGGACGTGGCCGGCCTGATGCTCTACAGTATGCATCAGAGAGATACCAACAAGGAACTGACTGAAGACCAGATGACCATGCTGGACATGGGTCTGCGCTCCGTGCTGAACGCCGCTGCCGCTAATCCGACGGCTGACCAGGCCACATGGGCTAACTCCATGCAGGCTTACGTCGAGGGCATGGGCCTGGGTATTCCTGTCGGCATCAGCACCGACCCCCGTAATACCGGTGTTTCCGTATGGCCCGGCAACTTTGCGCTGGCCTCCACGTTTGACCCCGCTATCGCACTTGAGGCTGCCAATCAGCTGGCTAAAGAGTACCGTGCCATGGGCATCAGCACCCTGCTGGGCCCTCAGACCGACCTGTCTTCTGAGCCGCGCTGGAGCCGTGTAAACGGCACCTACGGTGATGACCCTGCCCTGTCCCGTGATATGGCTCAGGCCGCCGTCAGCGGCAGCCAGTCTACCTTTGATGCCGGCGGTGCAGACCAGGGTTGGGGCGAAGGCAGCGTTCTCGCTATGATTAAGCATTGGCCCGGCGACGGCCCGGGTGAGTCCGGCCGTGAGTCCCATAACTTCTGGGGCAAGTACAACGTATACCCCGGCAGTGCCTTTGAGACTCACCTTATTCCCTTCGTGGACGGCGGCTTTAATCTGACCGATAGCAGCACTGGCGCCGCCGCCGCCGTTATGAGCTCCTACTCCATCGCCTGGGACGAGGACGAGACCTATGGCGAGCTGGTTGGCTCCGCTTACAGCGAGTACAAGATTAAGCTTCTCCGCGAGACCTATGGCTTTAACGGTATCGTTTGCACCGACTGGGGTATTCTTGCCGACGGTACCAAGACCTGGGGTGTGGACGACCTGACCCCCGGTGAGCGCTTTTACAAGGCTCTTATGGCCGGCGTGGACCAGCTGGGTGGCTTTAATGACCCCGCCCCCATTCTAGAGGCCTATGAGATCGGCATTGATGAAATTGGCGAGGACGCCATTCTGGCTCGCTTCCAGGAGTCCGGTGCCCGTCTGGTGCGCGGCTTCTTCCTGGTTGGCCTGTTTGATAACCCCTACGTGGATGTGGCCAACGCCAAGGCTGTGGTGGGTAACGACGAGGCTCAGGCAGCAGGTCTGGCCGCGCAGCAGAAGTCCGTCATTATGCTGAAGAACGACGATAACACCATTAAGGCCGCTACCGGTGGCGACAAGCCCACCGTGTACATCCCCTTAATCTATACCCCTGCCAGCCAGGGCTTTGGCGGCATGACTCCCTCCAAGCTGGGTTTGCCTGTGGAGCTCAAGGATGCTGACCAGTACTTTAATGTTGTGACCGATAAGATTGCCGACACTCTGACCGGCCCTGCCGACAAGGATGGAAAGCCCACCGCCGCAGTAGAGGATATTATTCGCGCCTCCAAGGCTGACCTGGCTGAGTGTGACTACGCCCTTGTTATTGTCAAGAACCCCCAGAACGGCGGCAACAATGGTGGCTACAATCAGGAGACCTCTACTTACGTGCCTATTTCCCTGCAGTGGGGGCCCTACACTGCTAACGGCGTCAGTGTCCGCAGCGAGTCCCTCGCCGGCGACATGGTCGACACTGAGATTGCCGATCCCTATGGCGTGCAGAAGGTTCAGGAGAAGGAAAACCGCTCTTACTACGGCCAGAGCTACACTGCCACCAACACCTCTGACCTGGACGCCATTCTTTACGCTGTTGACAATATGCCCGAGACAGGCAAGGTTGTCGTGGCTGTCAATGCAGGAAATCCCTTCATTCCCGCTGAGTTCGAGAGCAAGGTTGACGCCATCCTTACCGGCTTTGGCGTGAACAATAAGCTTTTCATGGGCGCCCTGGCCGGCGAGTTCGAGCCCACCGGTCTGCTGCCCATCCAGCTTCCTGCCGACATGGATGCCGTGGAGACTCAGATGGAAGACGTGCCCCGCGATACTAAGTGCTACACCGACGCAGCCGGCAACACCTACGACTTCGCGTTCGGCATGAATTGGTCCGGCGTTATCGATGACGCCCGCACTGCTAAGTATAATGTTGCACCCCTGACTACCCCTGCCAATACCGGGAAGTAAAACCAAAATTTTAATCTAAGTCAACAAATCAGCAAAGGGGGGGAAACCAAACGATCCCTTTGCTGATTTGTTGTCCAAACAGCCATTGACATAAGGAGGAAAATCCTTTACATGAAAAAGAAAATGAGCAATAAGAAATTTACTGTCGTCTGGTCCTCGGTGCTGGCCATCGTGCTGGTGCTAACCCTGGCGGTCAACGTCCTCACCAATATCTTTAGCGGATACGTAGACCTCTATCTGGGCGCGGGCCAGGCGATTATTACCAAGACCGAAGGCTCTGAAAATTGGGACAGCGAGTACTACACGCTGGACTATACTAAGGGCGACGTAAAAAAGAACGCCAACGCACTGGTGGAGAAAATTGAGAGCGAGGGCATTGTTCTTATGAAGAATAACGGGGTCCTCCCCCTCGCCGCCAGAAGTAAGGTGACGCTGATGGGCCGCTCGGCTGCCGACCCTGTGTACGGCGGCTCCGGCTCCGGCGCTGTCAAGCTGGACACGGTGGTCGACCTTAAGAGCGGTCTGGAGAGCGCCAAGCTCAAAATTAACGAAACCGTCTATCGAATTTTGGCTGATTTCGCACCGACCAAGCCCAAGGGTGTAATCGCTATGGATAAGCCCCAGGATTCCTCTTACTACATCGGCGAGATGCCCGCCTCGGGCTACACCGCCGACGCGGTTTCCAGCTTCGCCGACTACGCCGACGCGGCCATTGTGGTCATCGGCCGGGGCGGCGGCGAGGGCGGCGACCTGACCCGGGACATGAAGGGCTGGGACGACAACTATGTGCCCGGGCAGCATCAGCTGGAGCTGACAAAAGATGAACAGGACACAATTGCCCTTGCTAAGGCAAGCTTTGAGAAGGTGGTCGTGCTGATTAACGCCTCCACCTCCATGGAGCTGGGCGAGTTGGAAAGCGACGCCGACATCGATGCCATCCTTTGGGTGGGCTCCCCCGGTCAGACCGGCTTTAATGCCGTAGGCAGCGTGCTCACGGGTGAAGTGAACCCTTCTGGACGTACTGTGGATATTTACCCCGCCGATTTCACCAAGGACCCTTCCTTCGTAAACTTCGGCGACTATAAGTACTCTAACATCAGCAAGGCAAATGCCTCCGGCGACGGCTACTTTGTCCAGTATGAGGAGGGCATTTACATCGGCTACCGCTACTATGAGACCGCAGCCGCAGAGGGCTTTATCAACTACGACGAGGCAGTGGTCTATCCCTTTGGCTACGGCCTTTCCTACACCGACTTCGCCTGGGAGGTTGTCGGGCAGAAGCTGGGCGGCGTGGATGAAAGCATTGTGGTAGAGGTCAAGGTGACCAACACCGGCGCTGTCGCCGGTAAAGAGGTCGTGCAGCTCTATTACAGCGCCCCCTATACCAAGGGCGGCGTTGAAAAGTCCTCTGTGGTGCTGGGTGACTTTGCTAAGACCGGACTGCTGGAGCCCGGTGCAAGCGAGACGGTTACCCTCACCCTCCCCGTAGAGGAGATGGCTTCTTACGATTATCAGCAGGAAAAGTCCTATGTGCTGGACGCGGGCAGCTATAAGCTCACCGTCCAGAGTGACTCCCACACCGTCAAGGAGGGCTGTGCCCCTATTGACTATACCATTTCTAAGAAAATTGTCTTTAGCGGCGAGAATCACCGCGCGTCCGACATGTCTGCCGTCACCAATCAGTTTGACGACGTAACTGCGGGTATGACGAGCAACATGTCCCGGGCTGACTTCGCGGGTACCTTTCCCACCGCCCCCCAGGGCGCGGATTTTGAAGCCGGAGAGGCCACCATTGCGGGGTTCCAGCCCTACAAGGCGACCGACCACGAGAATCCCGATGCCGTAATGCCTGTCACTGGCGAGGAGAACGGCCTAAGTCTTATTGATATGCGTGGACTTCCTTACGACGATGATAACTGGGATCTCCTGTTAAACCAGCTCTCTGTGAGGAGCATGTCTAAGCTCATTTTGAACGGCATGTACAAAACTGAGGCTGTAAAGTCCATCGGGAAGCCCGCTACTCAGGACTTCGACGGCCCTGCCGGTATCAGCTCCTACATGACCGCCCTCAGCAGCACCGCCTACCCCTCCGAGGTCGTCATCGCCTCCACCTTTAACACCGAGCTGGTGTATGAGATGGGCGTAATGGTGGGCAACGAAGGTCTGGCCAACAAGGTCACCGGCTGGTATGCCCCCGCCATGAACATTCACAGAAGCCCCTTTGCCGGGCGCAACTTCGAGTATTACTCCGAGGATCCCCTCCTCTCCGGCAAGATGGGGGCGGCTTGCGTATCCGGTGCCAGCAGCAAGGGCATGTACTGCACCATTAAGCATTTTGCCGTCAACGACCAGGAGACCAACCGGGTGAATAACGGTGTCTCCTCCTGGCTTAATGAGCAGGCTATGCGGGAAATTTACCTCAAGCCCTTTGAGTACACCGTGAAGAATGCCACCCAGACCATTAAGGCCATTACCGACGACCAGGGAACCATGAGCGAAATCTCCATGAAGGGCTGCACCGCAGTCATGAGCTCCTTTAACCGCCTGGGCGGTACTTGGGCCGGCGGCAGCGTGCCCCTGATGACCAACGTACTTCGGAACGAGTGGGGCTTTGAGGGACTTGCTATTACCGACTTTGATCTTTACGACTACATGTATCCTGACCAGTCCATCGCGGCCGGTACCGATTTAATCCTCTCCACCGACGCCATGAAGAGCCTGGAGGACACCAAGAGCGCTACCGCGCTGACAAACCTGCGCAATGCCACCCACAACATTCTCTACACCGTGGTGCACTCCAGCGCCATGAACGACATCGCCCCCGGCACCATTATTACCTACACCACCGCACCCTGGCGCACCGGATTGATGGCCGCCAACGTAGCTATTGGCGTGCTTCTCTGCGGAGGCATTGCGTGGATGGTGGTGAGAGTCAGAAAAAACAAGGGCGAGTCCGCGTAAAATAGAGAAAAGATTTAATTCTTCTGTAATATAATTAGCTTTTCTGCTTAACAACTTGTGGGTATGATAATAACTGCAAGAGACAGTTTCTTTTCATTTCATTGTATCCTCTTTCCTTTAGAGAAGGCCGGACGTCAGGAGCAGGCGTCCGGCTTTCTCTATGCCCTTTTCGGGCAGGAGAAAGCAAAACAAGGGCCCGGAGCTTACCGCATGG
>CAZDDZ010000006.1:0-63848 GCA_964504285.1 uncultured Pseudoflavonifractor sp.
CTAAGGACCAGTTCCCCCAGACCCGTATCAATATCATCGACACCCCGGGTCACGTGGACTTCACCGTTGAGGTGGAGCGCTCCCTGCGCGTGCTGGACGGCAGCGTGACCGTCATGTGCGCCAAGGGCGGCGTGGAGCCCCAGTCTGAGACCGTTTGGCGTCAGGCTGACCACTACAAGGTCCCCCGCATGATTTACGTCAACAAGATGGACATCATGGGTGCCGACTTCTATCACGTTCTGGACATGATTGCCGATCGTCTGAAGTGTAACGCCGTGCCCATCCAGTTGCCCATCGGCAAGGAAGAAACCTTCCGTGGCATCATCGACCTGGTGGAGATGAAGGCTGACGTGTACTATGACGACCTGGGCAAGGATATGGGCGTGGAAGAAATTCCCGAAGATCTTGCTGAGCTGGCCGCCGAGTACCGTACCAAGCTCATCGACGCCGTGGCTGACATCGACGACGAGATCATGGAGCTGGCTCTGGAAGAGGCTGAAATTCCCCCCGCCCTCATCCGTAAGGCTCTGCGCAAGGGCACCATCGACAACCTGATCATCCCTGTGGTCTGCGGCACCTCTTATAAGAATAAGGGCGTGCAGAAGCTGCTGGATGCCATTGTCGATTTCATGCCCGCTCCCGTGGACATCCCCGCCATTAAGGGTATCAACCCCGACACCGACGAAGAGGATGAGCGTCCTTCCGACGACACCGCCCCCTTCTCGGCTCTGGCCTTTAAGATTGCCACCGACCCCTATGTGGGCCGTCTGAGCTTCGTGCGTGTCTATTCCGGTATGCTCAACACCGGCACCTCTGTTCTGAATTCTACCAAGAATCAGAAGGAGCGTATCGGCCGCATCCTGCAGATGCACGCCAACCACCGTGAGGATATCGACACCGTCTACTCCGGCGACATCGCCGCCGTGGTGGGCCTGAAGAATTACACCACCGGTGACACCCTGTGCGACGACAAGCACCCCATCATTCTGGAGTCCATGGAGTTCCCCGAGCCCGTCATCCGCGTGGCCATCGAGCCCAAGACCAAAGCTGGTCAGGAGAAGATGGGTCTGGCTCTGGTGAAGCTGGCCGAAGAGGACCCCACCTTTAAGACCTGGACCGATGAAGAAACCGGCCAGACCATTATCGCCGGCATGGGCGAGCTCCACCTGGAAATCATCGTGGACCGTCTGATGCGCGAGTTTAAGGTCGAGGCCAACGTGGGCGCTCCCCAGGTTGCCTATAAGGAAACCATCAAGAAGCAGGTCGAGCAGGACACCAAGTATGCCCGTCAGTCCGGCGGTAAGGGCCAGTACGGTCACGTTAAGATTACCGTGGAGCCCAACGAGTCCGGCAAGGGTTACGAGTTTGTCAACGCCATCACCGGCGGTGTCATTCCCAAGGAGTATATCCCTGCTGTTGACCAGGGCATCCAGGGTGCCATGCAGGCCGGTGTGCTGGCTGGCTACCCCGTCGTGGACGTGAAGGTCACTCTGACCTACGGTTCCTACCACGAGGTTGACTCTTCCGAAATGGCCTTTAAGATTGCCGGTTCTATGGCATTCAAAGAGGCTTGCCGCAAGGCCACTCCCATTCTGCTGGAGCCCATTATGAAGGTTTCGGCCATTGCCCCTGACGACTACATGGGCGATGTGATGGGTGACCTGTCCTCCCGCCGTGGTATGATCCAGGGCACCGAGGCCCGCACCGGCGCCACTCAGATTGACGCTCTGGTGCCCCTCAGCGAGATGTTCGGCTACGCCACCGACCTGCGTTCTTCTACCCAGGGCCGTGGCCAGTATTCCATGGAGCCTCACAGCTATGTGGAGATTCCCAAGAATATTGCCGAGAAGATTATCGCTGAGCGTGGCCGCAAGGACGACTAAAAGCGAGTTGCGTAGGGTAGGCACATAGGGAAAATACGACAAGCGCAGACCGAAAAACGGGCGGGCTTAGGCTCGACGGCATGTTCGGTGGAGTGATGACGTATTTTCCTGACTGTGTGCCCACCCGAAGCATGACAGTTTCTTTGATAGAAACGGAGAAACTGAGTATTGATTTTTATAGTTTCATGCTATAAAATATCACTGCTACCAATCCAGAAACACATTTTTTTGAAATATAAGGAGGAAACTCAAAATGGCGAAGCAGAAGTTTGAGCGTACTAAGCCCCACGTTAACATCGGCACCATCGGTCACGTCGACCATGGTAAGACCACCCTGACCGCTGCCATCACCAAGTACCTGGCTCTCCAGGGCGGTGCTGACTTCACCGATTATGCCAACATCGACAAGGCTCCCGAGGAGCGTGAGCGTGGTATTACCATCAACACCTCCCACGTGGAGTATCAGACTGCCGCCCGTCACTATGCCCACGTTGACTGCCCGGGCCACGCCGACTATATTAAGAACATGATTACCGGTGCTGCTCAGATGGACGGTGCCATTCTGGTTATCGCTTCCACTGATGGTCCTATGGCTCAGACCAAGGAGCACATCCTGCTGGCCCGTCAGGTGGGCGTGCCCGCTATCGTCGTGTTCATGAACAAGGCTGACCTGGTGGACGACGAGGAGCTGCTGGAGCTGGTCGAGATGGAGATCCGTGAGACCCTGAGCTTCTATGAGTTCCCCGGTGACGACCTGCCTGTCATCAAGGGTTCCGCTCTGAACGCTCTGACCTGTGAGTCCAACGATCCCAGCGATCCCGACTATGCCTGCATCAAGGAGCTGATGGACGCTGTTGACAGCTACATCCCCACTCCCGAGCGTAAGGCTGACCTGCCCTTCCTGATGCCCGTCGAGGACGTGTTCACCATCACCGGTCGTGGCACCGTTGCCACCGGCCGTGTGGAGCGTGGCCAGGTCAACATGGGCGACAAGGTCGAGATTGTTGGTCTGATGGAAGAGAAGCGCGAGACCACCATCACCGGCATCGAAATGTTCCGCAAGCTGCTCGACTACGCTGAGGCCGGCGACAACATCGGCGCCCTGCTGCGTGGCGTGGACAAGAAGGACATTGAGCGTGGCCAGGTTCTGTGCAAGCCCAACTCCATTCAGCCCCACACCAAGTTCAAGGGCCAGGTTTACGTCCTGTCCAAGGACGAAGGCGGCCGTCACACCCCCTTCTTCAACAACTATCGTCCCCAGTTCTATTTCCGTACCACCGACGTGACCGGCGTCATCACTCTGCCCGAGGGCACCGAGATGTGCATGCCCGGCGATAACGTGGTTATCGACGTAGAGCTGATTACCCCCATCGCCATCGAGAAGGGCCTCCGCTTCGCTATCCGCGAGGGCGGTCGTACCGTCGGTTCCGGCGTTGTTACCGAGACCGTCTAATTAACTGCATAAAAAAGAGCGGAGCCAAACGGCTCCGCTCTTTTTTATGCTTTTCAAGGATAAGAAGTTATGCTATGATAAAAATAAGTATTTTTTGCAAAGGAGTTACCCGCTATGCTGAACGTCCCTGTGACTACTGCTGCGCCCGATATTGAACAGGCCGTAGCCGAAATACTAAAGCAGCCTTTTTCCTGGGAAAAGATTCTGTATACTGTGCTTATTCTGGTGACCTGTATTGTGGTTATGAAGGTTCTCACTTCACTGGTTGAGCATGCAATCCATGGCCTGGGTGTGGAAAAAAGTCTGCATACCTTTATCAAGTCCATGTTGCGTATTTTTATGTGGCTGATTACCATTATTTTGGTGCTCGGCTTCATTGGGGTAGACCCTACCTCGCTGATTGCAATCCTGTCAGTAGCTGGGTTGGCGGTCTCATTGGCGATTCAGGGTACGCTTTCCAACTTAGCAGGCGGCATTATGATTTTAGTATCCAAGCCCTTTAAGGTGGGAGAGTATATTCAGGCCGGTGGAGTAGAAGGTACCGTGGCCGATATTGCCCTGGTCTACACGCGAATCAAAACCTTTGACAACAAGCTGATTTTTGTCCCCAACGGCGAGATTGCCAAGGAGAAGATTATTAACTATACCAGTCAGGAGGAACGGCGGGTAGACCTTAAATTTACAACTGCTTATCAGGATGACCCAAAGGTAGTCATTGCAGCAATTCAAAATGTAATTGGCCACCACAATAAAATACTCTTTACGCCTGCCCCATTTGTACGGGTGTCGGCTTACAAGGAGAGTAGCGTAGAGTATACCGTCCGGGTTTGGTGTGCCACGGGTGACTACTGGGACGTGTACTTCGATCTCATGGAGCAGGTGCGCGATGCGTTCCTAACTGCCGGAGTAGAAATGACTTACAATCACTTGAATGTGCATATTATGGAGTAAGTAAACGAGCATAAGCGATGGGGGAAGGCACTCGCCGGTATCGGTGCCTTGCAGCAGGGTGGGGTGACGACACGGCAAGAGGCCTTTCTAAAGCCGGCAGTATGGCAGTACTTCTTACACGGCTTGAAGAAACGCTTATCTTTTTCATACTCTGAGCGGCGCTTTACACAAGCGCCGCCCCTTTATATGCTGTTCAGCCGGGCATGGCGAGTCCATGGATAAAACCGTTCATCTGGGTAGAGAGCACTTCGCCCCCTATAACGGTATTTTTGTAAACCAGCAGACCTGCCTGAACTCCCTCTTCACCTGTGGGATAGTTGGAGATAGTGTAGGCGTAACGCTTAACTCGCTTGCCGCAGTATTCTGACAGGTCAAAGCCTTGAGATGTCTGGAGATTTAGGTACTGAGTGTAGGTCTCATTAAACTCTGTGGGAATGAGTAGCTCCTCTACAGCGGCGGGCTGGGGATCTACCGTCCAGCCATATTCCTCCAGATAGGCAATTCTGTCCTCATTGGTTTTCATCCCTTTGGGGCTGGGCGGCGTGTCTAGTGCCAATGCGCCACGGGCGTTCATGGCGCTAACCGCAGCCACTGCCGCCCCGCACAGGAGCACTGCGGCCACCGCCCCCAGAAAGATTTTTTTGCGGTTTAGCTTGGCGGTAATGATAAACATAGCGCAACGCTCCCTTTTGTTTTTATGGTGTTAAATCCTATGTAAATTGCGGCGTGAATATGATAAACTATTACAAAATAGGACAAGTAGAAGCGCGGAGCACCTGTGAGCAGGTGGCTAAGCCCCGGAGCGAAGCGAAAAACCAAGGGGCCGCTTGGGCGGTACACGTTTTTTTCGCAGTCGCAGGGGGTTAGTCACCGTTGCGTAGGATGCGCAGCGTGACAAGTAGAAGCGCGGAGCACCTGTGAGCAGGTGACTAACCTCCGGAGCGGAGTGCGTACAATGTGATGACGACGGAGGAACTATGGAGCGTTTAGACAAGATTTTATCCGGCACTGGCCGCTGGTCCCGAAAGGAGGTCAAGGAGCTGGTGCGCGTGGGGCGGGTGAGCGCAAATGGAGCGGTGGTTAAAAGCCCGGAGGAAAAATATGACCGTGATAGCTTGGCGCTTCTGGTAGACGGCGAAAGCGTTTTGGCACCCAAGTTTACTTACCTTATGCTCCATAAGCCTGCCGGCCTGGTCTCGGCTACCGAGGATCCTAAGCAGCCCACAGTATTGGAGCTGCTGCCTGTTCATTTGCGGAAAATCGGCCTTTTTCCCGCCGGGCGGCTGGATAAGGATACAGAGGGGCTACTTCTTCTCACCAATGATGGAGCTCTCGCCCATGAGCTTCTTGCCCCTAAAAAGCATGTAGACAAGACTTATTTTGTTCGCGTAGACGGAACTCTGAATAGGGAGGATGTAGCGGCCTTTGAGGGGGGGATGACCCTGGGGGACGGATACACATGCCTGCCTGCCGGGCTGACCCTGTTGGAATCTCCCAACGAGGCGATCGTTACCCTGCGGGAAGGAAAGTACCATCAGATTAAGCGTATGCTCTCCGCACGTGAGAAACCGGTGCTGTATCTGAAGCGACTGACTATGGGAAGCTTGATTTTGGACCCCAATCTGGCGCCGGGGGAGTGGCGGGAATTGACGGTGAAAGAGCTTACAAATCTAACCGCTTAAATTCGGCATTTTCCACAAAAAATTTCGCTTCCCCTATTGTAATGCACAAAAAAATCCGCTATAATAAGAAGGAAAATGTGCGTTAATATGCAAAACGTAGTTGAGGGAGGCTATCACAATGTCCAGTAGGATTTTCCAGAGCGTTGTGTTGCAGATGAAAGACAGTACAGACAGGGCCATTGGCGTTATTGACTCCGAGGGTACTGTGGTAGCATGCAACGAGCTTGCCTGTATCGGTGAGCGTTGGCCCGGCTCGGTGGATGCCGTAAACCACGCAGGTGATATTGCCTGTGTAGACGGGCGTACCTTTAAGCCACTGGCGGGCTGGAGCTCCCAGTTCGATTATGCCGTCTTTGTGCGGGGGGAGGACGAGCAGGCCCGCATTATGTGCGTTATGGCTGCCGTGGCCCTCAACGGGGCCAAAACCTATTATGAGGAAAAGCACGATAAGGCTACTTTTGTAAAGAATATCATCTCTGATAATATTCTTTTGGGCGATATTTATGTTCGGGCCAAGGAGCTTCACTTTGTTTCTGAAATGCCCAGAGCTGTTTTCCTCATTCGCCAAATGGGTGCCGCTGATGTTTCTGCCATTGACGTGGTGCAGAGTCTGTTCCCCGACAAGCAGACTGATTTTGTACTTTCCATCAGTGAGACCGATGTGGCCCTCATTAAGCAGATGAGTGAGGGGGTTGACAGCCGTGATCTCTACAAGATTGCCAAGCAGATTGAGGACGCGCTGGCTGAGGAGATTAATGTTAAGGCTGTTATCGGCATCGGCACAGTGGTAGGTCATATTCGTGACCTAGCTCGTGCCTATAAGGAAGCTCAGGTCGCCATTGATGTGGGCAAGGTGTTTGATACAGAAAAAAGCATTATTAACTACGAAAACCTGGGTATCGGCCGCCTGATTTATCAACTTCCCACCACGCTGTGCGAAATGTTCCTCCAGGAGGTCTTTAAGAAGAACCCCATTGACGCCCTGGATCAGGAGACACTATTTACTATTAACAAGTTCTTTGAAAATAATCTTAACGTCTCCGAGACCGCCCGTAAGCTCTTTGTGCATCGGAACACACTAGTGTATCGCCTGGAGAAGATTAAAAAGCTTACAGGTCTTGATTTGCGCGAGTTTGACGACGCCATTACCTTTAAGGTTGCGCTCATGGTCAAGAAGTACCTGATCTCCCGGGGAATTGAATCATAAAATGCGGCGGGAGCAAGCCCCCGCCCTACGGAATCGCGCGGGTAGGACGAGGGGCTTGCTCTCGCCGTTATCCTGTTTTGCACAATGAGGTAAGCTATGATAAGACTAACTGACATACATAAAGCCTACGACAACGGCACACGTGCCCTGAAGGGGGTCGATTTGCGGATTGACGACGGGGAATTTGTTTTTTTGGTAGGGCCGTCCGGCTCTGGCAAATCCACTATTTTAAAATTGCTTACCGCTGAGCTCGCCCCCAGCGAGGGCAAGCTCATGGTTAACGGCTATAATCTCAATAATATCCGGCCCGGTCAGGTGCCTTATCTGCGGCGTACTCTGGGCGTTATTTTTCAGGACTTTCGACTGATTGATAAAAAGACGGTATATGAGAATCTTGCCTTTGCCATGCGAGTGGTGGGCGCCTCCCCGCGGGAAATTCGGAAGAGAATTCCTTATGTGCTGGAGCTGGTGGGGCTAATCAAGAAGAAGGACATGCGTCCCGACCAGCTTTCGGGCGGTGAGCAGCAGCGCGTGGCCATTGCTCGTGCCCTCATTAACAACCCCAGCATGATTGTGGCTGACGAGCCAACAGGCAATCTTGACCCTCAAAAATCCTTGGAAATCATGATGCTGCTGGAGAAAATCAACGAGCTTGGTACCACCGTGCTGGTGGTCACCCATGAGAAGGAGCTGGTCAACCGCTTTGCCAAGCGGGTTGTCGCCATTGAGAGCGGCAGAATCATCAGTGACGGAACAGGCGGGTATTATCACAATGGGTAAGAGGTTTGATTTAGGCTATTTTATTTCCGAAGGATTTCATAGTATTTTTACCCATGGGCTTATGTCTTTTGCGGCTGTCTGCATGATTGTGGCCTGCCTGATTATTATGGGATCCTTCTCGTTGGTAGCTATGAATATGGGCAGTATGCTGGGCAATCTGGAAAAGGAAAATGAGTTCTTTGCCTTTGTAGAGGAGACCTACACACCGGAGCAAGTATCCGCGCTGCAAAAAAAGCTGGAAGGCATGGATAACGTAGCACGTGTGACCTTTACCAGCAAAGAGCAGGCTAAAATAGACTTTGAGAATCGTTATGACGGCGCTGAGGATGCAGCCATGTTTCAGGATCTCCCTGAGCAAGTGTTCCGTGACCGCTTTGGCATCCGCGTGGTAGACATTGAAGGGTTTTCCAGCACCGTCAAGGCGGTGGGAGCGGTGCCCGGTGTGGTGAACATTCGGGCGGAGAGCGAGATTGCCAACGGCTTTGTAGTGGTAAGCAACATCGCCAGCGGCGTTGCGCTTATTTTGGCTGCCATTTTGGTGGTAGTTTCCATCTTTATTATTGCCAACACCATAAAGCTGGGCACCTTTACAAGGCGAAATGAAATTGCCATTATGAAGATGTGCGGTGCTACAAATGGTTTTATTCGCTGGCCTTTTATCTTTGAGGGAATGATTTTAGGCCTCTGCGGAGCACTGTTGGCCTTCTTCCTCCAATGGGGGGTCTACGCCCTGATTACCAACGCGGTTACATCGTCGGACACCATTAAGCTCATTGTTATTATGCCCTTCCAGCAGGTTGCCACCACGGTGCTGGGTGCTTTTACTGCCGCTGGACTGGTGGTCGGTATGGGCGGCAGTGTGCTGGCCATTCGCAAATTTTTGCAGGTATAGCAGATATTCCTGCGGGCATGATTTGCCGTATCCACTGTCAAAGGAGAACATCTATGACACAAAAACCTAAAAAACAAAAAAAACCTAAGTATTGGGATGCTCGCCGTGTTGTTGTGGCGGTGCTGGCTTTATTTATGGCAGTGCTCATGTTACTGCCCATTCTCACCATGGCCCTCCCCGGTGCGCGGGCAGCTACCGAGTCTGAGTTGCGCGACCAGCTTTCCGCCCTAAAAGGGAGTGCTGCCAGCGCCAAGGAGAAGAAGGCCGAGCTGGAGCAGCAGATCAAGCAGGTGCAGGGTCAGCGGAACCAAGCCATGGCCGAAAAATCTCTCCGCGACCAGGAGCTAAACTACATTAATGAGCAGATTTCCAATACCGAGCAGCAAATTTCCTATTATGACCAGCTGATTGCAGGAGAGCAGGAAAATCTGGCTGCCGCACAGGCCAGGGAGGCTGCCCAATATGAGCTGTTCTGTCAGCGGGTGCGCTGTATGGAAGAGACGGGAACGACCTCCTACTGGTCCATTCTGTTTTCCTCGGGCAGCTTTGCCGAAATGCTCAACCGTGCGGTTGATATTCAGGACGTAATGGACTACGACAATGCTGTCATTAACCAGCTCAAGGCCGACCGTCAGGCGGTGGCCGACAGCTTGGCGTCTTTAGAGACTACGCAGACCGAGCAGGAGGAACAGAGGGAGCTTCTTAAGGGGCAGAAGGCAGAACAGGAGCTGAAGGTAGCTGCCGCCGCGCAGGTACTCAAAAATGTAGAGGCCGATAAGGCCGCCCTTCAAAAACTGCTGGACGAGCAGGCGGCAGAGGAGGAGCGAGTAGCAGCTCAAATTGAGAAAAAGCAAAAAGAAATTGAAGAAAAGATCCGCCAAAATCAAATTAAGATTGACCCAGGTACCGGCTACTACTGGCCGCTGCCCGGTCACTACTATCTGACCTCGAAGTTTGGCTACCGCATTCATCCCATTACCGGGAGACCCAATAGCCACACGGGCACAGACGTGCCTGCTCCCGGCGGCACCAAAATCGGAGCGGTAAAGGGTGGCGTGGTTACCATTTCGGAAAAAGGCAGCTCCTACGGCAACTATGTGGTCTTAAGTCACGGCGATGGAACTTCCAGCCTGTATGCCCACATGAGCTCCCGGGCAGTTAGTGTGGGCCAGGTGGTCAAGCAGGGGGCTGTGCTGGGCTATGTAGGCTCAACTGGTAACTCTACCGGCAATCACCTTCACCTGGAGATTCGGGTCAATGGTAGCCGCGTTGATCCTGTCAGCTGCTTTGGCAGCATAAAATTTACATACAGCGCGTCCTACGGCTGATTTATGGTATACATGAAGAACGGGTGGAGGGCATAGCCCCCACCCGTCAGCTTGTCGAAGAACTATTTTTTAAAAATGGATGTCAAAAGGTTGCAGTTTTAAAGCGGGGGGATAGTGTGAACGGGGGGCGGAGCCCCCGCTTTCGCGTGCAGGAACCCGCCCGCAGGCGGCCGATTTCGGCAACATACCGAAATCGGTCTCAGGCTGGCGACTTTGTCGACAGCCTGACGGGTGGAGGGCATAGCCCCCACCCGTCTCGTGCTTTTGAGAAAGGAATTTTACGATGAAGGAACGGCGCTTTTGTTTGTCTCATATGATTGCGGCTGTGGTGCTGACCCTCACCCTTACCCTAGGCGGCGTAGCACTGGCTGCATGGATTTTGATTGGACCCGGGGGACTTACCCTCCTAGAGGGGCTGGGACTAGTTAACACTCTCTTCGTGGGTGAGTACGAGGAGGGGAAGGTGGTGGACGCGGCCATGCAGGGTATGGTGGCGGGTCTAAATGACCGTTGGTCATACTATTTAGACCCGGAGAGCTATCAGGCCACCCAGGAGCGGCGGCAGAATATGTATATCGGCATCGGTATTACTGTTGTGTATGATAACCCGGAGGGGCTGTCTATCATTGCCGTTGAAAAAGAAGGCCCTGCCGACAAGGCAGGGCTGGTGGCGGGAGAATTAATTACCGCTGTGGATGGTACTCCTCTTGTCGGGGAGCAGCAGGCCCAAGGGGCTGCTTTGATTCAGGGAACCCAGGGCTCCACGGTTACCTTGACGGTGATGGGGGCTGACGGTGCCACACGCACAATATCGGTCAAGCGTGATAAGGTAGAGACTAAGCCGGTTTCCTATGAGCTTTTACCTGACAGTGTTGGGTATATAAAGGTAAGAAACTTTTATGACCGTAGTGCAGCTGAGGTCAAGGCGGCGGTGGATGACCTGATAGAGCAAGGCGCGGCCAGCCTGCTCTTTGACATGCGCAACAACGGTGGGGGATACCTCCACGAGCTGACCGATATGCTGGACTACCTCCTGCCGGAAGGGCCGATTTTTCGTCAGCAGATGCGGTCCGGATCAGAGAAGGTCACCCAATCTGATGACAAGTGTATTGACTTGCCTATGGCGGTCTTAGTGAACAAGGACACATACTCGGCCGCTGAGTTTTTTGCCGCCGAACTTCAGGAGCAGGGCGTTGGAATTATTGTGGGTGAGGAGACCTCGGGCAAAGGGTATTCTCAGCAGACATTTCCGCTCCCCGGCGGCGGTGGCATGGGTATTTCCACCGGTGCTTACTTTACTGGCCAGGGCACCAGCCTCGTCGGGACCGGAGTAACGCTTGACAAGGAAATTTGCTTGTCGGATAAGGCTGGCGCCCTATTAAAGGCAGGGGCACTTCCCTATGGAGACGATGCCCAGCTTCAAGCGGCACTGACGCTGTTGGGGCAGTAAAAGCAGAGGGTATATAAATTTATCGGCATACCTCAAGCTTCATTTTCCTTTTGCCAGCAAAACTCCGCTGGTGAGGGCGGTGAGGGGGGCAACGGTGACCAGACCGAAGGAGCCGACTACGGTATGGATTATTTCTGCAGAGACGTACTTGAGGTTTAAAATATGGGTCACTGGCGTACCCTGCGCCATAAAGACCATTAAAAGGGCAATGTAGCCCCCGGAGTAGGCGAGGAGCAGGGTAGTGGTCATGGTACCCATAGCGGCCCGACCAACGTTCATGCCTGACTTGACAGCCTCACGGCGGCCAATGTCGGGGCGTTTTTCTACGACCTCGTTTACCGCCGAGGTGATGTCCACCGCCAAATCCATGACAGCACCCGAAGCGCCGATGAAGATAGAGGCCATAAAAATCCGGGTTAGGTTTAAATCCTGATAGCCGCTGTACAAAAGACTCTCGGCGCTCTGCATTACCGCTCCGTGGAGTTTGAAGAGGTCGGTGAACAGCACCCCAAGTACACAGGTAACTGCAATGCCCAACGCTGCACCTGACACGGCGGCAGCACAACGGCGGTCAAAGCCATAGACAAGTGCGATAATCAGCCCTGTTAGGATTAGGGTGACCCCGAGACCGATGTAAATGGGATTCCATCCCTTGAGGTAAACCGGCACCAATATCTTCCACAGCATAAGCACTGTCAGGGTAAAGGAGAGAATGGCCCGCACTCCGGTCTTACCCGCAAAGAGAATTAAGAAGGCGGCAAACAGAAGGGCGAGTAAGGCTTCGGCTCCTGTTCGGTCGTGGTCGATCATGGTCACCGAGCGGATTTCTTCCTCTAAGAAGCTAACCACCACTAATGCCTTATCCCCGGCGGCAAAGAGCTTATCTTGTTCCAGGGAGCCGGTAAGCAGATTGGTACCAGTGACGGTCTGGCCTTTAAATTTTCCGCCCAGAAGCTTCAGGGTACACTTCTGCTCCCCCGAGCGTACCAACCCGGTGTCAATAATAGTAGAGTTATCCGTTGCAAGCACCCGCGCCGATATCCGGTCAGTGCCCCGGTAAATAACGGCGCCCTCAAAACCCGTAGGGAGGAGGACAAGAAGTAAAACCAGCAGCAGGCAAACCGCCGCAGGGGCGTGATAGCGCAAGCGCTTTTTGTCACGGAGGAGATTCATAGCCATATATCCTTTCACGGAGAGACGGCCCGCCATTGGCGAGCCGTCTCTTATATTGTTATGCCAGCCCAAAGACTATTCCGCGGACGGGGGGAGGGAGGTTATCCGATTCCCAGCAAATTGGCCAGCTTGTGGTAAATCTGAGTGTTGTCATAGAAGCCGCCAAACTCTTCCTGACCGATGCCTTGGGCAAAAACAGCTACGGGCAGGGCGGTGTGGGCATAGGAGGCAAAGTTGATGCCTGACTTGTTGTTGAGCAGGTGAGTGATGGTAACGGTAAGGGGCTCATAGCTGCCGTAGAGCACATACTCCTCTTGACCGTTAACCTTCTCGCCGCTCATGGTCTTGTCGTAAGCGGTTTTCAGTCGGCCCAGCTCGTAGTCGGTGAGGACTAGGGTATCACCGTCCTCGCCGGTCCGCTTAAGGCCGAACAGAGTTTCCACGTCAGACATTACAGTGTCAAAGGAGGTGTCATTTTCCTTGTAGCCGGCCACATAGTCGCTGTCGTACTTAGCGTAGCTGATTTTCTGGTTCTGGAGGTTTTGAAGGTAGGTGTCGTAATCGGTGCCCGCAAATCCAATGGTCAGGCCGCCGGTCTCATGGTCTCCGGTGACAACAATCAGGGTCTCCTGGGGGTGTTCCTTGGCAAAGGAAACCGCCTCGTCCACGGCCTTCGAGAGGGCGATGGTGTCGGCGATGGTAGCGCCTGCATCGTTGGCGTGGCATGCCCAGTCAATTTTGCCGCCCTCTACCATCATAAAGAAACCGGTCTCATTATTAAGTACCTCAATGCCCTTTTTTACATAATCAGACAGTCCCCAATCGGCTTCGGGGCGGTCGTTGTCGTAGGCCATGGCGTCCGAATCGGCCAGATGCTCGTCAATGAGCAGAACCTTGCCGTCCGCAGCAGTGACAGCCTGTGCCTCGGCCTGGGTCATGACCACTTTGTATCCCGCCTGGGAGGCCAAGTCGTAGAGACTGGTCTTATCCTTGTCGCTGCCGGTGGGCTTAAGAAGACCGCCGCCGGCAAAGTATTCAAAACCGGAGGACACCAGCTCCTGCCCAATTTCATAGTAGCTGCCGCGGCTCTGCTGATGGGCGTAGAAAGCGGCAGGAGTGGCGTGGTTGAGATTTACGCTGGAAACCACGCCGATTTTATAGTTTTTCTGTGCCTTGAGCTGCTCGGCAATGGTCTCGTAGCTTTTGGTGAAGGTCTCATCCATGTTAATGGTACCCGAGTAGGTTTTGTAGCCGGTGGAGAGACTGGTGGCGGTAGAGGCCGAGTCGGGGCAGAAGGAGGTGGAGTCATAGGTCACGGCAGAGCCCGCCACCGGGAAATCCATAAAGGACAAGGGGATGTTGCCATTTAAAATATCATCGTCATTGGTGTCGGCCAGCGTGCCCAGATAGTCGGAGGCAGCCTGAAACTGAGGATAGCTCATACCGTCGCCGATAAACAAAAAGACGTATTTGGGGGTGACTGCAGGGGCAACTGCTATGGGGGATACCGAAGGGGTAGCAAGGGTAGGGGGCTGGGTGCCGGGGGCTTGTCCTCCGGCAGTGCCGCAGGAGGCCAGTGTTCCGGTCAAAGTCAAGGCGGCCAGAGAGAGCGCTATTTTTTGCTTTAGGTTCATTCTTTTATTCCTCCGAATTTCACAGTTTGTCTACGTACCCATGATAGCCGCTTTGTACACGCCGCTGCTATCATACTTCGGTAAAAAACAGAAAAGTTTCCGTAAGGAAAATGAATGTCATTGTAAAGTGGATAAGTGCATATGCTACCTTAAAATATAGCCGTGAGCGAAATGCGGTCTGAAAACCCATTGTACTTACCCGGCTCTATTAAAAAGTTAGGAAGGGAGGAACCTATGCTTGCTCATTTGGTACTGGCTGAGGAAAAGGGGAGAAGTCCCATCCTGGAGTCGGAGCGTGTTCTGGGGATGACCTTTCTCCGGGCAACAATACCCCTTCCCCATGACCGAAAGGAACGGGTCGTGCGTCGCAGGCTGGACAAGGCTGCCCGCCTTTTGTTAAAAGCAGGAGTAAGACGGGTGCTGGTGCAGGAAGATTTCTCACGGTGGGAGGTGCTCCGAGAGTGGGGGATGATGGGAGTCGATCCCTCCGGCCTTTGCCAGACGCTGGCATCGCCGCTTGCTGTGGCTGCCTTAAAGCGGCGGGGCATTCCGCTGGAAAGTGCTATCGTGGCACTGCGGGGCAGCCGGGTTTCACGTCCGCTTTTTCAGGCAGCCTTAGAGCTGGCGCCGCAGGTGAGGGCACTTATGATTGCCGCCCCGGTAGAGGGGAAGGAGCTGGGAGCACACCTGCGCAGAGAATACGGTGTGCCGATTTTGGAGGAGGGAGCGGGCCGTCCGCCCGATCTCTCTGTAAACTTTTCAGACTTGCCCGAAGGCATGGGAGAGACACTAAAACTTTATGCACCCATTAATCTGTCCGACGTGCGTATTCTATTAAAAGAAGGCACATGGCCAATGGATTTTGAACCGTTGTCGCTGGCTGCCGCACTTTGGGAGGGGGGCGCGCTGGAGAAGGGAGGACTGGACTGCGTTTAGAAATTAGCTTGACAGAAACGAACAAACTACATATAATACCTAACGTCACTATGGAAAGAAATAGTGTTTTTTGCTTATACCCAAAATTGCCGAGCCGGTTTTCCGGCTCCTTTATTCTGATAGAGAGGTGTGTACCTATTATGGCGAAGGAAATCAAGCTCAGCGCAGAGCGTCACCAAGAGCTGAAGGCGGAACTCAACTACCTGAAGACAGTCCGAGAAAAAGAGGTGGCCGACCAAATTAAAGAGGCCCGTTCCTTCGGCGACCTTTCCGAGAACAGCGAGTATGATGAAGCCAAGAACGAGCAGGGTAAGCTCTACTCTCGCATTGCCGAGATTGAGAATATCCTTCAAAACAGCGTGATTATCGAGGAGGAGGAGAGCCACGATACCGCTACCGTCCGTATTGGTAGAAGAATCAAGGTGCTGGACGTGGAATTTAAAGAGGAACTTACCTATATGGTAGTTGGCTCTCAGGAGGCAGACCCCATGAACGGCCGTATTTCGGAGGATTCTCCCTTCGGACGCGCTCTGCTGGGTAAGACTGTGGGCGAGGATGTGGTGGTAGAAGCCCCCGCCGGCGCCATGCACTATAAGATTTTGGATGTAACCAAATAAAAGGAGCAATTACCATGACTGAAGATAAGAACCTCCCACAGCAGGAGGAGCCATCCCTTTCCGAGCTGCTGCAAATTCGGCGGGACAAGCTCACCGAGCTTCAGGCAGCGGGTCAGGACCCCTTCCAAAACACCAGGTTTCAGGTCTCAGCCCACTCCGAGGAAATTAAAGTGGGCTTTGAGGCCATGGAGGGGCAGAATGTCACTGTGGCCGGTCGTCTTATGTCCAAGCGGGGCATGGGCAAGGCCATGTTCTGCGACCTTCAGGACGGACAGGGCCGTATTCAGCTCTATGTCCGCATTGACGAGGTGGGCGAGGAATCCTTTGCCGGGTTTAAAAAGTGGGACATCGGTGACATTGTAGGTGTTGAGGGCGAAGTGTTTCGCACCAAAAAGGGTGAAATTTCGGTGAAGGCCCATATCCTCACCATGCTTTCAAAATCCCTGCGTCCTCTGCCTGATAAATTTCACGGCCTTCAGGACAAAGAGATTCGATACCGCCAGCGATATGTGGATTTAATCATGAATCCTGAGGTCAGGAATGCCTTTGTGGTGCGTTCCCGATTTATTAAGCATGTTCGCACATTCCTGGATAACCGTGGTTATATGGAGGTTGAGACTCCTGTGCTCAACACCATCTCCGGCGGCGCGACCGCCCGCCCCTTTATCACCCACCACAATACTCTGGACATTGATATGTTTATGCGTATTGCCACCGAGCTGCCCCTCAAGCGTCTCGTAGTGGGCGGCATGGAGCGGGTGTATGAAATCGGCCGCATTTTCCGCAACGAGGGCATGGATCCCAAGCACAACCCCGAGTTTACCTCGGTAGAGCTTTACCAGGCCTTTGCCGACTTTAACGACATGATGGATCTGTTTGAGGAGTTGCTTTCCTCAGCGGCCAAGGACATACTGGGCACCTACGAGGTAGAGTGGCAGGGGGAGAAACTGAACCTTACCCCCGGCTGGCCCCGCATGACCATGGCAGAGGCGGTCAAGCAGTATTGCGGTGTGGACTTTATGGCCATTGATAATGATGCTGCCGCTGTTGCTGCCGCTAAGGAAATTGGCGTAGAGGTAGGCAAGGATAAGGCCACCTGGGGCCATGCCCTTTACGAGTGCTTTGACCAGCGGGTAGAGGCAAAGCTCATTCAGCCCACCTTTATCACCATGCACCCCGTAGACGTTTCCCCCCTAGCCAAGCGTTCCCCCAAGGACAGCCGCCTTACCGAGCGGTTTGAGCTGTTCATCTGCCACAGTGAGATGGGCAATGCCTTCTCCGAGTTGAATGACCCCATCGACCAGCGTGGTCGCTTCCAGAAGGAAGTGGAAGCCCGCGCCAAGGGTGATGACGAGGCCGGCATGATGGACGAGGACTTCCTCACAGCACTGGAGTACGGGCTGCCTCCTACGGGCGGACTGGGTATCGGTATCGACCGCTGTGTCATGATGCTGACCAATTCGGACTCCATTCGTGATGTAATTCTGTTCCCCACCATGAAACCACTTTCATGAGAAATGGCATACCGGCTGAAAATTTAGCCGGTATGCTTTTCTGCCCCTGGGCGGTAAAATACCGGCTGGAAAAAACGGAGGTCTTTTTGTGTTAAAGACTCTTGGTCGCTGGACGCGCGACCTGCTCATCCGCAGAAAAAGTATGAACCCCACCCGTATTGTTGCCTTTGGCTTTGTGGCAATTATTTTTATGGGTGCCATCCTGCTTACCCTGCCTATTTCATCACGGGCGGGGGAATTTACAAATTTTTTGGACTGTCTCTTTACCGCCACCTCGGCGACCTGCGTGACAGGGCTTATTACCGTGGATACCTGGACCCATTGGAACCTGTTTGGCCAGATTATTCTAATTGTGCTCATTCAATTGGGGGGTCTGGGTTTTATGACCATCATCACCCTGGGTTCCTTTCTGCTCCACCGCCGTATCGGACTGTCGGAACGGCTGATTATGGTCTCCACCTTTAATCTCAACGACATGGACGGCGTGGTACGTGTGGTTCGCCATGCACTTTACGGCACCTTCCTGATTGAGGGGGCAGGCGCGATTCTGCTATCCCTAAGGTTTATTCCGGAATTTGGGCTTCTAAAAGGCATTTGGAAAAGCATATTCCACTCCATTTCAGCCTTTTGCAATGCCGGCTTTGATGTGCTGGGCGGAAAGTACGGCCCGTACACCGGAATGGCAGCCTACGACCACGATCCTCTCATTCTCATTACCATCATGGCGCTGATTGTCATTGGTGGCCTGGGCTTTTTTGTGTGGGAGGATATGCTCCGCGCCCGCCGCTGGAGTAAGCTCTCTCTTTACAGCAAGATGGTGCTGTTAATTACCGCTTTCCTGGTGGTAGGTGGCGCGGCCTTCTTTTTCTTTATGGAGTACGGCAATCCCGGCACACTGGGCGGTATGTCCATGGGGGACAAGGTATTGAACTCCTTTTTCCAGTCGGTGACACTCCGAACGGCAGGCTTTGCCTCGGTGAATCAGGGAAACCTTCGGGATAGCTCCCTGGTTATGGGCTGCATACTCATGCTCATCGGCGGCTCCTCTGGTTCTACTGCCGGAGGCATGAAGACAGTCACGGTCGGTGTTTTGCTGCTGGGACTGCGGGCAGGCATGAAGGGAAGAGAGGAAGTTACCTTCCGAGGACGTACCATTTCTTACCGCCGGGTGCTCAACGCCATGACGTTGGCCCTCATGCTGGTGGTACTGTTTTTGTTTGGCTCTATGGTTATATCCGTGGTGGAGGGGGTGCCCTACCTCAGTGCCGCGTTTGAGACGGCCTCCGCCTTGGGCACTGTGGGCGTGACCACGGGAATTACCCCCGGCCTGTCCGCTGTTTCTAAAATTATGCTAATTTGCTTTATGTACGTGGGCCGCATCGGTGTGTTCTCCTTCTCCATTGCCCTGCTCACACGTGGGCGCCACCCGGCGAAAATCAAGTACCCAAATCTGGACATTATGATTGGCTGAGGAGATGTGTTTACGATGAAAACATTTGTAGTAATTGGCCTTGGCCGCTTTGGTACCGCCGTGGCCACGGAACTTTGCGAACTGGGGCACGAGGTGTTAGCTATTGACGGCAATGAGGAAAACGTCATGGCAGTGGCTGATAAGGTTACCCATGCCGTCACCGGTGATGCCCGTGATCCCGCTGTACTTCGTGCGCTTGGCGTACGCAATTATGACTGCGCAATCGTAGCCGTGGGTGTTGACGTGGGCACCTCGGCACTGGTGACCATCAATCTGAAGGACATGGGCGTAAAAGAGGTTATTTGCAAGGCACAGAGCCATGTCCACCGCAAGGTGCTGGAGAAAATTGGTGCTGACCGAGTAGTGTTCCCAGAGCATGACGCGGGCTACAAGTTGGCTCAGGGACTATCTTCCTCCAATGTATTAAACTTTATTGAGCTTTCCGAGGACTATGGCATTGTAGAGCTGGACGCGCCCAAAAGCTGGCAGGGGAAGACTATCCGAGATTTAGATATCCGGGCCAAATACCACGTTAATATTATTGCCGTCCGCAAGGTTAATCTTCATGAACTCGAAGTAGCTCCCGGCGGTGACTATGTAGTTGCTCCCAAGGACGTTGTTGTTACCCTTGGCCACAACGACGATATTAACCGTCTTCATGACCTTTAAAGCCGGGGTAATTAGGATAGCTTGAATGATATAAAAGAGAGGATTGTGAGATCATGGAACATATCACTAGCCGACAAAATCCACTGGTCTCCCATATCCGGAAATTAGGAGCCGACCGATCCTATCGCCGGGAACAGGGACTGTTTCTTGTGGAGGGGGTTAAGCTTCTAAAGGAGTGTGTCCAATGGGGTGGGGAGCTTGACACGGTGGTCTTTGCCGAGGGAAAGAGCGAAATTTGTGCGCTTCCTCAGGTAAAGCGAACGATTACAGTTCCGCCTGATCTTTTAAAAAGCCTCTCCACCGTCGATACATCCCAAGGAGTACTGGCACTGTGCATGATGCCGCCCCTCACCCCGCCGGACAGTTTGGCAGGGGGACGGTATCTGGTACTGGACGGTGTACAGGACCCCGGCAATGTGGGCACTGTTTGGCGTACTGCCGATGCGTTCGGGGCGGACGGCCTATTTTTGCTCAACAGCTGCGCCGACCCATACAGCCCCAAAACTGTACGGGCCACGATGGGAGCCTGTTTTCGTCTGCCGGTATGGGAGACGAATTTGGAGAATTTAACGGCACTTTTGGCTGCCGGAAATATTCCGCTCCGCGCTACTGCGCTCCGCCACGACACCGCTGATGTACGCGAGGTAGATTGGCAACGTGCCGCGGCTGTTATCGGCAGCGAGGGGAGAGGGGTCTCAGAGGAAGTATTAAATGCTTGCGCCGCTACTGTGAAAATCCCTATGCGTACCCGATGCGAGTCGCTGAACGCCGCCGTAGCTGCAAGTGTAGTCCTGTGGGAAATGGCCCGAGGAGCGGATAAAGAATAAAGTATTGGTACCTTAGGCACTTGGATGGTTGCGGCTCTTTCGTTTTTTTCTTTTTTTATGAAAGGCGGTGGTCCCTGTGGCGACGTTAAAATACTGGCTTTGGCTCACCACAAGAAAGGGACTTTTGCCAAAGGACGCCTTTGCGGTGCTGGGGCGCTTCGGCACACCTGAGGCTGCCTACTTCGCCGATCCCGCCGAGTACGACTTAATGACGCTTTCCCCACAGGGCAAAATCGCCCTCATGGATAAAAACCTTGAGGGAACCGAGCATATCTTAGCCGACTGCGACCGTCTGGGTATTCGTATACTCACCTTGCAGGACGCTGATTACCCTGAGCGGCTTTTTAATATTGCTGACCCGCCTGCTGTCCTATATGTCAAGGGGAAGAACTTTTCCTTTGACGAGGAGGTGGCCATCGCCGTGGTGGGTACTCGCAGACCATCAGAATACGGCAAGCGTATGGCGGGCAAGCTGGGACTAGAGCTGGCCCGCGCCGGTGCCCTGGTGACCTCCGGCATAGCTCAAGGATTGGATGCCGCGGCCCTTAAGGGTGCGCTCCAGGGGGGCGGAGCGGTGGTATCGGTGCTGGGCGGCGGTATTGACGTAATTTACCCCAAAGAAAACCAGTGGCTTTATCGGGATGTAGCTGCCGCCGGTGCTTTAATTTCCGAATATCCTCCCGGTACTGAGACGGCAGGCTGGCACTTTCCAGCCCGAAACCGTATTTTAAGCGGCCTGACCGCCGGTTCCGTCATCGTAGAGGGGGCCGTGGGCAGCGGGGCACTGATTACCCTGCGCGCAGCTGTCGACCAGGGACGGGAGGCATTTGCCGTACCGGGTCCTGCCGATGCCCCCATGAGCTACGGCCCTAATCTGCTGATCCAGCGTGGGGAGGCAAAGCTGGTTATGTCGGCTTGGGATATTCTTACTGAGTTCGAGCCGCGCTATCCCGGAAAACTCCAGCGAAAGGCGCCACTGCCACAAGCGGAGGAGATCGCACGTCTGTCGGTGACCATAGCTCCGGAGCCTTCTGTGGCGGTTTTGGGGGAGAAGCGAAAAGAGAAGCCGAATATCCTCCGGACATTTATTTCCCTGAAAGAATGTCAGGCGCGGTTTACCGATGACGAGCGCGATATTATACTGGCTTTGGGCGAAAAGTCCCTGCGGGCCGACGATATTGTAGAAGCCGCCCAAATACCGGCACGCCGGGTGCTCTCTGCCTTGACTATGCTGCAAGTCGGCGGCTGGGTAGAGGAGAAACCGGGCAAGTGGTTTGAAAGCACGGTATGCATTGACACAGAATCCCGGTAGGGAGGAGACGTGCCCCTGCCGTGCACTATCTTGGGAGCTCCTGAATAAATCCTGCCACAGGTCTTGGCGGTGCTTTTCTCTCAGCGAGCACCAAGAAGTCTTAAAAGCCATCAGGATTTTTGCGTTTGTTGGCTTGCTGGACAAAAAATTTGCTTCCCAATCCCTACGAAGAATTTAATTAGAGCATTCCTTGCAAATTAGCCCATTTTGGAGGTACAACGTGGCAAAATCAAATTTAGTAATCGTGGAGTCTCCGGCCAAGGCCAAGACCATCACCAAATATTTAGGCCCAGGCTATGAGGTGAAGGCCTCCATGGGCCATGTGCGCGACCTGCCAAAGAGCAAATTGGGCGTGGATGTAGAGCAAAATTTTGCAACCGACTACCAGCCCATTAAAGGGAAAGAGGACGTTATCGCCGACCTGCGCAAGGCGGCGAAGAGCAGCGATAAAGTCTTTCTCGCCACCGACCCCGACCGCGAGGGCGAGGCAATTTCCTGGCATCTGAAGGAGCTTTTAAATCTCTCCGACGAAAAGACCTACCGGGTTACCTTTAACGAGATAACCAAAAAGGTGGTTACCGAATCCATTGCTAATCCCCGCACTTTGGACATGGACCTGGTGAATGCGCAGCAGGCCCGGCGTGTGCTGGACCGTATTGTGGGCTATCAGCTCTCTCCGCTGTTGTGGAAGAAGATTCGCCGGGGTCTCTCTGCAGGTCGCGTGCAGTCGGTGGCAACCCGCCTGGTGGCCGAGCGTGAGGAGGAAATCCGTGCCTTTCAGCCTGAAGAGTATTGGTCCTTGTCCGCCAATTTGGAGCGAGTATCCCCCAATATGGGTAAGTTTAAGGCGGCATTTCACGGCAGAGACAAAAAGCTGGAGCTAAAGAGCGAGGACGAGGTTATGACCGTGGTAAACGCGGTGAGCAGTGCCCCGTTCTCGGTAGCTGGAGTCAAGCGGCAGGAAAAAACCCGCAATCCCGCGCCTCCCTTTACCACCTCTACCTTACAGCAGGAGGCCAGCCGCAAGCTGAACATGACGCCCCGACGGACCATGTCCATCGCCCAGCAGCTATACGAGGGCATCGATATTGCAGGGGAGGGTACCGTGGGTCTTATCACGTATATGCGTACCGACTCACTCCGCCTTTCTGATGAGGCCACCACCGCCGCCAAAAGCTTTATTGAAAGCCGTTACGGAAAGGACTATCACCCCGGCAAGCCCAGGGAGTATAAGACCAAGGGGAACTCTCAGGACGCCCATGAAGCCATTCGTCCTTCCGACGTGAATTTAACGCCTGAAAACATCAAAAAGGATTTGACTGCGGAGCAGTACCGGCTTTATAAGCTTATTTGGAGTCGATTCCTGGCCTGCCAAATGTCATCCGCTCTCTATGATAGTGTTACCATTGATGTAGAGAGTGCGGGTTACACCTTCCGTGCCAACCACTCCAGCCTGAAATTCTCCGGCTACACTGCCGTTTATGTGGAAGGCAAGGACGAGGACGACGAGGAAAACCAGTCTCCCCTGCCCGATCTCAAGGAGGGGGAGCACCTTGATCTGCTCGACCTTGGCAAGGAACAACACTTTACTCAGCCTCCCGCCCGGTATTCCGAGGCGACGCTCATTAAGGCATTGGAGGAGAAGGGAATCGGCCGCCCATCCACCTACGCACCTACTATCTCGACCATCATGGACAGAGAATATGTGGTTAAGGAGGGGAAGTACCTGCGTACCACTCCCTTGGGTGAGGTGGTCACCAACCTCATGAAGGACAAATTTACCGACATCGTGGACACTGCGTTTACCGCCCACATGGAGGAGCAACTGGACGAGGTGGAAAGCGGCAAGGTGCAGTGGAAGGAGCTGCTGGCTGAATTTTACGGCGGTTTTGACCAAAAGCTCAAAAAGGCCGAGGCCGACCTGGACGGTGAGCGCATTAAAGTGCCGGACGAGGTATCTGACGTGCCCTGTCCCCTATGCGGGAAGATGCTGGTCGTGAAGTCGGGCCGATTTGGCCGCTTTTTGGCCTGCCCCGGTTGGCCGGACTGTCCCCATACCCAGCCCATTGTGGTGGAAATGCCGGGCAAATGCCCCAAGTGCGGCGGCAAAATTCTGAAAAAAACCTCCAAAAAGGGCTACGCCTACTACGGCTGTGAGAACAACACCAACAAGGACGAGGCCAAGAAGTGCGACTTTATGACCTGGGACGTGCCGGTAAAGGACAATTGCTCCGAGTGTGGTCAGACCCTGTTTAAAAAGTCGGGTAAGGGCTTTAAAAAGCCCTTCTGTATTAACGATAAGTGCCCCAATTTCCTGCCTGAGGACCTGCGTGGGTATAAGAAAAAGACCGCCGCCGATGAGGGTGCCGAGGCGAAGGATGAGAAGAAGCCTGCAGCTAAGAAGAAAGCGCCGGCAAAAAAGGCTGCTGACAAGAAGCCCGCAGCCAAGAAAACAACGGTGAAAAAGCCCGCTACCAAGAAGTCTGAGGAGAAAAAAGCCACGGACAAGAAGCCTGCGGCGAAGAAGAAGACTCCCTCCAAGAAAAAGGCATAATTGTAGGGGTTGATGTTCTCATCGGCCCGCCGTCTATCAGAAAGGTTACTATATGGATAATATTACCATCATTGGCGCGGGGCTGGCGGGCAGCGAAGCGGCCTGGCAGCTTGCCCGACGGGGGATTCCCGTTACGCTCCATGAGATGAAGCCACTAAAAAAGACACCTGCCCACCACACCGAATGGTTTGGCGAGTTGGTCTGTTCTAACTCCCTGCGCTCCGACCAGCTGGAAAATGCGGTGGGACTGCTGAAGGAGGAGCTGCGCCGCATGGGTTCCCTTATCCTGGCCTGTGCCGATGAGCACAAGGTTGAGGCTGGGGGTGCGCTGGCGGTAGACCGACATGCCTTTGCCCAGGCTGTTACCGAGAAAATTAAAAGCCATCCCCTTATTACCGTGGTAGAGGGTGAGGTTACCCATATTCCTGACCAAGGTCAGGTTATTGTGGCCTCCGGTCCGCTGACCTCGGATGCGCTGGCAGAGGAGATCAAGGCGTTCTTCCCTGAGAGCCAATATTTGAACTTCTTTGACGCGGCTGCCCCGCTGGTTACCTTTGAGAGCGTGGACATGGAGAGCGCATGGTTTGCTTCCCGCTACGATAAGGGAACGCCGGACTATATCAACTGCCCTATGACGGCAGATGAATTTGACGTTTTCTGGACGGAGCTTTGCGCCGCCCAGGAGGCCGAGGTACACGGTTTTGAGGACAAGCATGTCTTTGAGGGCTGTATGCCTGTGGAGGTAATGGCTCGCCGTGGGCACGACACCCTGTGCTACGGCCCCTTAAAACCCCGTGGACTTAAGGACCCAAAGACCGGGCGGGAGCCCTACGCCGTGGTACAGCTGCGCCGGGATAACGCCGAGGGGAGCATTTACAATTTGGTAGGCTTTCAGACCCACCTAAAATGGTCTGAGCAAAAGCGGGTCTTTTCCATGATACCCGCCCTCAAAAACGCCGAATTTGTGCGCTATGGGGTTATGCACCGCAACACCTATCTCAACTCGCCCCAGCTTCTGGACCGGTATTACCGGGTTAAAAAGGAGCCGCGTATTTGCTTCGCTGGACAGATCACCGGGGTGGAGGGGTATGTAGAGTCTACCGCCTCCGGCTTTCTGGCGGCGCTGGAGCTGGCCAGGCGGCTGGAGGGGAAGGCCCCGGTAGATTTCCCGCAGGAGACCGCTATTGGGGCATTGGCGCTCTATATCAGCAACAAAACGGTGGCTGATTTCCAACCCATGAATGTGAATTTCGGAATTATCCCCCCCTTGGACCATCGGGTCAAAGGGAAGCGGAATAAAAATGCGGAGCTCTCCCAGCGTGCATTGGAGATTTTAAAGACACTGGAGGGAAATCTATGAAAATCATCGTAGACGCCATGGGTGGCGACCACGCGCCGAAATGCAATGTAGAGGGCGCGGTCAGTGCTGTTAAGGAACTAGGTGCCGAGGTAGTCCTGGTGGGACGGGGTGAGGAAATCCTCTTATGCCTAAAGGAAATGGGCTATGAGGATTTGCCCCACGGAATTGAGATTGCCCATGCTTCCGAGGTGGTGGAGATTTGTGACAATGCCGCCTCCGCGTTTAAGGAAAAAAAGGATTCCTCCCTTACGGTGGGACTGAATCTTCTCAAGGACGGCAAGGGCGACGCATTTGTCTCGGCAGGCAGTACGGGAGCCCTGCTGTCGGCTGCTACCCTGCTGGTCAAACGAGTCAAGGGCATTCGTCGGGCGGCTATGTGCCCTGTGGTGCCAACTGCCAAGGGTGGGGCCATTCTTATTGACTGCGGCGCTACCGCCGAATGTACGCCCGAGTACTTACTTCAGTTTGCCTTTATGGGCAGCTACTATGCCGAGCGTGTCATGGGACGGCCAGAGCCGCGGGTAGGTCTTTTGAACATTGGCGCGGAGGAGAGTAAGGGGACCGATCTCCAGCGGCAGACCTGGAAGCTCTTAAAGCAGGCCGGAGACGAGGGGCGCATTCATTTTGCCGGGAATGTGGAAGCGAAGGAGGCCGTATTGGGTGCAGTGGATGTGATTGTCACCGACGGCTACTCGGGCAATATCTTTTTAAAGACCATGGAGGGGGCGGGCAGCTTCCTGGCCGGAGAGATTAAAAAGATGTTTAAGAAAAACTTGAAGACCAAAATTTCGGCACTTTTGGTGAAGGATGGTATCAGGGACTTTAAACGCCTTATGGATGCCCGGGAGGTGGGCGGAACGGCTCTGGTAGGCATTTCCCGCCCTGTCATCAAGGCTCACGGCTCCTCGGACGGATATGCCATTCGCAACGCAATTCGCCAGGCGCAGCAGTTTGCAGCCTCCGGAATTATTGAGGATATTACCGAAAATGTGGACTACATGCGCTTGCCTGTGGAAGCCAAGGAGACAGGCACTCGGGAATGAGACCATAAAATTTCCAAATTACCTATTGACAGGGGAGCGGTTTATGCCTATTATTTAGGCAGATAATATCGCATAGGCGACAAGGAGTAGATAGCATGATTTTTGACAAGTTGACCGACCTGCTTTCTGAGCAATTTTCCGTCGATGCCGACACCATCACCAAGGAGACGTCTTTCGAGAACGATCTGGGTGCCGATTCTCTTGACTTAGTGGAGCTGTCCATGGCTTTGGAAGAGGAATTCGGTGTGGAGGAACTGGACGAGGAGGATGTTGCCAACATTAAGACTGTGGGCGATCTGGTTCGTTACCTCCAGAGCAAGATTGACGAGTAAAGAAAAGTGATAGTAAAGCCCCGCCTTATGCGGGGCTTTACTTTTTGAAAGGTGGGAACTCAATGGATAGGCTGGAAGAAAAGCTGGGCTACAAATTCCAAAACCGTGCCCTGCTGGAAAACGCCCTAACACACAGCTCCTATGCCAATGAGAACCGTGGTAAGGGACTTCAGAGCAACGAGCGGCTGGAATTTTTGGGTGACTCGGTGCTTGGCATGGTGACAGCGGATTACCTCTTTCGCACCCATCCGGATCTACCGGAAGGGGACCTGACAAGAACCCGGGCCGCACTGGTGTGCGAGGGAAGTCTGGTTGAGGTGGCAGGGGCCTTGGAGTTGGGAGGTTACCTCCTGCTGGGCAAGGGAGAGGACAGCGGCGGGGGGCGGGAACGGCCCTCTATTCTGGCCGACGCGGTAGAAGCGGTGCTTGCGGCCGTCTACCTGGACGGCGGCATCGGTTCGGCGCGAAAGCTTGTCCAAAAGTTTATTTTGGACAGGGAGGAAGAGAAGACCAGCAGTCGGGACTATAAGACTGCCCTCCAGGAGCTGGTGCAGCGGGAGAGCGGACAGGTGCTGGAATATCGTCTGATTGGCTCCTCAGGCCCCGACCATGCAAAGATTTTTCAGGTGGCGGTTGACCTGAACGGTGCCGCCATCGGCAGCGGCGAGGGACGCAGCAAAAAGGAAGCCGAGCAGGCAGCGGCCAAGGCGGCGATTGATCAGCTGACCTAGCCTGACCAGTGAATCAATTCTCGTGCGGCGTTATCCGTATACCGGGAATGATAGAATATCCGCTACGAAAGCGGCTGTCGCATAGCATTGCGACAGCCGCTTTCGTAGCAATCAAAAGCATTTGCAAAAGAGCGGTAAAATTGGTATAATGAAGTATTCAAGCTACATCGGTATTGAGAGGTGCACAACTTGTACTTAAAAGCACTGGAGGTACAGGGCTTCAAGTCCTTCCCGGACAAGACGGTGCTCTCCTTCGGAGAGGACATCACCGCCATTGTTGGCCCTAACGGCAGCGGAAAATCGAATATTTCGGACGCTATCCGCTGGGTGCTGGGCGAGCAGTCCAGCAAGGCCCTTCGCGGCGGCAAGATGGAGGATGTAATCTTTGGCGGTACGGCAAGGCGCAAGCAGCTGGGCTTTGCCGAGGTTTCCTTGGTACTGGACAATACCGGTCACTTTTTTAACATGGAAGAGAGTGAAGTTATGATCACCCGCCGGTATTATCGGTCGGGGGAGAGTGAGTATTACATCAACCGTCGTTCGGTACGCCTTAAGGATGTGTACGAGCTCTTTATGGACACCGGCCTGGGGCGGGAAGGCTATTCGGTTATCGGCCAGGGCAAGATTGACGAGATACTTTCGGTCAAGTCGGCTGACCGGCGGGAGGTTTTTGAGGAGGCGGCAGGTATTTCCCGCTTTCGGCACCGCAAGGAGGAGGCTGAGCGCAAGCTGGAGCGCACGGAGGAAAATCTAGTGCGCATCAACGATAAAATAGACGAACTGGAGCTGCAGGTTGAGCCACTGCGTGTCCAGTCCGAGAAAGCCAAGAAGTACCTCATCCTTCGGGATGAGCTACGGGGGCTTGAAATTTCAGTTTGGCTGGAGCAGCTAGAGCGCATTCGCACAGGTGCCATGAAGGTGCTTAGCGACTATGACAACGCCGTCCGCCAGAAGGGGGAGGCACAGGCTGCTGTAGAGCGACTCTATGCCGCCGCCGAGAATTATGCGGTCAACATGAGGGAGAAGGATGTGGCGGCTGAGGGCATCCGCTTCGAGATGATGCAGCGGGAGGCAGACGCCAACGGCCTTGAAAGCGCCATAGCGGTACTGAAAACCAACATTCAGAATAACCTGGAAAACACCGACCGTATGCAGCGAGAGTTAGACCAGCAGGAGGGCCGCGCCGGCAGCATTACCGGTCAGATAGAGGAACGTCGAGCCCGACTAAACGGCATTGTCAGCGAGGTGGAGGAGCTTCAAACTCAGCTTCTGGCTCGTCGGCAATGTGCGGAGGAGGCCAGTCGCAGTGCGGGAAGCTTGGCGGTAGAGATGGAGAGCTTGAGGGCCAAGGAGGCGGTGGAATCCGCATCTGCCGGAGAGGCAAAGGCACTCTTGTCTGCTCTGGCTGCCGCCGCCCAAGAGCTGATGGATCGGGATGAAACCATCCGCCAGGATCTGGCGGGCATGGAGGAGCGGATTACCACTACCGAAAGCGAGTCCAAGAAAGCTGGTAAGGAACTCAGTCAAGCCAAGGAAGACCTGGAATCACTAAAGAATATTATCGGCGGTTATACCCTGCGTCTGGAATCACGGCGGAAGAAAGCCAGGGAAGCCGAGGAAAAGCACGTGCAGCTTCAGATGGAGGAGAACTCCCTTAAGTCTCGCATTCATATGCTCACCGAGATGGAAAAGCTCTATGAGGGCTACTCCAAGGCGGTCAAACTGGTGATGGGGGACGCAGAGCGGAGCCAGCTTAAGGGCATCCGCGGTCCTGTGGCCAGCCTTATCCATGTGCCGGACCAGTATGCCGTCGCCATAGAGATCGCACTGGGTTCCGCCATGCAGAATGTGGTGGTGGAGCGGGAAGAGGACGGCAAGGCCGCAATAAACTACCTAAAACGCCGCGATGCCGGGCGCGCCACATTTCTGCCTCTCTCCTCCATCCGTCCATCCAGCTTTCAGGATGGCAAGGTGGTAGGCGAACCGGGCTTTATTGGCATGGGCAACGAGCTAATTGACTTTGACAAGCAATACGAAAAGGTATTTTCCAGCCTTTTGGGCAGAGTAGTTATTGCCGAGGATATAGATAAGGCCATTGCCATTGCACGCAAGTACAGTTACCGCTTCCGCATCGTCACTCTGGACGGCCAGGTCTTAAACCCCGGCGGCTCCATGACCGGTGGTTCCGTCTCCCGCAGCGCAGGCATTTTAAGCCGCGCCAATGAGCTGGAGCGGCTGAACGCCCAAATTGAGGGGGTGCGGGAAAGCCTGCGCGCCGCCGCTCGCACTTTGGAGGAAACCAAGCGTGAGGTTACCGCCGCCAGCTATGAAATGGAGACGGCGCAGGCGCAGCAGCGCACCCATGAGGATACCATTCTTACTTATGAGGAGCGGTGCAGTCACTTTACCTCCACTCTTGCCGACCTGCGCCGCCAGCAGGAGGAGCAGCGAGCTGAGCTGGAGCAGATTGCCCGCCGTTCTGCCCAGACTGAGCAAGACACTGAGCATGCGAGAAAGCGGATTGAGGAGCTGGAAGGCTCTGCCGCCGCCCTCCGTGCCCAGGCTGAGGGCAAGGCGCAGGGGCAGGCCGATTTCCAGATCAGGGCAGCTGCCATCGGGGCCGAGATTGCCGACTTTAATATGCGTCTTGCCGGTCTGGACGCCGAGCGGCTTGCCAGTGAAAAGGCATTGGAGGAGCTGGAGGGACTTCGCCGGGATATGACCGGTGACCGGGAAGCTCGCTACCAGATGATCGAGGACTTGAAGAAAAAGAACAATGAGCTGTCCAGCCAGATTTTGGAGAAAGAGAGTGCGCTTCAACTCATTCGTGAGGAGAACGCCGGGCGTACCGAGACTATTAAGCGGCTTAATGACGAAAAGCTGGCATTGGAGGCCGAACGTAACCGCACGGACAAGGAGAGCAGGGATAAAAATACAGAGCTGCTGGCAATGGAGCGGGAGGTTTCGGTGCTGGAGCAGCGAAAAGTGACGGCCGAGCTGGAGGAAAAGAATCTCCTGGACAAGCTTTGGGAAAACTATGAGCTCTCCCATGAGGCTGCCAAGGCCCAGCGGGTAGAGCTGGAGAGTGTTCAGAAGGCTCAGAGGCGCATTATGGAGCTTAAGCGGAGCATTGCCGCCCTGGGAAATATTAACTTGGACGCCATTGAGGAGTACCAACGGATCAACGAGCGGTACACCTACCTTACCGACCAGCGGGACGATGTGCGCAAGTCCAAGCACGAGCTGGAGAATATCATCGGTGAGATTACAGGTGAGATGAAGACCATTTTCGCCCAGCAGTTTGCCATAATTAACGAGGCGTTTGGCCAGACCTTCCTGGAGCTTTTCGGTGGCGGCAAGGCTACCCTGGAGCTGGAGGACCCTGAGGATATCTTAAACTGCGGCATTGAAATTAAGGTGCAGCCGCCGGGTAAAGCGCTCAAAATTATTACCCTGCTCTCAGGTGGCGAGAAGGCCTTCGTGGCCATCGCCCTCTACTTTGCCATCCTTAAGGTGCGTCCTACCCCCTTCGTGGTCATGGACGAGATTGAGGCCGCTCTGGACGATGCTAACGTCACCCGCTTCGCTCACTACCTGCGCCAGATGAGCGACAAGACCCAGTTTATTGTTATCACCCACCGCCGTGGCACCATGGAGGAGGCCGATGTGCTCTACGGCGTTACCATGCAGGAACAGGGCGTGACAAGAATTTTAACCATCAACCTCAATAATGTTGAGGAAGAGCTGAATATTAAGTGAAAAATAAAAAGTGAAGAGTAAAAAATTTTGGAGACAGTATTGCAATGGATTGGTTTTATGGGTAATCTATTAAGCGTTCTGTCTACATAATAGGAATTTGGCCGGCAGTTTTGGAGCGGCCGAACTGATCTTCGCTGAAAACCGGAGGTTTTATGGGCTTTTTTGATAAAATTAAGGCGGGACTTACCCGCACCAAGGAGAACATCGGACACTCCTTTGACAGCATTTTTGCGGGGGAACTGGACGACGATTTTTACGACGAGCTGGAGGAGACTTTAATTCTCTCCGACATGGGTATGGAAACCACCATGGCGGCCACTAACGAGCTGCGCCGACGCTGTAAGGAGCAGCATGTTAAGGACGCAGAAAGCGCCCGACAGGTGCTGCGCACCGTGCTGGGGGATATGCTGAACGTAGGCGACCCCAATCTGGATCTTTCAAAAACCCCCAGCGTCATTTTGGTAATTGGGGTTAACGGCGTGGGTAAGACCACCACCATCGGCAAGCTGGGCGCAAAGCTGAAGGGCGATGGCAGACGGGTGCTCTTTGCAGCGGCCGACACCTTCCGCGCCGCCGCTGCCGAGCAGCTGGAGATTTGGTCCAACCGTTCCGGCGTAGAGCTGGTGCGCCAGCATGAGGGGGCCGACCCCGCTGCTGTGGTATTTGACGCGATGCAGAGTGCCAAGGCCCGCAAGAGTGACGTTGTGCTGGTGGACACTGCAGGACGGCTCCACAACAAACAAAATCTAATGAATGAGCTGACTAAAATCGGCAAAGTTATTGACCGGGAGCTGCCCGGCAGCAGGGGAGAGACTTTGCTGGTACTGGATGCCACCACCGGTCAAAACGGACTGATTCAAGCCAAGCAGTTTATGGAAGCGACGGGTATTACCGGCATTGTCCTCACCAAGTTGGATGGCTCCGCCAAGGGGGGCATTGTGTTTGCCATTGCCCAGGAGTTAAAGGTACCGGTGAAATTTATCGGCGTTGGTGAGGGAATTGACGATTTGCTGCCCTTCCAACCGGAGGAATTTGTGCGGGCTTTAATTTAAAAAGGGGCGTCCGCCAAAAGAATATTCACATTTCCTTTATATTTTATAGGGCAGGAGTATGATATAATGACAAGAATTGACGGAAGAGCCAATGATGAATTGCGCCCCATCGAAATTATTCCAAACATTAATAAATTTGCCGAGGGCTCTTGCCTGATTCGCTGCGGCAATACCCATGTGCTCTGCACCGCCAGTGTGGAGGAGCGCACGCCGCCCCACGTCCCCCAAGGAGAGGGCTGGGTCACCGCAGAATACTCTATGCTCCCCCGGGCCAACCGGGAGCGCAGCAAGCGGGACATTGCCAAGCTTAAGCTCTCCCCCCGCTCCGCCGAAATTCAGAGGCTTATCGGTCGTGCTCTGCGCACGGCGGTGGATATGAAGGCCTTGGGCGAGCGCACAATTACTGTGGACTGTGATGTGCTCCAGGGAGACGGCGGTACACGTACCGCATCGGTCACCGGCGGCTTTGTAGCGCTGAGCTATGCCCTTCACAAGCTGGTGCAGGACGGCGTGCTGGAAGAAATGCCCCTGAAAACCTGTGTGGCCGCCATTTCTGCGGGCATCGTGGAGGATGAGCTTTTATTAGACCTCTGCTACGAGGAGGATTCCGCCGCCATGGTGGATTTAAACTGCGTCATGACGGGTGAGGGTGCACTCATTGAAATTCAGGGTACCGGCGAGGGCCGTGCCTTTACCCTGGAGGAGCAGCAGATGCTGGTTGCCCTATGTGCCAAGGGCATCAAGGAGGTTCAGGACATTCAAAAGGCCGCGTTGGGAGGTTAAACACAATGAAACTGGTATTGGCCAGCAAAAACGCCCATAAGCTTGTAGAAATGCAGACCATTCTCACAGGTCAGGGAGTGGAGGTTGTGCTGGAGAGCGACGTAGGCGTGGATATTGAGGTGGAGGAGACCGGCGCTACCTTTGAGGAGAATGCGTTCCTCAAAGCAAAGGCTGTTATGGAACAAACCGGTCTGCCTGCTGTGGCTGACGACTCCGGCCTCTGTGTGGATGCTTTGAACGGCGCTCCGGGGGTCTACTCGGCCCGCTACGGCGGAGAGGCACTGGACGATACCGGCCGCTATAAGCTCCTGCTGGAGAATATGCGTGGGATGCTGGACAGGCGGTGTAAATTTGTCTCTTGCATTTGTGCCTGCTTTCCGAACGGAGACACCGTGACGGCCCGCGGCGAATGCCCCGGTACTCTGGCCTATGCCCCAAAGGGTCAGGACGGCTTTGGGTATGACCCAATTTTCTTTGTTCCCGGATTGAAAAAAACCTTTGCGGAGTTAAGCCCGGATGAAAAAAATGCTATTTCCCACCGGGGTGTTGCCCTAGAGGAATTTGCACGTAAGCTGACCGAATACCTGCGGAAGAGTCTGGATAGCTGAAATAGCCGCAGGCAATGTGTAAGAAGAACCAGTGGGGACACGACGTGTCGTGCCCGAAAAACGGATTGGAGAACATAAATGGAACTGACAAGTAAACAGCGGGCCCAGCTTCGCGGCCTTGCCAACAGCATTGATACCATTGTCCACATCGGCAAGGACGGTATCCGCGATAACCTCTTTAAGCAGGCCGACGATGCGCTGGAGGCACGGGAGCTTATCAAGTGCAAGGTGCTGGAAAACTCCGAGTACTCCCCACGCGAGGCCGCCGAGGCATTGGCAAAGATTTGCCGCGCTGAGGTAGTGCAGGTCATCGGAACAAAATTCGTCCTTTATCGTCCAAGTCATACAAAGGACAAGAAGGATCGAATTGTACTGGTGAAAGAGAGCAAAAAGAAAGAGTAAAGAATGGCCCCCTACGCGTCTTGAGTTTCACTCATTTGTGGAGGAAAATCTTTTTTCACTTTTAAGGGGGGATTGCCATAAAAATCGGCATCTACGGCGGTACATTTAACCCGCCCCATCTAGGGCATATGGCCTCTGCACGGGCGGCCATAGCGGTGCTGCAGTTGGATAAGCTTTTTTTCATCCCCGCCGCCATCCCGCCTCATAAGGCACTTCCTGCGGAGAGTGCAACCGCCATGGAGCGTCTTGCTATGAGCGAGCTGATGGCGGATGGTTTGGCAAATGAATTGGGCAGACCGGATGACATCACTGCCGTGGGTTTAGAGCTTAGGCGTGAAGGGAAAAGCTACACTGCCGATACCTTGGCAGAGCTTCATACCCTGTATCCTGAAGATGAGCTGTGGCTTCTTATGGGTACGGACATGTTCCTTACCCTTCAAAGCTGGCATGCGCCGGAGGAGATTATGGCACTGGCGGGTATTGCGGCATTCGCCCGGGCCGAGGGCGACGGGGGCATGCTGCTGACAAACCAGGCACAATACCTGCAAGAAAAATTTGGGGCCAGGGTAATGCTGATTGAGCTGCCCCAAATTACCGATATTTCCTCTACGCTGCTGCGCCAGGCCTTGCAGGTGGGGGAGGGGAGCGAGTACCTCTGGCCCCAGGTTTATGGATACCTCTTACGCAATCACCTCTACGGGGTGACCAAGGATTTAAAAAATCTTTCTGTTCAGGAACTGCGTTGCGTCTCTTACAGCATGATAAGAGCCAAGCGGATTGCACATGTCCGAGGCGCTGAGCAGGCTGCGGTGGAATTGGCGCATCAGTGGGGCGGTGACCCGGAAAAGGCTAGGAAAGCCGCCATCCTCCACGACTGTACCAAGTACCTTTCGGGCGAGGAGCAGTTGGGCCTGTGCCGCAAGTACGGCGAGGAGCTTGACGAGCTGGAGCGGAATGCTGTCAAGCTGCTCCACGCCAAGACCGGAGCTTGGGTTTCCAGGGATTGGTTCGGTGTGGATGACGAAATATTTAATGCTATTTTTTGGCATACCACCGGGAAACCAAATATGACACTTTTAGAGAAAATTATATATCTGGCCGATTACATGGAGCCGACGCGCAATTTTCCGGGGGTAGAAAAGCTGCGCAGCCTGGCGCAGACTGATTTAGATGCCGCTGTGCTTTTGGGTTTTGAAATGAGTATTCAGGAGATGACAGAGCGCGGACTGCCAGTCCATCATAATACCGCCGAGGCCAGGGCGTGGATGCTTCACCACTAGAATCATGCCCGTGCAACAAAGAAGCAGAATTTATTTTCAAGCAGGTAATTATATTTATTTAGAGCGTTTCTGCGCATTCTGCTACTTTTCAAAAAACACTCTAGTAAAAATTAGAATAGAGACAACAGCGGAGAAAGGAACAAACCCATGACGCCAGAGCAGCCAAAAAGAAAAGGCGGTACCCGACTGAATCAGCAGCGCCAAGCCGCCTCCAGCCCCCGTCGGGGGGAAAAAAAGAACAGGGGTGCGCAAAGCTCTAAGCAGAAAGCGCTTCGGGCGGCCTTTATTGTCGTCATTGCACTTGCGGCTATTGTTGTGCTGCTGGGCGGTGCTTACCTTCTTTTTGTAAAACCTCCTGCGGTAGCCCCAACGCCCAACCGCCCTAAGGACCCCGCTATCTCGTTAGCGCCGGGCGCTACGCCGGTTCCGGAGGAAGATGATACCACTGCAGGAGACCGCAAAAAGAATTTTTTTACATTTCTCATGGTAGGCCGCGACACCTATGGCGGCGGCAATACCGATACTATGATGCTGGCCTCCTACGACATTCCCAACCAGCACCTTAACGTCATGAGTCTGCCTCGGGACACCCTGGTAAACGTCTCCTGGGACATTAAAAAGCTCAACTCGGTTTATAATATGTATGGTGGGGGCGATAAGGGAATGACCGCCCTTAAGGAGGAAATTGGTCAACTGGTGGGCTTCCAACCCGATTTCACCGTTACCATTGAGTGGAAGGCGGTTGGCGAGCTCGTCAATGCCATCGGTGGTGTTTATTTTGATGTGCCCCGCCGTATGTACTATAATGATCTTTCACAAAACTTTAAAATAGACCTGCAAAAGGGCTACCAAAAGCTTAATGGCAGTCAAGCTATGCAGTTGCTGCGCTATCGCCATGATTCGGACGATAGCGGCCACATTCTTAATTCTGGATATGTAGACGGAGATCTGGGACGCATTAAAGTACAACAGGACTTTTTAAAAGCCACAATTGAACAGTGTCTGGAGAAGATTACCGACCTGCCAACCATCACCAAGCTGGCCCAGGTGTTCTTTGACAATGTTACCACAGAACTGTCGGTGGGAAATCTAGCGTGGTTTGCCCAGCAAGCTATTTTGGGAAATAACGGCTCAGGCCGTTTAAATATGGAAAACGTCAGCTTTATTACCATGCCATGGGTCAGTGCCAACGGTGTGCGTAGCCGCACTTATAACAACTATCCGTCCTATGTGGCCCCTAAGGTAGATGAATTAGTTAGCGTAGTCAATGAATATTTTAACCCTTATACCACCGACCTGCGTAAGAGCGAGCTGGACATTATGTACGTCAACAAGGACGGCACATTGGGCTGTACCGGCGGCTCATTGCAGGATACGAAGTATAACAACTGGATATTAAGCAAGGGGAGCGGCACAGAGAGTACCCCCTCGCCCAAGCCATCTGACTCGCCTAAGCCATCCACCGAACCGTCAGAAGAGCCCACCGTTTCACCGAGCACGTCCCCGAGTACGTCACCAAGCACGTCTCCCAGCCAACCGCCCGAGGGAAGTGCTTCGCCTGCCCCTAGCACATCACCTTCACCCAGTCAGAGTGTACCGCCATCCCAAGTACCCTCGCCTGAGCCCTCAAACAATGGAGGCAGCACGGATGACGGGCCACCGCCGGGAATTCCAATTTTCGATTAATAAAACACCGAAAGAGGTTATTATATGACACCTAAAGAAACCGCCCTTACCATTGCGAAGGCATTAGACAGCAAAAAGGGAATTGACATTAAGGTTCTGGAGACCGCCGACCTGACCACACTGGCCGATTACTTTGTAATCTGCGCCGCAACATCCACTACCCAGGTAAAGGCGCTCTCCGATGAGTGCGAGAAGGTCATGAAGGAGGCCGGTGAGCCTCCTCACCACATTGAGGGTCACCGGGGCGGAAGCTGGGTGCTTTTAGACTTCTCCTCCGTGGTGGTACATGTTTTCATGGACGAGACCCGCAAGTTCTACGACCTGGAGCGTCTTTGGAATGACGCAAAGCCAGTAGATCTTACGGGGATATTGGTGGAAGGATAAAAAATGGGGCTGCCGCATGATTGCGGCAGCCCCATTGCTACAAGAATATCTGCTGAGCAAATACTTACAGACTGCATCCGCAAATACTCCCGGGGAGCATGTCGGCGGTAGGAATTTCACCACGGGCACACAGGGTTTCAATTTCCACCAAAGCGCCCATGGGCAGAGCAACTACCTGGAATGCGCTGCGGGCAGGGAAGTCGGTGGTAATGTGCCTGGCATAGACCTCATTCATACCGGTGAAATTAGCAATGTCGGATAAAAAAACAGTGGTTTTGATAATATTATCCACTGTTAGGTCGGCGGCAGACAGAACGGCCTTTAGGTTTTTAAAGCACTGCTCGGTCTGAACCGTAATGTCACCCTCTACCAGTTTTCCGGTAGCCGGATCGATGGGGAGCTGCCCGGAGGTAGCGATGATACCGTTCATACAGATGGCCTGGGAGTAGGGACCAATGGCTTTGGGGGCATTTTCCGAGCAGATAACCGTCTTTTTCATGAGGAAAATCATCCTTTCTATTCGCTTGCGTCGCACATTGTCGCAAAACGTGTTATAATATATAATAAGTTACTGCGAGAAAAAGTCAAGGGAAACTTTTAGAAGGAGAGGGAAGCTTATGCGTCAGCTTTTTCGCATTGGCGAGATGGCAAAGCTTTTCGGCATGAATGTTTGTACCCTGCGTTATTACGATCAGCTGGGATTACTCTGCCCTATTTATACTGACCCGGAAACCAACTACCGCTACTATTCAACCGAGCAATTCGAGCGGCTAAACACCATTCGATATTTGCGGGCACAAGGGGTATCGTTGGATCATATCAAGGTGCAGCTCCACAGACGGGACCCTCGTCAGGTGCTGGAACTGCTCCAGTGGCAGCAAACGCAGGTTGCGGAGCAGTTAAAGGAACTCATGTTGGTACAGGCCCGGCTGAAAACCAGAGTGGAGCGGATTGAAGACGCAGTACGGCCGGATAAGTTGGATATGGTTCGCCTGGAGACCATGTGCCGCCGTCCAATTGCAATATTGCGCGGGCAAATCCACACGGGCGACGATTTGGAGCTGCCTTTGCGCCAGTTGGAAAATAGTACTGGACTTGGTCCTAATCTTTTTCTGGGCAAAGTAGGCCTGACTGCCGCACGGGAGGATTTGGAAAGCGGGGAACTAGGCCGATACAGCGCCTTATTTTGTCTGCTGGAGGCGGGGGACGCAGCACCGGAGGGAGGTGCGCTTCCGGCAGGGAAGTGGGCATGTCTGCGGTTTCGCGGCACGCATGACGGAGCAAAGGAACGATACCGGGTGCTGCTGAGCTGGATTGAGACCCGTGGACTTACCCTTCGAGGTGACGGCGCCGAATTTACCCTGATTGATTACGGACTGACCGAAGATCCCGGCCAGTTTGTCACGGAACTTCAAATTCCGGTGCATGAATAAAGGCCCTGCCGTAAAATCGGCAGGGCCTTTTTTAGGGCAACACCGCACAATTGCGTCTGCGGCGCTTTGCAAAAAATTCGTTGTAAATTCTTGAAATCCGTGAGGATTCCGGCAAATTTACGCCTTTTTCTGACACGGATTTTTCTTGCGAATCGTTCTTGCCGAATTGTGCGGTGTTGCCTTATAATTTTTTGTTGACTCTCTAGCAACTTGAGGGTTTATGCTTGACACAGAAACTAAAAAACGGAGGAAAAATATGATTGGAACGATTGCTAACGCAGGGGCAATTCTGGCCGGAAGTATTACCGGCAGCACCCTAAAGCGTGGAATTGGTGAGAAGTATAAAACTATTATGCTGGATGCCATGGGGCTTGCCGCTGTGGCCTTGGGCATCAATTCTGTGGTGCAGGCCATGCCGGAAAGCAAATACCATGTGCTTTTTATTGTCAGTCTTGCGCTGGGGGGAATTATTGGTACCGCGCTCTCGCTGGACACGGCTTTTGACAAACTGGTGTCCAAAATATCAAAAGGGTCTGACCTGGCAAAGGGACTTTCCACTGCTATTTTGCTCTTTTGCGCAGGAACATTGTCCATTCTCGGCCCTATGGAAAGTGCGCTAAAGGGCGATAACACCTACCTGTTTACCAACGCAATTCTGGACGGAATTACTTCCGTTGTACTCTCCTCCACCTTTGGATTTGGAATTGCATTAGCGGCAGTGGTGCTCTTTTGTTGGCAAGGCGCGATTTTTCTTCTGGCACAGTTCATTGCTCCCTTTATTACGCCCACGCTCCTGACCGAAATCAGTCTTGTGGGCGGTGTCCTGATTATCAGCTCGGGAATGAGTATCTTAAATATAAAGCAAATTAAAACCTTAAATCTACTGCCGGCACTGCTGATACCCCCCATTGCTATGGGAATGCTATCCCTGCTTGTTGTGTGATTTTTGTAACGAAAACGAATACAGGCGAAATAACATGTTATATAAACGAGGAAAGAAATGCTTGTATAATCACAACAAAATAGTTTGTAAGTTTTTGTTTACCTATCCAATTTTAAATTAAAAGCAATATTGTTATTGCGCAAACAAAGTTGTCTTGTTATAATACATGACAAGACAAGGCGAAAATATATAACAGGATAACCGCCTTGACGCACGGTCTGTAACGACCGCGAAGATCACTCAGGAGAGAAGGGACCATGCTTCATGTATGACTTTGACAAAGTGATTGACCGAACCGGTACCACCAGTATTAAGTGGAACAAGCAGAACTCCTATGGCGTAAAGAGCGGATTGCTTCCGTTCTGGATTGCCGACACCGATTTTGCAACCCTGCCCGAGATTATGCAGGCCATGCAAAAACGCTGCGAGCACCCCGTAATGGGCTATGCCGAACCGCTGGAGTCCTATTATGAGGCCATTCAGGGCTGGTGGGAACGCCGCCATAGCTGGAGACCGGAGCGGGAGTGGATGTTCCCCACCAGCGGCGTGGTTACAGCCATGCGCTTTACCTTGGGGGCACTGCTAGACAAGGGGGACAAGGTACTGGTGTTCACCCCTGTGTACGATCCCTTCTTCGCGGCCATTCAGAATAGCGGCTGCACACTGGTGGACTGCCCACTGATTCACGAAAATAACACCTTTCGCATGGACTTTGCCCGCTTAGAGGAGGAACTGAAGAACGGCGTAAAGGCCATTCTGTTCTGCAATCCCCATAACCCCATTGGCCGCATCTGGACCGAGGGAGAGATGGAAGCACTTGTAAATCTTTGCGTCAAGTATGATGTCTACCTTCTCAGTGATGAAATCCACTCCGATATTGCCCTTGACGGTCGAAAATACTGCACTGCCGGGCGTTTTCCACAGATTTTTGATAAGCTGGTTGTCTACACGGCCATTACCAAAACCTTTAATATGGCGGGACTGGTTTCCTCCTGCACCATTATTCCAAACGACCTGGTGCGCAAGAGGGTGGTAGACGCACTAGATGCTTGCTGGATGTTCGGCCCCAGCGATTTGGCCTTCACGGCTGCCGAGGCCGCCTATACCCACGGCGATCAGTGGGTAGACGAGCAGTGCCGGTACCTGACCGGCAACGCGGAAATGGTGACCGGCTTCTGCGCCCAGCACATGCCCGAGGTAAATGTCACCGTGCAGGAGGGCACCTTCCTCATGTGGCTGGATATGCGCTGTACCGGAAAATCCAGTGATGAAATTACCGATATTTTAGCCAAAAGCTATGGCCTAGCTCTGGGCAATGGAGCGCACTACGGCAAGCAGTGTGACGGCTTTATGCGACTGAACATCGGCTGCGCCCGGGCAACCCTTCAAAAGGGACTTGACCAGCTGGCCAGGTTCTACGGCGACTATGTAAAGTAAATCCCCCTGCGTTGTCTGTGCTTTCCTAACGGGAAACCGTTTGAAAAGAAATGAGGAGGTTGTTTTATGAGTAAACCCGCGGAAACCGGCCGTAAGAAGCTTAACTTTACCGACTGTATGGGCTTCTGTATCGGTCAAATTATCGGCTCCGGCATCATGGTACTTACCGGCATTGTCATCGGCCTAACTGGCCACGGCACACCCCTGGCTTTCGTCCTTGGCGCCCTTTTGGCTCTGTCCACCGTAATTCCCTTCATTATCCTGTCCTCCAGCATTCCTGCCAGCGGTGCCGGCTATACTTATGTAAAGCGTTTGCTGGGCGATAAGGCCGGATTTATGTACATCGGCATGTTCGTCCTTAGCCAGGTGCTCATTGCCACCTTCGCCAAGGGCTTTGCCAGCTACTTCGTGCAGATTTTCCCTCAGTTTAATGCCTCTGTGGTGGCCATGGTGGCCTTGATTGCCGCCTCTGTGGTAAATTTAGTGGGGCTTAAGAGCAGCGCGATTGTCCAGAAGGCCATGGTGGCCTGCCTGATGGTGTCCCTGTTCCTGTTCATTGCGTTCGGTCTGCCCCAGGTCACCTGGAGCAATCTGGCCTTCTCTACCGCCAACATCATGCCCAACGGCCTGAAGAACTTCCTCACCGGTGTGGCGCTGCTGAGCTTTGCCTGCGGCGGAGCTAAGTTTGTAGCCGAGAACTCCGACGATGTGGAGAACCCCTCCAAGACCATTCCCAAGGCCATTATCCTCTCTACCTCTATTGTAGCCGTGTTCTATGCCTTTATCGGCATTGTGGCAGCTGGTGTCCTTCCGGTAGAGACCGTGGCCTTTGAGAACCTGACTCTGGTTGCTCGCCAAATTTTCCCCACCTGGCTGTATCTGTTCTTTGTGTTTGGCGGCGCCATGTTCGCGCTCTTTACCACCCTCAACGGCACCCTGTCCTGGGTGACCCGGGGCTTGCAGGCTGCTTCCCGCGAGGGCTGGCTGCCCGAGAAGTGCGCCGAGGAGACCAAGACCGGCGTGCCCGTGATTCTGCTGGGTGTGTTCTTTGTTATGGGCGCAATTCCCATCCTCACCGGCATGGATCTGACCGCTATCTCCAACATGGGTGTTGGCACCGACATGCTCACCGAGTTCATGGTGCTGCTTGCCTGCTGGCGTCTGCCCAAGGTATTCCCTGAGCAGTACAGAAAGTCCTCCTTCTACATGAAGCCCGCTGTGCTGCACACAATCCTGGTGTTTGTCGGTATTCTTATGCTGGGCACCTCCTATGTAAACCTTTCTGACTTGACACTGCCCAATTACATCGCTTGCGGTATTTTCGTGGTGGTTCTGTTTGTTTACACCCAGCTCCGCTACCCCCACGTCCTTAAGCGCCGCGCGGAAAAGCAGGCTATCGAGAAGTAATTGCCCTTCGTATTGCAAAGAGGGATGCCGAAGGGCATCCCTCTTTACTACAGCAACCTTGGCGAGGAGAGAAGATATGAAACGATTTGCTATTATCGGCTTTGGCTGTGCGGGCTACCACGCGCTGGCTGCCTTGCGGGAAGCGGGATGTGACGCCGGGGTGGACATCTATACCGAAACCGGCCTTGCCCCCTATAACCCCATGCTTACCACCTACTATACCGCCGGGAGACTTCCCTATGAGGGAATGTTTCCCTTTGGTACCCAGGAGGAGATTTTGGGGCGGTATCACGCAAACGTCATTCAAAATGCCAGAGTGACCGCCGTAGACGGGGTGAAGCGAACGGTAACCACCGCGGATGGCACACAGCAAAGCTACGACAAGATATTGGTGACCACCGGCGCTACCGCCTTTATCCCGCCCAGCTTTGCGGGGGTGGAGGGCGCTTTTTGCATGCGTACGGTAGAGGATGCCGTGGCGCTGCGGAAGGCGCTTACCTCACGTAAGTATCGTAACGCTGTGGTAGTGGGTGCTTCCATGGTTGGAATTAAGGTGGCAGAGCTTCTCTACAAGCAGGAAATTGAGGTCACCCTGGCCGATATGGCGCCCCATATCTTTGCGTTAGCCGCCTACCCCGAGGTTTCAGAGATGATCGAAAAGCGTATCGGAGACATGGGCATTCGCATGGCGTTTGGTCAGGCGCTGACCGGTGCTGAAAAGGTGGGGGAGTGTTATCGCGTTTCCTTTGCTGACGGAAGCACCTTGGACACCGAACTTTTAATCTTAAACATTGGTACCCGTGCCGCCACAGGCATCCTAAACCCTGAGCAGGTGAAAATTGACCGGGGCATTGTGGTGAGCGAACGGATGGAGACCTCCTGTCCGGGCGTCTATGCTGCCGGTGACTGCTGCCAGGGCAACAACCTGCAAAGCGGACAGACACAGATTATCGGCCTGTGGGCCAATGCGGGTGTGCAAGGTCGGGTGGCAGGTCGCAATATGGCCGGAGTGGGGAGCGAGACCGACGGCAACATCCTTCACAACATCACCCACTTTCTGGACATGGACTTTGTCGGTTTGGGCGACAATCGTGCGACCGGAGAGATTTACCGCTATCATTCGCCTGACAAGCGATTTTACTTGCAGGCTGTTATGAGGGATGGAAAGCCTGTGGGCTTTAATATTCTGGATAATTACGGCATCAGTGGCATTTTGAAAAGCCAGCTTATCCGCATTCTGCGGAGGGAGAGCGGCGAGTTTACCCCCATGCAGCGCTGCCAGCTAGAGCGTTTCGGCGTGGAAAAAAGCTTTATTGAATACCTGGAGGGGCAAGTATGACAGAGTTAGAGAGCAAGCTGAAAGCAAAAATTCCCGGTGAGGATACGGGCATCACCGTGCGTCACAGCATCTGTGATATTTGCTCTCCCGGTATGCACTGCGGTGTAGATGCCTATGTTAAGGACGGCAAAATAATTAAAATTGAAGGCACCTGCGGTCATCCTGTGAACGACGGAAAGCTCTGCACCAAGGGCCTTTCCAACCGCGGGTATATTTACCGTGAAGATCGTATTCAGACCCCCCTGCGTCGGGTAGGTAAGCGGGGCGAAGGTAAGTTCGAGCCCATTACCTGGGAGGAGGCCTACACTGAAATCGGTAAGGGCCTGAATGCCATTAAAGAGAAATACGGAGCAGAGTCCGTGGCTTTTTACTCGGGATACAGCAAGTGGTATCGCCAAACGCTGCGTCGTTTTGCTTATTCCTTCGGGTCTCCCAACTACGGCTGCGAATCCAGTGCCTGCTACACTGCGGCCTTTATGGCATGGAAGGTAGCGGCAGGGGAGCAGGGCAGTCCTGACATGAAGCGATCAGACCTCTTTTTGGGCTGGGCGTACAATCCCTTCTACTCCAGCTACATGAGCGCGCGTCAGGCAATGCAGCTTAAGGAAAAGGGCTTAAAGTTTATCATCGTCGACCCCCGCGCCACACCAGCCACCGAAAAGCTGGCTGATTTGGTGCTTCGTCCACGTTCCGGCACTGACGGTGCGCTGGCGCTGACCATTGCCAATGTGCTTATTGAGCGGGGCTGGACGGACAACGACTTTATCTCTAAGTACGTCTATGGATACGAGGAGTTTGCCGCATATGTCAAGGGCTTTCATCAGGGAAATGTGGAAGCACTCACCGGCGTACCTTACGACCAAGTGGTAAAGGCTGCTGAAATGATTCACCAGAGTCGAGGCATGTCTTTCTATGAAAGCTCAGCGCCACTGACCCACCACCGCAACGGCCTGCAAAATTATCGGGCCATTATTTCGCTTCTGGCCATCACCGGTAACTTTGACCGTCCCGGTGGACAGTGGCCAGTAAAGCACACCTACATGCACGTTCCCTGTGGCTTTGACCTCCGCGAGGAGGAGTTCATGTATGAGCGCCGCCCACAAAATGCCAAGGCGCCCATTGGCACGCCAAGATTTCCCTTGTGGAACGAGCTGGAAGGGGAGATGCAGGCCATGGATTTGCCCCGGCAGATTATGTCCGGCGATCCTTATTCGGTCAAGGGCGTGTTTGCGCTGGGGATGAACGCCCGCATGTGGCCGGACTCCGGACGCATGTTCAAGGCCCTGGAGAAATTGGATTTTTTTGTGGATGTAGACCTATTTATGACCGATACGGCAAACTACGCTGACATTGTGCTGCCTGCCTGCTCTTCCTTTGAGCGAGGTGAGTTTAAGCCATACAGCGGCGGCCTGGCTATCTACACCAAGCCTGCAGTTGAGCCGCTTTATCAGTCCAAGTCGGACGTAGACATTCTCTGTGAGCTTGCTGCCCATATGCATCTGGGTGACGAGCTGCTGGAGCGTGGCTATGAAGCTTGTATCGATGAAATCATTCGGGACCTGCCCGTTACGGTGGCGGACTTAAAGAAGGCAGAGTTGCCGGTGAAGGTGGCAGAGGTACATAGAGCGCAGCCGCTGGAGCATGTAGAGGAGGGGTTAAGCACCCCAACCGGAAAATTTGAGCTTAAGTCAGCCCTAATTGAGGCTCATCCTGAATGGGGGCTGGACGCGCTGCCCACCTACAAGGAACCCATGGATTCCGCCGATGAGACGGCCTATCCCTTTATCTTCACCTCTGGCTCCCGCATTCCCAATGCCATCCACTCCCGGCTCCACAAGGTGCCCACGGTCCGCTCTCTGCGGAAGGAGCCTACCGCAGACATGAATATGGACGACTGCGAGGATTTGGGACTGGAGGAGGGCGACAAAATTGTCATCTCCACGCTCAGAGGCTCGATTACCGTCAAGGTACACCCCACCGACACGGTGCTGCCCCGTCATGTAAACCTTTACCACGGATACTCTGAGGCTGACGCCAATAGCCTTATGGACGGCGATCATTTAGATCCCTATTCCGGGTTCCCGGCCTACCGCTCTACCCGATGCGCGGTAAGAAAGGACACGCAACTATGAAAAAATACCTTTTCTTTTCCCCTGAAAAATGCTCGGCCTGCGGCGCATGCGCCATTGCCTGCATGGATCAGAACGACATTGACCTGGCGGCGGGCGAGCAGCCCTTTCGCCACACCTACACGTTGGAGCGGCTGGGCGATTTGAGTTTCTATTCCGTGGGTTGCATGCACTGTGTAGACGCACCCTGCGTTATGGGCTGTCCCTGCGGGTGCCTTGAGAAGGATGAGAACGGCTTTACAGTGTACGATAACCAGAACTGTATCGGTTGCCACTCCTGCGCCATGGCGTGCCCCTTCGGTGTGCCCGGCTTTGGTACTGACGGTAAAATGCATAAGTGCGATGCCTGCATTACCCGCCAGCAAAACGGAATGCTGCCCGCCTGCGCACGGGTTTGCCCCACCGGAGCCTTAGAGCTTCTGGATGAGGCGGCGTTTAAGGCCCGACAGGAGACAAAACAAGGCCGCATGTGCCGTGACATGATTGAGGCGCAAGGCCGGGCAAACAAATAGGGAGGAAGGATTCGTGACCCTCGGCGTATTGGCGGTAATTTCTGCCGCAACCATGCTAGGTATTATCCCCAGCATGCAAAAGCAGCTGCTAATGGATGGACTGCCCACCAACAGCCTGCTCTTTCTCACTAATTTGATTGTCAGCATTTCTACCCTGGCTATTCTGCTGGTACAGCGAAAGTCTCTCAAGCTCACTAAGGGGCAGGCTATCCAGGTGGCTGTGATGGGAATGGGAGGCATGGGCCTGACTGCCTTCCTGCTCAACACGGCATACCTACACCTGCCGGTGGGTACCGTGACCATGCTGCATTTTCTCTACCCCACCGTGGTGTGCATTGTTATGGGGACCCTCTTCCGGGCTGGCTTTTCTAAGCTCCAGATAACTGCCATTCTTATCTCTCTGGCAGGCATGGCGCTGTTGGCAGGGCAGGGGGGAAACCTGTCTCTTCTGGGCATTGTGCTGGCGATAGCCTCCGCTTTCTCGTATGGCTTTTATATGATCTCCAACGAAAAGGGTCCGGCCAATGATTTGCCGCTGGCAGTCAAGCTGTTCTATGTCTCTACCGTAGGTACGGTGTTTTTTGGCCTATACGCAGCCGTAACCCAAACTCTGGCTCTGCCTGGTACGGCAGGAGGTATACTGCGATTAGTCTTTTGCTCCGGCGCTGCAACCACGGCCAGCTTTTTCCTGATGATGGCGGGTGTTCGCAGACTGGGCGCGTCTACCGCAGCCTTCCTGAGCATGGCTGAGCCTGTGGTTAGTATTGTATTTGCGGCTCTGTGGTTCGGGGACAGCGTTACCCCGCCGATGGTGGCGGGTAGCGCCCTGGTGCTGGCCAGTGTGTGCTTTATTACCATGGACAGCGCCCAAAAAGTAAAAAAACAAGCGAGCATCCGTTGATTGTATTTTTTGCCCGGACGTGGTAAAATAACTTCAAAGCAGTTATTTTATGCGCATGTGGGCTCCCTATGCCCACGCGCTGAGATTTTAGCCACGGCGCGAGACGTGCTGGTGGCATATTATACCGCAACCCGTGGTTGCGGTATAATAAAAATCACGCAGGGGTGGCGACATGGAAAAGATTGTGTCCGGACAAAAGCTGTATGAGCAAGTGGTCGAGCGCATTAAAAATATGATTATGCAGGGTGTGTATCAAAAGGGTGACCTACTGCCCAGCGAAAAGGAACTCATTGAAATGATGGGGGTCAGCCGCATTACCGTGCGGGAAGGCCTTCGCCTTTTAAGTGAGACCGGAGTGATCCGTACCCATAAGGGTAAGGGGAGCTATGTGCTCATAGATGCGGCACAGATGGCCTCAAACCGCAATAACGGCCAGGAGGCGTACCCCAAAAGCTTTCTGGACTCTACCAATGCCCGGCTGCTGTTGGAGCCGCCGGTGGCTCGGGAGGCTGCCCTCCATGCCACGGAGGAGGAAATTGCGAACATTGCCGCTCATCTCCGCACGGACGGCGAGGAGCTGCAGGACTTCCACCGGGCTGTTATGGCCGCTGTCCACAACCCTGTGTTGCTGGAACTGTTCGACCGGCTGATTTTGATGGAGAATGCTCCACCAATGATGACGCTGGTGCCGCCATATCGGCAAAAGAGTGTGGCAGCCCAGCTTCAGCTTCAGCACGAGCGGATTTATGAGGCAATCCGCCGCCGGGATGGCGAGTTTGCCTATTTCTATATGCTGGAGCATCAGCAATTCCTGAAGGCGACCTACGAGGAATTCTTCAATGTTTTTTACGGCTGAATAAAAGTGAGGGCCCTTTTGGGGGTCCTCACTTTCTGCCTGTAATTTGCACTTGCCAAGTAGAGCCATAACAGGTAAAATAAAAAGATACGAAAGTACGAGAATACGGGGGATTTATCATGGACCGAAGCCTGGAGCGCATCCTTCCACGGGTGCAAAAGCCTGCCCGCTATACGGGCGGAGAATATAACGCGGTGGTAAAGGACGCGCGCGAGGTAGAGGTACGGTACGCCCTCTGCTTTCCGGATACCTATGAAATTGGCATGTCCAATCTGGGACTGCGCATTCTTTATGGAGTTATGAACCAACTTCCCTGGGTGTGGTGTGAGCGAGCATTTGCTCCCTGGGGAGATATGGAGGAGGAACTGCGCCGTGAAGGGATTCTGCTTTACGGCCTTGAGAGCGGTGAGCCCATCGCCGATTTTGACCTAATCGGCTTTTCCTTGGGTTACGAGATGGCCTATACTAATGTGCTCAATATGCTGGACTTGGCGGGCCTGCCGGTTCGGTCAGAGGAGAGAAGGGGTCTTGCACCGCTGGTAGTGGCGGGCGGTACCTGTGCATTTAACCCGGAGCCACTGGCTCCCTTTGTGGACATATTTTCCCTGGGGGAGGGTGAGGATGTGTCGGTGGAGCTGTTGGAGCTTTACCGCAAAGCGAAGGCAGAGGAATGGAGTAAAGGAGAATTACTTGCAGAGGCTGCAAAGATTCCAGGCCTTTATGTACCCTCGCTGTACGACATTTCTTACAATGAGGACGGCACTGTGGCTGCAATTACCCCTAAGAAGGGGGCGCCGTCGGTGGTGACCAAACGGGTTGTGCAGGACTTTGAAACATCCTATTTTCCGACCAAAACCATTGTGCCTTCCACGGAAATTGTTCACGACCGGGTGACGCTGGAGGTGTTCCGGGGCTGTATCCGGGGCTGCCGCTTCTGTCAGGCGGGGTACGCTTATCGTCCCGTCCGCTCCCGCAGCCCTGAGGTGCTGGTGCGCTACGGCGAGGAGGCGTGCAGGGATTCAGGCTATCAGGAAATGACACTTTCCAGCCTTTCCACCAGTGACTACCGCCACCTGGAAGGGCTCTGCGATGGCCTGGTGGACTTCTGCGAGCCAAATGGCGTGTCTTTGTCGCTGCCCTCCCTACGAGCTGATAATTTCTCTATGGGCCTTATGCGCCGCCTCCAGCGTGGGAAAAAGAGCGGACTAACATTTGCGCCTGAGGCGGGCACTCAGCGTCTGCGGGACGCCATCAACAAGAACGTTACCGAGGAGGAGTTGCTAAACTCCTGCCGCGTGGCTTTTTCAGGTGGCTGGAGCGCGGTCAAGCTTTACTTCATGCTGGGCCTGCCTACTGAGACTGACGAAGATGTGTTGGGCATCGCCGACCTGACCGAGAAGGTGTACGCCGCTTGGCGGGAGAGTACCACAGAGCCAAAGCGGGGTGTGCGTATCACAGTTTCCACCGCTTGTTTTGTACCCAAGCCCCACACTGCATTCCAGTGGGAGGGACAAGTGACCATGGAAGAGTACCAGCGACGAGTGAAGCTTCTGCGGGAAAACATGAAGGGACGCTCCATCACCTATAACTGGCACGATGCGGACACCAGCTACCTGGAGGCCGTCTTTGCCCGAGGAGACCGGCGTTTAGCTGATGTAATAGAAAGTGCTTGGCGCAAGGGGGCCAAGTTTGACTCCTGGAGCGATTATTTTAACTTTGATCGCTGGATCGATACCTTCCGTGAGTGTGGCATTGACCCTGATTTCTATGCCGTTCGTCAGCGCTCGGGAGAAGAAGTGCTTCCATGGAGTGTTTTGTCCACCGGCGTGAGCACCGACTTCCTCTGGCGGGAGCGTGAACAGTGCTATAAGGCCGTCATTACCCCCGATTGCCGCAAGCAATGCACGGGCTGCGGGGCAAATAAACTGTGTCCGGGAGGGAAATGCGATGCAGAATGAACACCGTTTGCGCTTCTCCAAGACCGGGAGAGCGCGTTATATCTCTCATCTGGATTTAATGCGCACCTTTCAGCGTGCTTTTCTCCGTGCAGGGATTGAAATTAAACACACCGAGGGCTTTAACCGCCACGCCTTTGTTTCTATACCGCTGCCCCTTTCGGTGGGTTTTGGCAGTGAGTGCGAGGTACTGGATTTTCAACTAATAGGGGAGACCAGCCGGGAGAGTGTTCCGGAACGCATCAATGCTGTTCTGCCGGAGGGTATTCTGGTACAAAAGTGCTATTTGGCAGAAAAGCCGGTAAAGGCCCTGACTTATGTAAACTATGTGGTTACCCTGGAGTATGAGAGCGGTACCCCTGTGGGTGCTGCAGTCGCCATTCAGGAGCTTTTTTCTCGGGAGAGTCTGGTGGTATCCAAGCGCTCTAAAAAGGCCAAGAGCGGGCAGGTAGAGGTTGATTTAATTCCTCTTATCCATAGCTACACCGTGGAGGAGCGGAGGAACAGCGTTACCGTTAACACCGTCATCCGCGCCCAGAACCCTGGCATGAACCCGGAACTTATGGTCTCGGCTATTCGTTCGGAATGTCCCGCCGCCGCGCCGGATTTTGTGACATTCTATCGCAAGGATGTCTTGGATGGAGAACTTGTCTCCTGGGAATAAACGATGAAAAGGCCGCCGGTTTTTGTAAAACCGGCGGCCTTTTTTGTGTTACTCTACATCAATGGGGTCGATTACGATGGGGTGGTCCTTGCGGTATACCTTGCCCACACGGCCCAGCATGAAGATGCTCCAAAGATCGGAAAGGCCGTTGTAGATGAGCACGCCGCCAATTAGCATGGTGATGAAGTCGGCGATAAAGAGGGGGCGGAACAAAATGAGTACGCCCATAGCCATAGCAATCAGAGAAAGGGTAAGGGCAATCCACCAGCGGCTGTACTCCATGTGCCGCAGCTCTAAGGCGCGGCGCAGGTTCAGCCCTGCGTCAATGACGATATAAATGCCCAAAATTACAGGGAAGATTGACAGGACGAATTCCGGCTTCACAAGGAACAAAAGGCCCAGCGCCGCCGCCACAATACCCAAAATCAACTCGAAGCGATAAGCGCCCTGACGGCTATCGTGCATAAAAAAGCTGATGATGGTAATCGCCCCGTAGACCAGCAGAATTAAACCAAAGAAAATGCAGATGACATTGCCCGTGGTCTCCGGCCAGATCAGGAGAACCAGACCGAACCCGATATAGAGAATGGCGGCCAGAAGATAGCTTATTTTCATATTGCGGAAAAAGTCTCTCATGCTGTTACCTCCCAATTTTTGCATACATCAACCCAGCCTCTGCTTTTTGCGTACTCAGAAAGCTCGTCACAGGTAAGCTCAATTGCGGAATTTGCCGAACCGGCAGCGGGGAATACCGTCTCAAACCGGCGTAGGGAAACATCCAGATAGGTGCTTACCAGCGGATTATGAATGCCGAAAGGGCAAACACCACCCACGGCATGTCCTGAAAAGGCTAAGACCTGTTCAGGGGGTAGCATGGTTGCCTTGGTATGAAATTGTGCTTTAAACTTGGCATTGTCAATTTTGGTATCCCCGGCGCAGACAATGAGGATGCAGCCGCCGTCTACCGAAAAGGAGAGGGTTTTGGCAATACGGGCGGGCTGACAGCCCACGGCCTGGGCGGCAAGCTCCACAGTGGCACTGGACACGGGAAACTCTAAAATATCATCCTCCCGCCCCAGCAGGGCAAAGTAGGCTCGAACAAGTTCAATGGACATAACTTAGAGTTCCTTTCGCAGCTGAGTTTTAGACATGAATTTTTCTGCATGGATTAAAAAACGCTCATGCGTGCCTCCGCCGATTTGTCCGGCCGCGTCAAAGGCGGTTACGGTAAAGGAAATTTTGCGCCCCTCCACGGCGGTGACCTGTGCCACGGCCCACACGGCCATGCCGAGGGGCGTGGCGGCGTCATGACTAATATTTAGTCTAATGCCTACTGTGCTCTCACCATCGGCTAGAAAGGGGGCAAGGGCATCCACGGCGGCAGCTTCCATCAAAGCGGCCATAAAAGGAGTACCAAACACGGGCAGGCTTCCTGAGCCCGCGGCAAAAGCGGTATTCTGTTCGGTAACGGTAGTTTCGGCGCGACCCGTTGCGCCAACATCAATGGACATAGTTTGAGCCTCACTTTTCGTATTTGATTGAAAGCGTTTTTAAAAGAAAGTGGAATACACAGAAACGCAGGCGTTTTTTGTTAGGCAAGCGGTTCTTCACAGACATGATGACGTATTGCAAGAGAAAATGGTGCTGTTCTGACGGGAAAAGACAAGTTTATGGGCGCTTTGATACGTTACATAAATATTCTAAATAATATCCTACCACGTCAATTGCCATAAAACAAGCAAAACCCCGCCCGAATAGGCGGGGTTTTGCTAATATTAGGTGGCGTTCATCAGTCGCACCCACTGATCGTTATAGAGCGTGCGAATATCGGCGGGCAGGCAGGCAAAAGTCTCACACTGTTCTTTCATGAAGGCTGCCTCCGGATAGGCAAAGGCATCCTCTACCACCTGAGCGTCCAACTCATCACGTACCGAAAGAATGGGGGAGGAGTACCAGGTTTCCTCGCAGTTTTTGAGACCGGCCTGGGTGGAGCACATAAAGTTAATAAAAGCCTCGGCGTTCTCCTTGTTCTCAGCGCCCTTGGGAATGCACATGGCATCCACGTAACGGTTGGTACCCTCGCGAGGAAGGGCAAAGGCCAAGTCTTCATTATTTTCGTACATGGTCAAGAAATCGCCGTAGTAGTAGACGCCCATGGCGGCGTTACCGCCCTCCAGCTTTTCAAAAATATCGTCCATAACGTAGGCCTGAACTAACGGCTTCTGCTCCAGCAGCAAATCTACTGCCTGGGTGATCTGGGCCACGTCAGTGGTGTTGTAGGAGTAACCCAGCTTTTTGAGAGCAATACCAATGGTGTCGCGGGAATTGTCAAACATAAGAATGTCACCGGAATAGTTCTCGTTCCAGAGCACATCCCAGGTTTCCATGTCCTCGCCGGGGGCTACCATGGTGGTGTTATAGATAATGCCCAGAATGCCGAACATATATGGTACGGAGTAAAGGTTTTCGGGATCGTACTCTGGATTTTTTAGTGCAGGATCCACATCGGCAAAATTGGGAATATTGTCAAAATTAATAGGCTCCAGCATATCCTCTTCAATGAGCTGACCAATCATATAGTCAGAAGGGATAATCACATCGTATCCACTGCCGCCGCCGGCCAGTTTACCGTACATGGCTTCGTTGGAGTCGTAGTTCTGGTAATTAACCTTAATTCCGGTCTGGGCGGTAAAATCACTCAGCACCGACATATCGATATACTCACCCCAGTTGTATACGTTGACAACGCCTTTTGTGGCGTCGCCACCAGTGCCGGCGCAGCCGGTGAGTGCCAGTGTGAGGAGACTGGCCGAGGCCAGCACCAAAGAGAGGATCTTCTTTTTCAATTCGTTTCATTTGCCCCTTTCGAGATTATATTCTTCAAGGCGGTCTGCCCGGAAGTTAATGGGAAGCTGCCGTCAAGGCAGAGCGCCGCTGCTTGGCAAGGCGATCCTGACGCGTTTGACGGAGATTGACCACCACCATCAGACCCACGACTACAATAAACATCAAGGTGCTCAAGGCGTTGATCTCAGGGCTGACTCGCTTCTTGGCCATGGAGTAAATGACCATGGACAGGGTTTGTACTTGAGCGCCCGCAGTAAAGTAGCTGATGATAAAGTCATCAATGGAGAGGGTAAAGGCCATGAGTAGCCCGTTAATAACGCCGGGCATAATTTCAGGCAAGATAATCTTATAGAACGCGTGGAAGCCGTGGTCGCCTAAATCCTGCGCCGCTTCATAAATATTGGGGTCAAGCTGGCGCAACTTGGGGCTGACCGACAAAATGACATAGGGCACGTCGAAGGTAATGTGGGCAATGAGAAGGGTAGAAAAACCCATGCTCCATTTAATGCCCAGCAGTTGGCCCAAGGAGCCGTTGAAAGCGCTTACGCCCAGGGTGAAGAGCAGCATCATGGACACGCCGGTAATAATGTCGGCATTGGTGAGCGTGATGTTGTTAACCGTCATGCATACCCCGCGGCTGCGCCGCTTTAAGTTTCGGAAGCCGATGGCAGCCGCAGTGCCAATAATGGTGGAGAGCACGGCCGCCAGTGCGGACACCGCCAGCGTGACCCATAGGGCGTTTAAAATCATTTCGTTCTGAAAGAGCTGCTTGTACCAGTCCAGCGTAAAGCCCGCCCATACCGCCTTACTCTTAGAAGCGTTAAAGGAGAATACCACCAGCACCAGGATGGGGGCGTAGAGGAATAAGAAGGCCAGCAGCATGAACAGACGGCTGAAAATACCATTTCGCTTCATAGCATGGCCACCCCCTCTTCGCCTTCGCCAAAGCGGTTCATAACCGCCATACAGAGCATGACAATGACCATCATGACCAGAGAAATGGCGCTGCCGAGCTGTGGATTATAGGCACTGCCCAAGAACTGCATATCAATGAGATTGCCCAGCAAAAGGGTCTTGCTGCCGCCCAGCAGGCGGGAAATGGCAAAGGTGGATACCGACGGGATAAAGACCATGGTAATGCCGGAGAGCACCCCCGGCAGGGACAAGGGCAAGATTACCTTGCGAAACACCATGGAGCTACTGGCGCCCAGATCCTGGGCGGCCTCTACCACACGGGAGTCAATTTTTGAAATAACCGAGAAAATGGGCAAAACCATATAGGGTAAAAAGTTGTAAATCATGCCCAGCACAATGGCGCCCTGGGTGTCAATCATTTGAAAGGGGCCAAGCCCTACAAAGCCAAGAATGGTGTTAATGAGACCGTTGCGCTCCAAAAGAAACTTCCAGGAGTAGGTGCGCAGCAGAAAGTTCATCCACATGGGCAGCATAATGAGCATGGTGCCCATACGGTTCATCCAGCCGGTATCCCGCGCCAGAAAATAGGCTAGAGGATAACCAATCAGGGCGCAGATTGCGGTGGCAATGGCGGCCAGCAGAAAGGAACGGCCAAAGGCGGAGGCATATTGGAACATGTCCGTAAAATTGGCCAGGGTGAAGCCGCCGCTTGCGGAGGTGAAGGCATAGACCGCAATAATAATCAGCGGCGCCACCACGAAGATTGCCATCCACCCCACATAGGGATAGCTGATGGCCTTACTCTTCATCTTCTTCCTCCATCTCCTCGTTGAGCTCGTCATACTCGGCGGAATAGGAGCTGTAATCGCCAAATTGACCGGAATAACGGCTCTTTTTCATAATATGGATGCCGTCTGGGTCAATTTTTACGCCGATTTTCGCTCCCACGGGGGAGTAGTCGGTCGTCTGGATGAGCCACTTAAAGCCGCGGAAATCCACGATAATGTCGTAGTGCATGCCCTTAAAGGTAACCTCGGTTACCGTACCTGTAAGCTGCCCTTCCTCCACAGAAACAATGTCAATGTCCTCGGGACGGATGACAATGTCAACAGGCTCATTGGGAGCAAAGCCGCCGTCCAGACAGGGGAACTTTTTGCCGTACATACCGACAACCTTGTCCTCATGCATGATGCCGTCAATGATATTGCTCTCGCCGATGAAGTCAGCCACAAAGGCATTTTTGGGTTCGTTATAAATGGCCTCGGGGGAGCCAATCTGCTGGATGCGACCCTCGTTCATAACTACTACCGTGTCCGACATGGTGAGAGCCTCTTCCTGATCGTGGGTGACATAAATGAAGGTGATGCCAACCTGCTGCTGAATGCGCTTGAGCTCTACCTGCATGTCCTTGCGCAGCTTCAGGTCAAGAGCACCCAGGGGCTCGTCCAGTAAAAGTACCTGCGGGCGGTTTACAATGGCGCGGGCGATGGCGACCCGCTGCTGCTGACCGCCGGAGAGAGAGTTGACGTTCCGCTTGCCGTAGCCGGCCAAGTTAACGAGGGTGAGAGCCTCCTCCACCCGCTGAGTAAGCTCGGCCTCTGGTACCTTGGAGATGCGCAGCCCAAAGGCAACGTTTTCAAAGATATTCATGTGGGTAAACAGAGCATACTTTTGGAATACGGTATTGACCTTCCGCTTATGGGGCGGAACATCATTAATCCTCACGCCGTCAAAAAATACGTCCCCTGAGGTCGGCTTAAGAAAACCACCGATGATACGTAGTGTGGTGGTCTTGCCGCAGCCAGAGGGGCCGAGCAGCGTGAGGAATTCCTTATCATTGATGTAGAGATTGATGTGGTCAAGAATGACGTCTTCATCAAACTGCATGAAACAATCCGACAGGCGGATAAGCTCCTTGGACATTGATCCTCCCCCGTTTCTATGATTTATTGGCACAGGGCCTTAATGCGGAAAAAAAGCGTACCCCACCGGCGGTTGGGTACGCCCTTTAACGGATTAAATAATATATGGTATTGCGAGAAATGTCAATAAAAAAGTTGTATTGTTTTTATCGGCGGGACTTCCTGTGGCCGTAAGGCTGGCACGGAGACACATTAAGCAAAATATTCCCTTGTAAAATCCACATCCTCCACAGAAAAGGTTCTGCCCTTTAGGGGGGTCAAAATTCCGGCTTCGGTAGGGAAGGTGAAGGTGAGCTTATAGGAGTAAAGTGCCTGCCCGTTGGTACGGCCGTATTTTTTGTTTTCTCGCTCTCTGCCGTATTTGCCGTCTCCCAGAAGGGGACAGCCGGCATCGGCAAACTGGGCCCGTATCTGGTGGGTGCGTCCCGTAAGAAGCTGGCACTCCACCAGGGAGAGCCCGTTCTTTACCTTGAGCGTTTTATATAAGGTAGCGGCACTCTTTCCGCCGGGAACCGGGCGGTGGTAGACTGACACTTGTTTTTTTGCCTCGTCCTTGAGGAGAAAGCCTTCCAGCTTTCCGTCGGGCGGATTCATGCGCCCCAGCACCACGGCCAAATAATATTTTTCAATTTCACGATCCTTGATCTTGGTGTTTATGATTCGCAAAGCCTCCGCATTTTTGGCGGCAATTACAATTCCACCGGTGTTGCGGTCAATGCGGTTGCATAGGGCGGGGGCAAAGGATTGCTCGTCTTTGGGGTTCCACTCCTTCTTCTGATAGAGATAGGCCTGGATGTGGGTAATTAGGGTGTTGACTTTTTCGGTTTCGTCGGCGTGCACCACGATGCCGGGACGCTTGTCTACCAGCAGAAGGTTTTCATCTTCGTAGACAATATTTAAATGAGGCTTAAAAATGGAGAGAAAGGCGTTCTCCTCGCAGGGCTTTTCAAAAAATTCGTCGTTGATATAGAGCTGAAGCACGTCTCCCAGCTCCAGTCTGGTATCCCGCGCGGCGCCCTTGCCGTTGAGCTTGACCCGCTTGAGTCTAATATATTTCTGCGCCAGCGGCGCGGGAAGAAGAGGCAGCGTTTTGCCCAGCCACCGATCTAATCGCTGTCCCGCGTCATTTTTTTGTATGGTAAATTCCTTCATGCGTATCCTCCCGGGACGCGGCCGCGTCCTTTGTGTCGGGCGGGGACTTGCTCCCGCTGCACCACATTGTAGCACATTTCGTAAAAAAATAGAAGAAAGTATTTGACATTGACGGGATTTTTCGTTATAATGTCCGCTGTACCGTTGTGAGGAGAAAGCTATGCGATTAAACCTGAGAGAAATCATTCATGTGCCCGGCGCGTCACTGCCGTTTGACTTCGAAATGGACTTTTCCAATTTGGAGTGGAACGGAGAAAAACCCGCCGTTCGACCCGTCCGTGTAACCGGTCAGGTACGCAACATGGCAGGCGCTTTGGTCTTAGAGTGCGAGGCGTTCACTACGCTGGAGCTCAACTGTGACCGATGCCTGGCGCCCTTTACCCGTGACATGCGGGTGAGGCTCGACACGCTGCTAGCTACCGAGCTGGCAGGGGAGGAGAGCGACGAGATTATTTTGCTGGAAAAAGATGAACTCGCTCTGGGCGATTTGGTTCGGGAGACCTTTATCCTCGAGATGGATACCAAGCATCTTTGCTCAGAAGCGTGCAAGGGCCTTTGTGCCAAGTGCGGAGCTAACCTCAATGAGAGCTCCTGCAACTGCAAGCCCGACATCGATCCACGTTTGGCCGCGCTTGCGCAGCTGTTGGATGATAAAAAGCCTGAGTAACTACATTCCCGTACGGGAAACAAACCAAGGAGGTGTCACCAATGGCGGTTCCAAAGAGTAAAGTATCCAAGCAGCGTCGGAACAAGCGTCGCAGCTCCGTTTGGAAGCTGGAGACTCCCAATTCCACGACCTGCCCCAAGTGCGGCGAGTTTCGTCTGCCCCACCGGATGTGCAAGTCCTGCATGACCTACAATGGCATTGTGCTGGGCAAGCCCGAAGCTGAGGCTGCGAAGTAAAACGGCATAAAGAGAGGAAGAGGGGGGTATTTTATGCCCCTCTTTCTTTTTTTGCAAAGTGCTGAGCCGTCGAGCAAGAGAAATAGCGACAGAGCGAAGCGTGACACGACGAGGAGAAGTACCAATGAGCCTTACTGTAATCAAGTCCGTTGACCCCGGCAGCCCGGCCCAAAAGGCCGGTGTGGCCATGGGGGAAACGCTTACCCATGTGGATGGACACCCCATTGTGGATGTGCTGGACTATAAATATTATACCTATGACAGCCGCCTGGAGCTTACCCTCAAGGCGGCCGATGGCAGTGTGCGCGTCCTTCCTGTCAAGAAGAAAGACGGCGAGGATATGGGCCTTAATTTTGAGACCTATCTCATGGATAGAGCACGCTCCTGCGCCAACAACTGTATTTTCTGTTTTGTGGATCAGCTGCCCCGCGGGCTGCGGGAGTCTCTTTATTTTAAGGATGATGACGCTCGCCTTTCCTTCCTCATGGGCAACTATATTACCTTAACCAATCTTTCGGAGCGGGAGATACAGCGGGTAATTGACCTGCGTATTTCACCCCTGAATATTTCTGTGCACACCACCAACCCGGAATTGCGTGCCCAAATGCTGGGCCACCGGAGTGGTGGTGCGGGTATAGAGCACATGAAGCGCTTTGCCCAGGCAGGGATCACCATGAACTGCCAAATTGTATCGTGCCCCGGCATGAATGACGGGCCGGAGCTTATGCGCAGTATGGAGGATATGGCGGCGCTGTACCCCGGCGTTAAATCGGTTTCTGTGGTGCCTGTGGGGCTCACAAAGCATCGGCAGGGGCTGACCAATCTGCGCCCCTATACAAAGAAAGAAGCCGAGGCTGTGGTGGATATGGTGGAGGGATACGGGAAAAGCTGTATGGAGCGGTTTGGCACCACTCTGTTTTGGTGCTCCGACGAATTTTACCTCAAGGCCGAGCGGCCGCTGCCTTCCGACGAGTATTTCGAGGACTATACCCAGCTTGAAAACGGCGTGGGTATGCTCCGACTTCTTCTGACTGAGTTTCGCTCGGCCCTTTCCATGACCGATGAGAGTGAAACGGCATCGGACTTTTCCATCGCTACCGGTGTAGCCGCCGCCCCCTTTATTGCCCAAATCGTTGACATGACGGCAGAGAAATGCCATACTGTTAAGGGCCTTGTCTATCCCATTATAAACCGCTTTTTTGGTGAGACCATTGACGTGGCCGGCCTAATTACCGGCAGCGACCTGATTGCACAGCTTAAGGATAAGCCACTGGGTGAACGCCTTATTGTGCCTGTTAATATGCTTCGCCATGGCGAGGACGTATTTCTGGACGATGTGACCGTCGCCGACGTGGAGCGGGAGCTGAAGGTCAAGGTGGTACCCGTTAATCAGGATGGGTTTGACCTGTGCGATAAGATTTTTCAGAGACAATAAAGAAGAAGGAAAAAGAAATACGAAAAGAGAAAGCTTTTTTGCTTTTCTTTTTTCATTGCCTGTTTGTTTAAAGGAGGAAAGATATGCCGAAGCCTTTGGTTGCCATCGTGGGTCGTCCTAATGTGGGTAAGTCCATGCTCTTTAATAAGCTGGTGGGACAGCGACTCTCTATTGTAGAGGATACCCCGGGCGTCACCCGTGACCGGCTTTATGCCGAGAGTGAGTGGAGAAACCGTAAATTTGACATGGTGGACACCGGCGGTATTGAGCCGGGTACCGACAGTGAAATTTTGTCCTTCATGCGTGAGCAGGCTGAAATTGCCATTGACAATGCTACTGTCATCGTTTTTGTTTGCGATATTAAAACCGGGATGACGGCATCCGACCAGGAGGTGGCTAATCTGCTCCTGCGGTCGGGAAAGCCTGTGGTGCTGGCGGTAAACAAAATGGATTCTGTGGGTGCCACTAACCCCGATGTGTATGAGTTCTACAATTTGGGACTGGGTGACCCGGTTCCGGTTTCCGCGGTTCACGGTCACGGCACCGGTGACCTGCTTGACGAGTGTTTTAAGTTTTTCCCGCCCGAGGAAGAGGAGCCGGAGGATGACGATGCCATTAAGGTTGCGGTAATCGGCAAGCCCAATGTGGGTAAATCCAGCCTGGTCAATCGTATCTTGGGTGTTGAGCGAGTGATTGTCTCCAATGTGGCGGGCACCACCCGCGACGCGGTGGACAGCTACTTTGAAAATGAGAAGGGCAAGTATATTCTTATTGATACGGCGGGGATGCGCAAGAAATCCAAGGTAGATGACCGGATTGAGAAGTTTTCCGTCCTTCGGGCCACCATGGCTATCGAGCGGTGCGATGTGTGCCTGATTATGATTGACGCGCAGGAAGGGGTTACCGACCAGGATACCAAGGTGGCAGGGCTCGCTCATGAGGCTGGCAAGGCTTGTATTATTGTAGTCAATAAATGGGATGCCATTGAAAAAGAAACCAAGACCATGGATCGTATGCGTGATGACATCCGCCGGGATCTTTCTTATATGACTTACGCACCCATCGTCTTTATCTCGGCCAAGACCGGTCAGCGAGTGGATCGGCTTTTTGAGCTGATTAACTATGTGGTTGATCAGGCCTCCCTGCGAATTACCACCGGTATGCTTAACACCATCCTGGCGGACGCCACCGCTCGGGTTCAGCCCCCCAGCGACAAGGGCAAGCGCCTAAAAATCTACTATATGACCCAGGTAGGTATCAGGCCGCCCCACTTTGTTATTTTCTGCAACGACGCGCAGCTGTTCCACTTCTCCTACCAGCGTTATATCGAAAATCAAATTCGAAATACCTTTGGCTTGGAGGGTACCCCCATGGTGCTCACAGTGCGGCAGAAGGGTGACAAGGAGGGGTAAGTGTATGGATGGTACTGCAATGATATATAGTATAACCCCTGGAGGGATGTTCCTTTTTGGTCTGATTGCGGCGTTGGTTGCTTATTTCCTGGGCTGTTTTAACGGCGCGGTTATTGTCTCTAAGTATATCCTGCGGGACGATGTGCGTACCCATGGCAGCGGTAACGCGGGACTCACCAACTTCTACCGTACCTTTGGCGGTCCGCTGACCCTAGTGGTAATCCTCTGTGATGTGCTTAAGGCGGTTATTGCGGTACTGCTGGGTGCTTGGCTGATCATATGGAACCCCACGCTGGGCAAATACTGGGCCGGACTCTTCTGTATGGTGGGTCATATGTTCCCCTGTATGTTTAAGTTTAAGGGCGGCAAGGGCATTCTTTCGGGCGGCACCATTGCAATTATGATTGACTGGCGGCTGGCTCTTATTTGTTGGGGCGGCTTTCTTATTCTCGCCATTCTTACCAAATGGGTGTCCCTGGGCTCCCTGTCCACGGGTATTACATTCCCGGTGATGACCTGGCTGATTTACCAAGACTGGTTGCTTTTGCTGCTGGGCCTTATTATAGGCGGTCTCATCATTTGGAAGCATCGCGGTAATTTGCAGCGCATTTTAAAGGGTGAGGAGTCCAAGTTCAGTTTTCACCGCAAAAAGGAATGACCCACCACTTGTAGGGACATGACTTGTCATGTCCGTGGAAAGGCGGTAATTTACCATGAAAATATCTGTCTTAGGCTCCGGCGGCTGGGGCACGGCCCTTGCCATGGTGCTGGTAGAAAACGGCCACGAGGTCACCTTATGGTCCTATAACGAGAACGAGAGTAAAATCCTGCGAGAGACAGGGGAGAACCCCATGCTCAAGGGAGTTGCTCTGCCGGAGCAGATGTACGTTACCAGTGATATGAGCTGTGTCAAAGGCTGTAAGGTTGTTGTACTTGCCACCCCGTCCTTTGCCGTGCGGGAGACAGCGCGTAAGCTCTCCCACTTGCTGGACGAGGGAACCGTCGTGGTTTCGGTATCCAAGGGGATTGAGAAAGACACATCTCTTACCTTGACCCAGGTGATAGAAGAGGAATTAAGCGGCGACCATAAGGTCGTGGCTCTCTCCGGCCCCTCCCACGCGGAGGAGGTGGGCCGCCATGTGCCCACCACCGTGGTTTCGGCATCGAAGGACCAGGCGGCTGCCGAACTGGTGCAGGATTTGTTTATGAACAGGCGGTTCCGTGTCTATGCCTCCGACGATGTAACAGGGGTGGAGTTGGCTGCCGCCCTAAAGAACGTGATTGCCCTCTGCGCCGGTGTGTGCGACGGCATGGGCTTTGGCGATAATACCAAGGCTGCGCTAATGACCCGCGGTCTTAGCGAAATTGCTCGTTTGGGTGAGGCGTTGGGCGGCCGCAAGGATACCTTTGCCGGCCTGGCCGGTGTGGGCGATCTGATTGTTACCTGCACCTCCATGCACTCCCGTAACCGCCGCTGCGGCATTCTCATTGGGCAGGGAACCCCAGTAGAGCAGGCAGTCAAGGAAATCGGCGCTGTGGTAGAGGGGTATTACGCCGCTGCTACCGCTAAGGCATTGGCTGACAAGACCGGTGTGGAAATGCCAATTACTGAGGCGGCTTACCGGGTGCTTTATGAGGGGAAAGATCCCAAGCAGGTCATCACCGAGCTTATGAGCCGTGCCAAGAAGCACGAAATTGAGGAGAGCTGGGTCTAGGGAACCTGGGATTAAATCCCGCCGCATGTCTTGGCGTATCTTTTCCGCCCAGACTGCGCCCCAAAATATACGCGCTAATCCAAACGACTGGATTTAATCAGAGCTTCCCTAGGCCAAGAGTAGATTGCTGCTTTTATCTCCAAAGTAAAGAATTTAAGTTATCAAGTTTTGAATTTCTTAGATGCATAGGAAGAACAGAGCCCGGCAGTAAAACTGCC